>JAICXL010000067.1 GCA_025980475.1 Nocardioidaceae bacterium | reverse complement strand
GGTGTCTCGTCGGGGTCGCTGCTCGAGGTGCGGGTGCGCGACCTGTCGGAGACCGGGGTGCACGCGCGCGGGAAGCAGCGCCTGGACCGGGGTGGCATCTGGTACACCGCACAGTCGGGCATCTGGCAGACGGTGTGGCTCGAGGCGGTCCCGGAGGCGTACGTCGACTCGCTCCGGATCGTCCCCCGGCTCGCGGACGGCACTCTCGAGGTCACGGTGGCGTCGGCTGTCGACGCCCCGGTCGAGATCACCGTCGCGGGCCGCTCGAGGTCGACCCGCACCAACCGGGCAGCGCGGATCGCGCTCCCGGAGGTGCGTGCCTGGTCGCCGGAGGACCCCTTCCTCTACGACGTCGGCGTAATCCTCGGAACCGGCGAGGACGCCGACCGAGTGACGTCGTACGCGGCCTTGCGGAGCTTCGGCGTGGGAGCGGACGCGGACGGTCACCCGAGGCTGCTGCTCAACGGCGAGCCCTACCAGCACGTCGGCGTTCTCGACCAGGGCTACTGGCCCGACGGGCTGCTGACGCCGCCTTCGGACGCGGCCATGGTGCACGACATCGAGACGATGAAGGCCTGCGGCTTCAACATGCTGCGCAAGCACGTGAAGGTCGAGCCGCTCCGCTGGTATGCCCACTGCGACCGGATCGGGATGCTGGTCTGGCAGGACATGGTCAACGGTGGTGGCCGCTACCGCAGCATGGTGATGCACCGGGGACCCAACCGGCGGCGGGTGCAGAAGCCCTGGCTCCCTGACCGGTGGCACTCGGTCTTCGCCCGCGGCGACGCCGCCGGCCGGGAGGAGTTCCGCGCGGAGCTGCGCGAGACGATCCGGCTGCTGGGCAACGTCGTCTCGATCGCGGTCTGGGTGCCGTTCAACGAGGGCTGGGGCCAGTTCGACGCCAATGCGGTCGCCCGCGAGGTGTCCCGGCTCGACCCCACGCGACAGGTCGACCACGCCAGCGGGTGGATCGACCAGGGCGGCGGCGACATCCGGGCGCTGCACTGCTACGGGATCCCCTTCCGGATGCCCGTCCGGCTCCCCGACCGGCTCCCCGTCCCGGTTCCGGGCCGGCGAGCCCGGCGGCGCGTGCTGGCGCTGGACGAGTACGGCGGCTACAGCCTCAAGGTCCGCGACCACGTCTGGCGGCCGAGGAGGAGCTTCGGCTACCGCAAGCTCGGCTCGCCCGAGGCGCTGGCCACGGCGTTCGAGGCCCTGCACCGGGACGAGGTCGCGCCTGCGGTGGCCCGAGGCCTGGCCGCCACGGTCTACACCCAGCTGTCCGACGTCGAGGTCGAGATCAACGGGCTGCTGACCTGGGACCGGGAGGTGCTGAAGATCCCCGCCGACCGCATCCGGGCCGCGCTGGCGGGTACGGCCCGACGGTGACAGCTTCCGGCACCCGCTTCGGCTACACCCTGATGACCGAGCAGAGCGACCCGAAGTCGCTCGTGCGACAGGCGGTCGGCGCCGAGGAGGTCGGCTTCGACTTCGAGGTGTCCAGCGACCACTACTTCCCGTGGCTGTCGAGCCAGGGGCACGCGCCGTACGCCTGGACGGTCCTGGGGGCGGTCGCCCATGCCACCGAACGTGTGGGCCTCTACACCTACGTCACCTGTCCGATCCTGTGCTACCACCCCGCGGTGGTCGCCCAGAAGGCCGCGACCTTGCAGCTGCTCGCCGACGGGCGGTTCACCCTCGGGCTCGGCGCCGGGGAGAACCTCAACGAGCATGTCGTCGGGCGCGGCTGGCCCAGCGTCGACAAGCGGCACGACATGCTCGTCGAGGCCATCGAGATCATCCACGAGCTGTTCACCGGCGACCTGGTCACCTTCGACGGCGAGCACTACCGGGTCGACTCGGCCCGGCTCTGGTCACTGCCGGACGACCCGCCCGAGATCGGCGTCGCGGTCGGTGGTGAGGTCGCGATCGCCTCGCTGGCCCCGCTGGCCGACCACCTCATCGCCACCGAGCCGGACGCGTCGCTGATCTCCGCCTGGAACGACACCGACGGCGCCCCGTCGATCCCCGCCGAGGGTCGCGCGGTCGGCCAGATCCCGATCTGCTGGGACCCCGACCGGGAGACCGCCGTGAAGCGGGCCCACGACCAGTTCCGCTGGTTCGCCGGCGGCTGGGCGGTCAACTCCGACCTGCCCACGACCAACGGCTTCGCGGGCGCCACCAAGTATGTCCGTCCCGAGGACGTCGCCGAGACGATCCCGTGCGGGCCGGACCTCGACGAGATCGTCGAGAAGGTCCAGCCGTTCTGGGAGGCCGGGTTCACCGACGTGGCCCTGGTCCAGGTCGGGGGCGACTCGTGCGACCGGTTCCTCGCCGAGGCCGCCGGGCCGCTGCTGCAGAAGCTGCGCGCAGCATGCTGAGCCGGCGTTGTGCCTGTCACGGCCGGCGGTCGGTGATGCAGAACTCCATCCCGGTCGGGTCGAGCAGGGTCGTCCACCCGGCGCCGTCGTGGCGACGGCTCGCGCCGAGGGCACGCACCCGCTCGACCTCGGCGGCCGGGTCGTCGGCCGCCAGGTCGAGGTGCGCCCGCACCGGGCCGCCGTCGTCGTCACGGCGCTGCAGGAGCAGCCTCAGCGGCAGCGCGTCGGGAACCGCTAGCCGGAGGAACTCCGCCGAGCCGCTCTCCTGCGCCGCCCAGCCGGTGAGCGCCGACCAGAACGCCACCTCGTCCTGCCACTGCCGGTGCGGGATGTCGATACAGACCTGGTCGACGAGCGACCGGTGCGTGCCCCACGACGCAGCAGGTGCCCGCTGGCTGCCGGGCGAGCCCACCACGCAGAAGGGCAGCCCGCCCGGCGAGGCGTACGACGCGAAGCCGGCATCGTGCTGCAGCACGGCGCCGTGCTCCTCGGCCGCTGACCGCAACGACACGGGATCTGCCGTGTGCAGGTCGAGGTGCACCCGCGCGGGGCCGACCGCCTCCAGCCGCTGCACCCGCAGCCACGCGTCCCCGGACGGCGGCAGCAGCGTCCTGAACTCGCCGCGCTCGCCTCGCGGAGACGACACCGTGGTGCCCGACACCCCCGCCCAGAAGGCGGTCCCCGGGTCCAGCGACGCCGGCCGGAAGTCCAGGAAGGCCGTCAGCCAGTCGGTGCTCATCGGCCGCTCACCGATCCACCCACTGCTCGCCCACGCGCTTGAGGACGCTCTCGCCCTCGGTCAGCTCGGCAACCATCTCCTCGGCCCCGGCGAAGGCCAGCGGTGCGATGGCGAGCCGGAGCTCGGCCTGGTCGGCGTAGTCGACCCCGAGCACCGTCGCCCCGCGTGACCGGAGCGCGTGCTCGAGCCGGCCGACGCGGGCGTGGTCGGCGGCGACCTCGCCGATCACCTGGAGGACCCGCTCGCGTTCACCCACCTCGTCGAGGGCCGCGCGCACGGCGTCGCCGTACGCCCGGGTGAGCGGGCCGGTACCGAGCATCACCCCGCCGAACCACCGGGTGACGACCACGACGACGTCGCTGAGCTGACGCCCGCGCAGCACCTCGAGCATCGGGCCGCCGGCCGTGCCCGGCGGCTCACCGTCGTCCTGGGCCCGCTCGAGCCCGTGCTCCGGGCCGATCACGAACGCCGAGCAGTGGTGCCGCGCGTCCCAGTGCTCCCTGCGGCAGCTCTCGATCGCCGCCCGGGCGCCGAGCTCGTCGTCGACCCGGGCCACCGAGCAGCGGAACCGGGAGCGGGACACCTCGATCTCCGCGGTCCCGTCTCGAGCCACGGTGAGATAGCGGCTGAGCACGCCGCGAGCCTACGCGCCGCACACCACCGGTTGCCGATGAAGCCCTCCCGCGTCGGCAGGGCGGGGCGTGCTGGTGGCGAGGCGGCAGACCCTCCCCGCCACCAGCCGGCCCGTCGGACTCGGGGATGTGGAGGGACCCCCGAGGGGCACGAAGCACGAGCCCAGCGGACCTCGACCACCGGCGCTGTCAGGGGGGTTGCAAGCAGCCGAGCGATCTTGGGCCCACCCTACTTTCGATCGGCTCCCGAGACGACCCCAAAGCCGGAACTCCCGCCCAAAATCTGGCGATTCTCAGGCTCGGGCGAGGAAGGACAGCAGGTCCTGGCGGGTGAGCACCCCGGTGGGCCGGCCGTCCTCCTGCACCAGGAGGGCGTCGGCGTCCTTCAGGGCAGCGACCGCCTCGGCCACGTCCGCCCCGGCGCCGACGGTCGGCAGCGGCGCGCTCATGTGCTGCTCCACCGGGTCGACGAGCCGCGCGCGGCCGCCGTACAACGCGTCCAGCAGCACCCGCTCGGAAACGGACCCGGCGACCTCGGCGGCCATGACCGGCGGCTCGGCGCGGACGACAGGCATCTGGGAGACGCCGTACTCCTGGAGGATGTGCACGGCCTCGGCGACCGTCTCGTTCGGGTGGGTGTGCACCAGCGCGGGGATGTGACCCCTCTTCGCGCGGAGGACCTCGCCGATGGTCTGCCGGGAGTCGTCACCCGGCAGGAAGCCGTACTGCGCGAGCCAGTCGTCGTTGAAGACCTTGGTGAGGTAGCCGCGGCCGGAGTCGGGCAGGAGCACGACGACCAGGGCGTCGGGGTTGTCGAGCTCCCGGGCCAGCTGCACCGCGGCGAAGGCTGCCATCCCCGACGAGCCACCGACCAGCAGGCCGTCCTCACGGGCCAGCCGTCGGGTGAAGGCGAAGGAGTCGGCGTCGGAGACCGCGATGATCCGGTCGGCGATGTCGCGGTCGTAGGTCGCGGGCCAGAAGTCCTCGCCGACGCCCTCGACGAGGTAGGGCCGGCCGCTGCCGCCGGAGTAGACCGAGCCGACCGGGTCGGCACCCACGACCTGGACGGCGGGCCCGCCTCGCTCGGCGCTGCGTTCCTTCAGGAAGCGGCCGATGCCGCTGATCGTGCCACCGGTGCCGACCCCGGAGACGAAGTGGGTGATCGCCCCGTCTGTCTGCCGCCAGATCTCCGGGCCAGTCTGCTCGTAGTGCGAGAGCGGGTTGTTGGGGTTGGAGTACTGGTCGGGCTTCCACGCGCCGGGCTGGGCGGCCAGCTTGTCGGAGACGTTGTAGTAGGAGTCGGGGTGCTCGGGCGCCACGGCGGTCGGGCAGACAACCACCTCTGCGCCGTAGGCCTTGAGCACATTGCGCTTGTCCTCGCTGACCTTGTCGGGGCAGACGAAGATGCAGTGGTAGCCGCGCTGCTGGGCGACCAGGGCGAGGCCGACGCCGGTGTTTCCGGAGGTCGGCTCGACGATGGTGCCACCGGGCCGCAGCTCACCGGACTTCTCGGCGGCGTCGACCATCCGCACCGCGATGCGGTCCTTCACCGAGCCGCCGGGGTTCAGGTACTCGACCTTCGCGAGCACCGGGGTGCGGGTGCCCTCGGCGGTCCTGCCGAGCCTGACCAACGGGGTGTTGCCGATCAGGTCCAGCAGCGAGTTCGCATACTCCATGGCCTCAACATAGTGGGGCCTTCCGTAGAGTTGCGGCGTGGGGAACCAGCGGTGGTCACGCAGGCTCGTCTCGGCGGCCGCCTACGGCACCGGGGGCGTGCTTGGACTCGGCGCGTCCGTCTACGGCCTGCTGAGGACCGAGGCCAGGCTCGCCCGACGGTCGATCGGCTACGCCGACGACCGGGTGCCCGACGCCTCCGGGTGGTACGGCCGGGGCCGTCCCGCTCCGGCGATCCGGATGGTGCTGCTCGGCGACTCGAGCGCCGCCGGCTACGGCGTGGGCACGGTCGAGGAGACACCGGGGGCGATGATCGGCTCGGCGCTGGCCGCCCAGGCCGACCGGCGCGTGCACCTCGGTGTCTTCAGCAAGGTCGGCGCGCAGTCCGGTGACCTCGACGGCCAGATCGACGAGGCGCTGCCGACGGGGCCGGACGCAGCAGTCGTCCTGATCGGCGCCAACGACGTCACCCACACGGTGCCGGTCGGCGTGTCCGTGCGGCACCTGGAGCAGGCGGTACGACGGCTCGTGGACGCCGGTGTCGCCGTCGTGGTGGGCACCTGCCCCGACCTCGGGACGGTGCAGCCGATCCCCCAGCCGCTGCGCCAGGTGGCCCGCCTCTGGTCACGTCGGCTGGCGGCCGCCCAGACGGTCGCGGTGGTCGAGGCCGGCGGCCGGTCCGTCTCCCTCAGCTCGATCCTCGGCCCGGAGTTCGAGGCGGCCCCGGCGATGCTCTTCGGACCGGACCGCTTCCACCCCTCGGCCGCCGGCTACGAGGCGATGGCGGGCGTGCTGGTGCCCAGCGTGCTCGCCGCGCTCGGGCTGGCCCCCGAGGACGAGGGCGAGCCGGTGGCGCTGCGCGGCGAGGGGGTGCTGCCGATCCGCTTCGCCGCCCACGAGGCCAGCCGGACCCCGGGCACCGAGCTCGGCGGCACCGAGGTGCGCGGCTCGCGGCAGGGCGCCGGTGGCCGCTGGGTGCTGCTGATGCGCCGGCGCCGGCCGGCGATGGGCGACACCGAGAGGCCCGGGTCGGCCGAGGAGCACGAAGAGGACCAGAGCGTCAGCGGCGGTTGAGGATGGCCAGGATCCGCAGCAGCTCGATGTAGATCCACACGATCGTGACGGTCAGGCCGAAGGCCGCCCGCCACGACTCCCGCTCCGGCAGACCGGCGCGGATACCGCGCTCGACGAAGTCGAAGTCGAGGATCAGCATCAGCACGCCGAGGCCGAGGCCCACGACGCTGGAGAGCAGGCCGATGCCGCCGAAGCCGTTGAAGCCGAACGAGCTGCCGAAGAAGCCCAGCACCAGGTCGAGCATCGACAAGGCGACGAAGCCGAACATCAGGCCGATGACCCACATCCGGAACTTCTGGCCGACCTTGATGTTGAAGAACTTGTAGGCCGCCAGTGTGCCGGCGAACGCGGCCACGGTGCCGAGCACCGCGCCGACGACGATCGAGGTGCCACTGTCGCCACCGCCGACGTAGGCGGCGACCACCTTGCTGAAGGCACCGATGAAGACCCCCTCGAGCGCCGCGTAGGCGATCACCAGGGCGGGGCTGACCGCGCGCTTGAAGGAGTTGACCATGGCCAGGACGAAGCCGCCGAGGGCACCGACCAGCGACAGGCTGTAGAGCTGGGAGGCGACGCTCGCGCCGCGGGCGCCGAACTGGCTGGGGTCGCCGGTGAGCAGCCACGTGGCCGCGGCGGCGACGAACAGGACCGCGAGGGTGATGCCGGTCTTCTGCACCACCGAGTCGATGGTCATCGGGCCTTCGGCGACCCGCTGGGACGGTTCGGTGTGGGTCGGCGAGCCGGGGCCACCGACGCTCCACGTCGACGGGCTGCCGTAGCCGGCGTAGGACTCCCCGTTGCCAGGGTAGGTCGCGTTGCCGTAGGCGTTGCCCTTGCCGTTGAAGCCCGCGGCCCGCGCGAAGACGGGGTTCCTGCTCTGCATGGTCTCTCCCTCGAGGCCGGTGGGTGGACGACCGCCTGGCCGCCACGTCGACGGCTCGATCCTAGACGAGCCGTCGCCAGAAGAACGTGCGGAAGCGGCGCGCTGTTCCCACGGCGCGCCGCTCACAGCCGCTTCCCGTCGAGGGTCAGCGGCCGCCGCCGGGCCGTCCGCGACTCCACGGGGCGTCGTAGACGCGCGCCAGCTGGGTCGCCGCCAGGGCTGCGACGAAGAGCCCGAAGTCACGCAGGGCCACGTCGTAGAAGCCGGAGTAGGTCAGCAGGTTGATGATGATGCCGGCCAGCCACAGCGCGACCACGTAGCCCGCGTAGCGCGGCTTGAGGAGCACGGCGACGCCGGCGACGATCTCGACGACACCGACCACGTACATCGCGGTCTGGGCCGAGAACGGCAGGATGTCGACGATCCAGGGGGCCAGGTAGTGCGGCCAGTAGGTGAGGTTGTTGGCGAACTTGTCCGCGCCCATCCAGATCGGCAGCACTGCGAAGCCGATCCGGAGCAACCAGAAGGCACCGTAGGCCGGGTCCGTCCGGATCCGGTCGAGCACCTCCTCGGAGCTGTGTGCACCTGTCCGGTGCGGGGTGATGGTTGCCATCAGCGGGCCTCTTTTCTAAAAAGTGGATCCATCACTTTTAGAATGCTCCGTGGCGGCGCGTTTGTCAATGGACAGCGGGAAGTGCCCCGGGTGGGGCTCGAACCCACACTGGACGGTTTTTAAGACCGCTTCCTCTGCCGATTGGGATACCGGGGCGCGCGAGGTTGCGGCTAAAGATAGGTCTTGCGCGGGAAGACGGCGCGGGCGCCGGCAACCCGGTCGAGGAAGAGCGGCCCGGCACAGTGGTCGATCTCGTGCTGAAGCGCGCGGGCCTCGATCGGCGAGCGCGGCCTCGCCGTCCGCGGGCGACGGGGTTCCCGGAGGTGACCGGGGTCATCGCGAAGTGGCCGCGCAGCAGCGTCATCGAGGAGTCCTCGAGGTTCAGGCCGAGACCGGCCAGGCGGCGGTGACCTCGGCGATGATGCCGGGCCGGTCGTGGCCCAGGACGGTGCTGGCGTGGAGGGTCACGCCTCCGACGATCCCAGACGCGCAGCGCGACCCAGCACCGTGTCGATCATCGACTCGGTGAGCCGGCCGGTGAAGGTGTTCTGCTGCGACGGGTGGAAGCAGCCGAGCACGACCAGCGACCGGTCGCCGTCGGACAGCGGCACCTCGGCACCGTGGCCGAACCTCGGCCGGGGACGCGGCACGTCGAAGCCGGCCGCCTTGAGCGCCCCGAGGGCGGCGGTCCAGCCGAACAGGCCCAGGCAGACCACGGCCTTCACTGAAGGCAGCACCAGCTCCAGCTCGCGCTGCAGCCAGGGGGCGCAGGTGTCCCGCTCGACCGGCAGCGGCTTGTTGGCCGGGGGTGCACAGCGCACGGCCGCCACCATCCGTGTGTTCAGCAGCTGCTGGCCGTCACCGGCGTGCACCGAGGTCGGCTGCGTCGCGAGGCCCGCCCGGTGGAGCGCGGCGAAGAGCCAGTCACCCGATCGGTCACCGGTGAAGATCCGGCCGGTGCGGTTGCCACCGTTGGCCGCGGGCGCCAGGCCGACCACCAGCACGCGCGGCGCGGCCGTTCCCCAGCCCGCGATCGGGCGGCCCCAGTAGGGCTGCCCGGCGTAGGACGCCCGCTTGTCGACCGCGACCTGCTCGCGCCACTGGACCAGTCGCGGGCACGCCGCGCAGACCGAGACCCGGGCATCCAGCTCCGGCAGGCCGACCCCCGTGGCCAGCGCGGCCACCTCGTCCGACGAGCGCGCCACCGGGGTGTCCGGGTCCGCGGGATCGTCGGGCCACCCGGTGCCAGCCGGGACGGGGCTCGGGAAGAGCATCCCGGTCAGCGGGTGCGGCAGCTCCTCCGTGCTCATCTGCGCGCGAACGGCCGGTCGGCCGGGTCGCCGCGGCCGAAGGACTCACGCACCTGGCGGCCGGTCTCCGCGTCCTTGCGGCGACGTTCCTCGGCCTTCCGGATGCCGCGCGCGTCGCGCACCGGCAACTGGAGGGTCTCCTCGGCGTGCTCGCCCGCCGCGAGCTCGCGGGCCCGCTCCAGCTCCGCGTCGAGCTCGCCGCCGAGCAGCAGCGCGGAGTTGGTCAACCACAGCCACAGCAGCGCGACGGCCACGCCGCCGACCGCGCCGAACACCGACCCGGACGCGCCGCTCCAGGACGCCACGACGGCGACGTAGCAGCCGAAGCCGACCGAGGCGGCGAGCCAGGCCAGGATGGCCACGGAGGCCCCGGCCGAGACCAGCCGGAAGCGCGGCTGCCGCACGTTGGGCGTGGCCCAGAAGAGCAGCGCCACCACGACGACCACGACTCCCGCCAGCACCGGCCACTTCGCGATCGCCCAGACCGCCAGCAGCGTGCTGCCGACGCCGAGCCGCGCGCTGACCGAGTCGGCCACCGGGCCGGAGAGGACCACGATCAGCAGCGCCACGGCGCAGAGCGCGACCGACGCGAGCGTGACCAGCAGCATGGTGGGCCGCAGCCGCCAGGCCGGCCGGCCCTCTTCGACCTCGTAGATCCGGTTCATCGCCCGGGAGAAGGCGCTCACCCAGGCCGAGGCGGACCAGAGCGCCCCCGCTGCGCCGACCACCAGCGCGATGCCGCCTCCGGGGCCGGTGGCCACGCCGTGCAGCGTGGAGTGGACGTTGGCCAGCACCGGGCCGGACAGCAGCGGCCGGAGTCCGTCGACCACCACGTTGACCGCCCGGTCGCCGCGGCCGAGCACGCCCAGCAGTGCCAGCAGCGCCAGCGCGGCGGGGACCACCGCCAGCGCGGCGTAGCAGGTCAGCGCGGCGGCCCGGTCCGTGCACCCGTCGTCGAGGAACTCGCGGACGGTCCTGCGCAGCAGGTGGAACCAGGACCGCTTCGGCGCCGGAACTGCCGGCACCGCCTCCGGGTTCCCGAAGTCGTGCGGGCGCTGCGGCTGGCCGCGCCCGGCGGGCGGTGCTGCTTCCGCCGTCCGCTGTCGCGGTGGCCGGGTCCCGCCGGGCGGTTCCTCGAGCCGTTCCTCGGCACGCCCCCCGATGGGTGTCGCTTCGGTGTCGCTCATCGGTACTGCTCTCCTTGCCTCATGGCCGGCGTGGTCGCCTGCCTTTTTTGCGGGCTGGTTGTCGGCGTCGGCCGGGCCGCTCCTCAGTGGTCCTGCGCCAGTGACCAGGCGATCCCGTCGAGGATGTCGTGCTCGGAGACGAGCAGGGTGTCGGGCGTCGTGCGGCACAGCACCCGCTCGAGGATCAGCGCGCCGGCGGCGATCACGTCGGCGCGTCCGGGGTGCAGGTAGCCGAGCTCGCGCCGCGCCGCGACCGGCATGGCGACCAGCTCCCGGCCGGTCGCGACGACGTCGCGGGTCGCCAGCGTCGCGTGGTGGATCGCGTCCCGGTCGTAGGCGGCCAGCCCGAGGACGCCGGCGGCTACGGTGGTGACGGTGCCGGCGACGCCGACCACGGTGCGGGCGTCGCCGACCGCAACCCGGCAGCCGTCGAGCATCGCGTCGACGTCGGCGACGAGCGCGGCGACCTGCCCGTCGGTCGGCGGGTCGTCGTGCAGGTGCCGCTCGGTCAGCCGCACCGAGCCGATGTCGAGCGACTGCTCTGCGACGACGACCCCGTCGGCGTCGCCGAGGATCAGCTCGGTGGAGCCGCCGCCGATGTCGACGACCAGCCGGGGCGAGGGTGCCTCCGGCAGCGAGCGAGTGGCCCCGGCGTAGGAGGTGCGTGCCTCCGCCAGCCCGTCGAGCACCTGCGGCTCGACACCGACGCGGTCGCGCACGCCGGCCATGAAGTCGGCCGCGTTGGCCGCGTCACGGGCCGCTGAGGTGGCGCAGAAGCGTACGGCGCTCGCCCCTGCATCGCGCACCATCGCGGCGAAGTCGTCGACCGCCGCCAGCACCCGCTCCATGGCCGCGGTGGAGATGCGCCCTCTGCGGTCGACGCCCTCTCCGAGCCGGACGATGCGCATCTCGCGGAGCACCTCGTGCTCGGTGCCGGCGCCGGGGTCGAGATCGGCCACGAGGACGCGCAGCGAGTTGGTGCCGCAGTCGAAGGCCGCCACCCGGGTCATCGGTCGTCCCGTGCCGGCTCGACGCACGGGCCCGCCGCCCACCACTCCCCGAGCCGGTCGAGCACCTCGTCACCGAGCGGGTTGAGGCCGCGCCCTGCGGCGAGGGCATGGGCGGCCAGCGCGTGCAGGCACTTGACCCGGTCGGGCATCCCTCCGGCGGAGACGCCGGCTATCTCCGGCACCTCCTCGATCCGGCTCCGGGCGTCGAGGTAGGCCTCGTGCGCCGCGTGCTGGGCACCGGCGAGGCCGGGGTCGGTCGCCAGCCGCTCGGCCATCTCCCGCATCAGCCCCGACGCCTCCAGGGTGCCGATCATCGAGGCGGCCCGGGGGCAGGTGAGGTAGAAGGTGGTCGGGAAGGGGGTGCCGTCCGCCAGCCTCGGCGCGGTGGTGACCACGTCGGGCAGGCCGCAGGGACACCGGTGCCCGACCGCGTGGATCGCCCGGGGGGGCCGGCCCAGCTGCGCGGCGACGACCGCGGTGTCCTGCTCGCCGGCGGTCACTGCTTCTTCGGGCCGGGGCGCGGGGTGATCCTGGTGGCCGGTGTCGGCTTCGGCCCCGGCGGGTGGTCGGCCGCCTGCAGCGAGCCCCAGGCCGTGGACCACCACGGGTCGGGGACGGTGCGGCCGACCGCGGCCGGGTTGCTCAGCTCGCTGGTGTCCTGCAGCGGCTTGCCGTCCTTGCCGATGACCTGGTAGCTGATCTCCCCCGGAAGCACCCAGCCCAGCCGCTCGCGGACCTGGGCCTCGGCGTAGGCGTTGTCGTGCCAGCGGCGCTTCTCGCGCTCCAGCGCCGCGATGTCGTGACGGGACTGGGCGATCTGGCCCTGCAGGGCCTGGACCTGCGAGCGCTGCTGGAGGTAGGCGCGCATCGACGAGGCGTAGGAGACCACCAGCAGCGCGACCACCACCACGAGGACCGCCATCCGGCTGGTGAACCGAGGTCGCCGCGGCGGGCCCTCGACGCCTCCGGCCCGGGACGTGCCTCCCCGCCGGCCGGGGCGCGTGTTGCCCGGCCGGCCGGCGCGTCGGGGCCTGCGGCGGGGTGAGGGCCGGAGAGTGGACACGGTCAGGCCCGGGACCTCGGGAACGCACCGCGGCCGGCGTAGCGGGCGGCGTCGCCGAGCTCCTCCTCGATCCGCAGCAGCTGGTTGTACTTCGCGACGCGTTCCGAGCGCGCCGGCGCACCGCTCTTGATCTGGCCGCAGTTCAGGGCGACCACCAGGTCGGCGATCGTGGTGTCCTCGGTCTCGCCCGACCGGTGGCTCATCATGCAGCGGAAACCGCTGCGGTGCGCGAGCTCGACCGCGTCCAGGGTCTCGGTGAGGGAGCCGATCTGGTTGACCTTCACCAGCAGCGAGTTCGCCTGTCCTCCGTCGATGCCACGCTGCAGCCTCTCGACGTTGGTGACGAAGAGGTCGTCGCCGACGATCTGGACCCGGTCGCCGAGCTGGTCGGTGATCGTGCGCCAGCCGTCCCAGTCGTCCTCGTCGAGCGGGTCCTCGAGGCTGACGATCGGGTAGGACGACACCAGGTCGGCGTAGTACGCGCTCATCTCGGCGGCCGGCTGGTGGCCCGCCTCGAAGGCGTAGGAGCCCGCGCCGGACTCGGATTTCGTGAAGAACTCGCTCGCGGCCACGTCGAGCGCCAGCGCGACGTCCTCGCCGGCCCTGAGCCCCGCCGCCCCGATCGCCTCGACGATGAGGTCGAGGGCCGCGCGGTTGCTGTCGAGGTCGGGGGCGAAGCCGCCCTCGTCGCCGAGGCCGGTGGCCAGGCCCTTCTTCTTCAGCACCGCCTTGAGGGCGTGGTAGACCTCCGCCCCCTGCTGCAGGGCCTCGCGGAAGGTGGCCGCACCGACCGGGGCGATCATGAACTCCTGGATGTCGACGTTGGAGTCCGCGTGCGAGCCGCCGTTGAGGATGTTCATCATCGGCACCGGCAGCAGGTGCGCGTTGGGGCCGCCGAGGTAGCGGAAGAGCGGCAGGTCGGCGCTGTCCGCGGCGGCCCGCGCCACCGCCAGCGAGACGCCGAGGATCGCGTTGGCGCCGAGCCTGGCCTTGTTGGGCGTGCCGTCGAGGTCGATCATCGTCTGGTCGACGACGCGCTGGTCGGTGGCGTCGAGGTCCTCGACCGCGTCGGCGATCTCCTGCTGGACCGCGTCCACGGCCCGCTGCACGCCCTTGCCGCCGTAGCGGTCGCCGCCGTCGCGCAGCTCGACGGCCTCGAACGCACCTGTCGACGCGCCGCTGGGCACGGCAGCACGACCGGTGGATCCGTCGTCGAGCAGCACCTCCACCTCGACGGTCGGGTTGCCGCGGGAGTCGAGGATCTCGCGGGCGATGACGGTGTCGATGAACGCCAAGGGTCGGTCTCCTGCTGCTGGTGCTGTCGGGTCGGACGGGCCCGTTCAGCCTAACCACGGCAGGCGGCCGGATCGCGGAGCGCCCGCCGTGTGGCGGGCGCGATCAGGGACGGAGCCGTCGTACCGCGTCCCGCAGGGCCTGCTCGGGATCGACGCCGGCGAGCCGGGACTCCGCCACCAGGGCGAGCAGCCGGTCGCCGAGGTCCGCTGACTTCGAGTCGAACGAGACGGTGGCGCCGGCGCGATCCAGCCGGTCGAGCACCTTCGAGGCGCGCAGCAGGGCGGGCAGCTCCGGAGGGATCCCGTCCAGCGGATCGGTGCGCTGCTTCTCGGACTCCTTGATCGCCTGCCAGGTGGCGTCGATCTCGGCAGGGGTCAGCTTGCCGGCGTCCGTCGTCTGCCCGTCGCCGAAGACGTGGGGGTTGCGGCGGACCAGCTTGGCGACCAGGCCCGCGGCGACGTCGTCGATGTCGAACCGGCCCGCCTCCGCGGCGATCGCCGCGTGGAAGTAGACCTGCAGCAGCAGGTCGCCGAGCTCCTCGCGGAGGTGGTCGTGGTCGCCGGTGTCGATCGCCTCGAGCACCTCGTAGGTCTCCTCGAGGAGGTAGCGCGCCAGGCTCCGGTGGGTCTGGGCCGCCTTCCAGCCGCACTCGCGCCGAAGCCGGGCCATGATCGCGACCAGCTCGACCAGTGGCGACCCGTCGGCGGACGAGGCCCGCGGAGTCATCCGCAGCGCTGCGAGGCGGGCAGCTGGATGGTCCACAGCTGGGTCGGCTGGCTGGCGGCGCCGTGGCGGGCGAACGACGAGACCGGGACCGAGAGCTGGTCACCGGTGGCGCTCTTCGCGGTCGCGTAGCGGGGGTCGACCTGGATGTCGATCTTCTTCTCGTAGGCGCGCTGCAGCTGCTGGCCCTTGGCGGCCGCAGACTGGGCGTCGGGGTTGGCCTGGCCCTGGGCGACCAGCGCGTCGTGGCCGATCTGCTGGATCTCCAGGCTCGCGCGCACGAGCCGCTCGATCAGGGCCCGGGCCGGCTGACGGTCCGCCGCCGGCAGCTGCGGCAGCGCGTTGTCGACCTGGGCCATGGTCTGGGCCAGCTGGGTCCGGTCGAACGACGTGCCCCGCTTCCGGGCCATCATGTCGGCGACGTCGGCGTCGATCAGCGACTGCACCGCCTGGCCACGGATCAGCGACACCGGCCGGGTGTTGGTGCCGACCGGGGCCCGGCTGCTCTCCAGGTCCGTGCAGGTGATCTGCGAGAGCAGGTCGACGTCCCTGGTCAGGACCGGCTGCCCGGCGACATGGGCCGCCGCCGAGGCGCCGACCCCGCAACCGGACAGCGCCAGCATCGCCGTGATGGCGACGGCCGCGACGGCCAGGGACCTGCGGGTCTTGCTTCTCACGAACGCTTCTCCTCGGTGTTGGCGGTCGCCGGTGGCGACCCCTGCTGGGGATCGACGACCTGCTCGATCACGTCGCGGGCCCAGGCCAGCAGCTCGCCGTCCCGGAGCGGCGGCGCTCCGAAGCCGGCTGCCTGCGGGCGCGGCACGAGCATGGTACGCAGCCCGGGCTTGTAGATGCTCCTGGGGTGCAGCCGGTTGAGCCGGACGGTGCGGGAGTCGGGCAGCTCGACCGGCGCGAAGCGGACGTACTTGCTCTGCACCGTGATCTCGTGCAGCCCGGCGCGACGGGCGCGTGCCCGGAAGCGGGCGACGGCCAGCAGCCGCTCGACGGGTGCGGGAGGCTCGCCGTACCTGTCCTGCATCTCTTCGCGGAGGAGGCGCACGTCGTCGTCCTCGCGGACCTCGGCCAGGCGCTTGTACATCTCCAGGCGGAGCCGCTCGCTGCCGATGTAGTCGTGGGGCAGGTGCGCGTCGACCGGCAGCTCGATCTTGACCTCCTGCAGCTCCTCCGTCGGCGCGCCGTCGGTGCGGAACTCGCTCACCGCCTCGCCGACGAGCCGGACGTAGAGGTCGAAGCCGACGTCGGCGATGTGGCCGGACTGCTCCCCCCCGAGGAGGTTGCCGGCGCCGCGGATCTCGAGGTCCTTCATCGCGATGGCCATGCCGCCGCCGAGGTCGGAGTGCTGGGCCAGCGTGGCCAGCCGCTCGTGCGCGGTCTCGGTCAGCGGCTTGTCGGGGGGGTAGAGGAAGTAGGCGTAGGCACGCTCGCGGCTGCGACCCACGCGCCCGCGCAGCTGGTGCAGCTGGGAGAGCCCCAGGGCGTCGGCCCGCTCGATGATCATCGTGTTGGCGTTGGAGACGTCGAGGCCGGACTCGACGATCGTGGTGCACACGAGCACGTCGAAGCGCTTCTCCCAGAAGTCGAGCATCACCTGCTCGAGCTGGTGCTCGCCCATCTG
>JAICXL010000086.1 GCA_025980475.1 Nocardioidaceae bacterium | reverse complement strand
ACCTCCTCGGACGTGTTGCTCTACCACCTCGGCATCGGCGCCGGATCGCGCCCGGAAGACAACACCGACCCGCGCTCCTTGTGGCTCACCCTCGACGACGAGAACCTGCAAGTGCTGCCGTCCTTCGCCGTTGTGGCGCCGACCCTCCGCGACGACAGGCCACCGTTCCTCGACATCCCCGGCTGCGACCTGGACCTGCAGAAGATCCTGCACGGTTCACAGGAGGTGGTCGTGCGCCGACCCGTGCCGACGTCAGGTTCGGCGACCCTCCGCACGCGCGTCACGGACGTGTGGGACAAGGGCAAGGCTGCGGTGATCGTGCAGGAGGGCACGGCGTCGTCGTCGTCCGGTGAGTCGCTCTGGACCGTGCGGTCGAGCATCTTCGTGCGAGACGAGGGCGGCTTCGGCGGCGAGCGCGGGCCCTCGACCCGAGCAGAGCTGCCGTCGCGCGACGCAGATGCGGAATCGTCGTACGACGTCACGCCGGGACAGGCGCTGCTCTACCGCCTATGCGGCGACCGCAACCCGCTGCATGCCGATCCCGCCTTCGCCCGAGGTGCCGGTTTCCCGGCGCCGATCCTGCACGGGTTGTGCACCTACGGCATCGTGCTGCGCGAGGTGACGCGGCTGTTCCTCGACGGTGATCCGTCGCGGGTCGGCGGCTTCTCGGCCCGCTTCGCCGGAGTGGTCTTCCCCGGCGAAACGATCCGCGTGCGGGCGTGGCGCGAGGACGACCGGCTCCTGGTCTCCGCCGCCGTCGGGGAACGGCTGGTGCTCGCTGGCTGCGTGCTGGCGCCGGCCTGGGGTGTCATGCTCGACACATGGCCACCGCCGACTGGCTCCGCGACCGGATGACACCGACCGCGATGGGCTACGTCGCCGCGGTGACGGTGCTTGCCAGCATCGGCTTCGCATCGGGCCAGGCCTTGCTGATCGGCGTCGCCGCCCTCGTCACCCTGCCGGCCAGCATCGTTGCGTTGCCGGCGTTCTACCTGGGCGCCGGCCTGATGGGGCTCGTGCCCGGAGCCAACCCGTCCCACGAGACGAGCAGCGGGTACGGCGGTCCCGGCGGAGTCGTCGTCCTCTCGGAGACTGGTGGCCCGGCGTCGTGGTACCTGGTGTCCCTGGACCTGCTCGGCCTCCTCGCGCTGGCTCTGGCTGCGCTGGGGAACGTGCTGCTGATCGACGCTGTCGTCCGCTGGCGGCGACGCGTGCACGCCGGCGCCTGACGGCTCGCGCGGCTGCGCTGGTCAGGGTTCCACGGAACCGGCTGCGGCTCCTCCGGCGAGCTGCGCCCGGCCGGGCAGATGAGGGCCTACTCCGCGCTCGGGGTGTCTCGGGTCCGGCCTTCTACGGCGTCGACGACCTGGTCGGCCTGACCGGCGACAAGCACGCGCTCGGCATGCGCGACTGGTTCCTCGCCCCACGCGTCTTCAAGAAGGACCCGACCGAGCACCGCGACGAGTTCGTCGCCGCCTCCCCGCTGGCCCGCGTGCGCGCGGACGCGCCGGACTTCTTCGTGCTGCACGGCTCCAACGCCACCCTCGTGGACGTCCAACAGGCAAGGGCTTTCGTGGCGGCACTGCGCGAGGTGTCCAAAAGGACGGTGACTTACCACGAGCTGCGCGGAACCCAGCACGCCTTCGCGGTGTTCAGCTCGATCCGCAGCCAGCGCACCATCCGGGCGGGGCAGCGCTGGCTCGCGTGGCACCACCAGCAGTGGCAGCAACGCCGCCTAGCCACTCGTCAGCTGGTGCTGCCCCCGCTGCCCGCTCCGCCCGAGCTGCCCGAGGCGAGCGCCTGGTGCAGTGCCGGCGCCAGGGTCGTGTCGAAGGCGGGGTCACCGTTGCCGTACAACGCGATCACGTGGCGCAGGACCGGGAACGAGTTGCTGGCCGCCGCCTGGGTGTAGACCGGTTCGACGTAGAGCATCCTTCCCCCGAGCGGGATGGCTGCGAGGTCGCCGAGCACGACCTTCGAGTTCCCACCACGCTGCAACGTGAGCGCCTCCGAGATCTTCGTCGACGACTCGATGTCGTTGCCGACCTGCAACGGCGACTCCCCCGCGGAGCCGGACGAGAACGGCAGGATCGTGAACGTGCCGTAGCCGGGTCCGGGCTGGGAGTCGACGGAGATGAACGCTGCGAGGTCACGACGGTTCAGGGTCACCATCGGGCTGGACAGCGAGTACTGCTGCTTGCCGAACCCGTTGGGGGACAACGACATGTAGAGCGGGGGCTGCGGTGGCCCCGAGGCGCTGTTCTTGCCCGAGCTGGAGTTGATCTGCTGGTTGGTCCCGACGGTCGGGTCGTTGGGCACCTTCCAGAAGTCGTTGCCGCTGTAGAAGTCGGGGGCCTTCTTGACGTGGTACTGCGCGAGCAGGGTGCGTTGGACGTCGAACAGGTCCCGCGGGTAGCGAAGGTGCGGCAGCAGTGCCGCCGGGATGCTCGACTGCGGCTTGACGAGCCCCGGGAAGACCCCTTCCCAGGCCTTGAGCAGTGGATCCGGCAGCTGGTTCTCCTGCCACGCGTAAAGCGTCACCTTGCCGGTGTAGGCGTCCACCGTCGCCTTCACCGAGTTCCGCATGTAGTTGACCTGCCGGTTCGGCTGGGCCGACATGGCCCCGTTGGTCGTGAGCGTGTTCGTCGTCGCCGTGCGGAGGTTGACCAGCTGGGAGTCGGGGTAGCTGCTCGACGTCGTGTAGCCGTCGACGACCCACTTGATCCGACCGTTGACGACAGCCGGGTAGACGTCGCCGTCGAGGGTGAGCCATGGGGCCACCTTGGCCACCCGTGCCTGCGGGTTGCGCACCATGAGCAGCTGGGAGGCGCTGTTGACGTCGGAGCTGAAGAAGATGTTGGGGCTCTGGAGGCTGACCGCGAACAGCAGGCGGCGCAGGCTCGACCCGATCGGGATCCCGCCCTTGCCGTGGTAGGTCGTGTGCGAGGCCGACGAGTTCCCGTTGGGCGCCGGGTGGTCGAACTCCAGGTGCCGACGGCTGGCGGCGGGCTCCCCGACGATCGAGTACGACGGGGAGGACTGCCCGAAGTAGACGCGGGGCTGGCTGACCGGGATCTGCCGGGCCGGCGGGATCCCGGCATCGAGGAAGTCCGGGCTCTCGGTCGTCGCATCCATCGTGTCGGTGGGGGCCGCCACCACGCCGTAGCCGTGCGTGTAGACCAGGTGGTCGTTCACCCAGCTCGGGTTCGGAACGCCGCCGGACTGCAGCTCGCGCACGGCCAGGGCGACGTCGCGGGACTGGCCGCCGATGTCGTAGTGGTCGACGTCGAGGGTGCCCTTGAAGCCGTAGTACGCCTGGAGCTCCTGCTTGACGTTGAAGGTCGGCGACAGCTGGTTGGGATCCAGCAATGGGATCTGCGCGGTGCGGCCGGCCTGGCGCTGGAGGGCGGCGCCCTGCAGGGTCTTCGCCGGGTCGTAGGCGACGGTGTGCACGACGTTGCGAAGCCCGAAAGCGGTGCGGGTGGCCTGCTGGTTGTGGGAGATCTCGCCGAGGTCGACCGTGGCCGCGCTCGGCTTCTCGATGAACTGGTAGACGAGCTTCGGCCAGGCCGTGCCGATGACCAACGCGCCGACGCCCATCAGGGCGATCCCGGCGATCATGACGCGCGCCCGCCGGAGGAAGAAGACGTTCGCCAGGAGGATCGCGGCGCCCACGACCGCGATCGCGATCAGCGGGTACATCCCGGGGAGCACCGCGTGCTGGTCGGTGTAGGAGACACCGGTGACGGGTCCGGACCCGTCGGTGATGACGGAGTATTGGGCGACCCAGTAGCCGAAGGCCTTGATCACCAGGTAGCAACCCAGCAGCACCGACAGGATCCGGATCATCGGCCGGGTGATCCGGGGCCCCGAGCCGCGCACACGCCACCCGCCGAAGAGGTAGCCGCTCACCACGGCGATCCACAACCCCAGCACCACGGCCTGCGACAGGAGGGCCACCAGGAGGACGTGGAACGGGTAGACCTCCACGAAGAACGAGAGGTCCTTGTGGAACTGTGGGTCGGTCGCGTGCCAGGGCGATGCATGCCGCCACAGCAGATAGGTCTGCCACTGGCCGGCCGCGTGCGACCCGACCATCAGCGCAGGGATCACGACCGCGAGCAGCAGCATCGTGCGCCAGAGGCCCGACTCGTGCTGCCGGAACCACCAACGCGTCGTCTGGCGCTGCTCCTCGACGTGCAGCCGCGGCCTGCCTCGACGGACCGCCCGGAGGGTGAGACCGCCCACGAGGCCGGCGAGCACGGCGAAGACGCAGAACAGCAGCACCTGGGCCCGCAGCATCGTGGAGTAGACCGGACCGGCGTCGACGGATTCGAACCAGAGGTGCGTGGTGACGAGCCCCACGGCGCGGGTGAACAGCAGCCAGAGGACCACGATGGCGACGATGGCGACGAGCGCCCGTCGGCCCCAGCGCCCGAAACGGTCCAGCACGTCGTCCGGCCGGATCTCCGGGGCGGCCTGTGGGCGGGCGGGCGGGGTGGCCTTTGGCCGGCTGGGCGCCGGAGCCGGGCGATTCATGCGGCTCAATGTAGTGACGACTTCTGAACGGCTCCTGAGGGACACTCAGCAGATATGGGCAATTCTCAGGAACTTCTGGGGAGTGTCGCGGCTAGGCTCCGGCCGTGGACCAGATGCCGCCGGACCTGCTCTTCCGTGCGTTGGCGGCCAAGGGGTTCATGCCCGAGGGCGAGGGTGCCTTCCTGCACCGGATCGCCTGCGAACGACTCGCGCACGGCCCGGGCCTGGAGGTAGGCAGCTACTGCGGCAAGTCTGCGATCTACCTGGGGGCGGCGGCGCGCGCGGCAGGGGGCACGGTCTTCACTGTCGACCACCACCGCGGTTCGGAGGAGAACCAGCCCGGCTGGGAGCACCACGACCCGAGCCTGGTCGACGAGGAGCTAGGCGTGATGGACACCCTGCCGACCTTCCGGAGGACCATCGCCCGGGCTGGCCTCGAGGAGCACGTGGTCGCCGTCGTCGGCCCGTCGACCACGGTCGCCGCGCACTGGCACACTCCCCTGTCGCTGCTGTTCATCGACGGGGGGCACGCCGAGGTCCATGCGCAGAACGACTACTCGGGTTTCGCGCCCTGGCTGGTCACGGGCGGCGCGCTGGTGATCCACGACGTCTTCGAGCGCCCCGAGGAGGGCGGGCAGCCGCCGTACCACGTCTGGCTGCGTGCGGTGGCGAGCGGCTGCTTCGAGCCGGTGCAGACGGTCGGGTCGATGCGGTGGCTGGTCCGGGTCTCAGGAGGCGCTGGAGACGCGGCCGGCTGAGTCACAGCCGCACTCCAGCGCGATCTCGTCGAGCTGCGGCAGGCTGTCGCCACGCATGATCGCCGAACCGGGGGACCGGCGGGAGAGCTCGTCGGCAGCCAGGATGACCGCCGCCGCGGTGTAGGTGGTCTGCTCGTGGGGCCAGAGGACGTCGTCGGGGAAGACGTAGCCGGTCCAGTAGCCACCGCTGGCGTGGCGCAGGTGCTGCATGTCGCCGAAGAGCTGGAGCGCCCGCTCCTGCTCACCGATCGCGGCCAGCGCCATCACCAGCTCGCAGGTCTCGGCACCGGTGACCCACGGGTTCGTGTCGACGCAGCGGATGCCCAGCCCGGGCACGACGAAGTCGTCCCACCGGCTGGTGACCAGCTCGAGGGCGTCGGGGCCCCGGACGGCTCCGGCGAGCACCGGGTAGTACCAGTCCATCGAGAAGGTCGCCTTGTCGGCGAAGAGGTCGCGGTGGCGTCGTACGGCGTGGCCCAGCCGGCCGCCGGCCAGCTCCCAGTCGGGCTGCGGCTGATCCACCAGGTCGGCGAGCGCGACGCCGGCCCGCAGCGACTGGTAGATGCTGGACGAGCCGGCCAGCAGTGCCTCGTCGTTGACCGCGGCGGGGGCCCCGTCGGCCCACTCCTGGGACCAGGCGATGCCACCGAAGGGCAGCTGCAGGCCGACCACGAAGTCCAGCGCCCGCCGCACGGCCGGCCACATCCGGGTGACGAACGCGCGGTCCCGCCGGAGCAACCAGTGGTGCCAGACACCGACGGCGAGGTAGGCCGCCATGTTGGCCTCCCCGCTGGCGTCCTCCACCTCCCCGACGACGACCTTCATCGGCCAGGAGCCGTCGTCGCGCTGGCTGGCCAGGGACCAGTCGTAGGCCCGCTCGGCCGCGATCACCTCGCCGCCGACCAGGAGCGCCATCGCGGCCTCGACGTGGTTCCAGGCGTCGGTGTGCTCACCAGGGCTCCACGGGACCGCGCCGCTCGGCTCCTGCATCGCCGCGATCGAGGCGGCGGTCTGCGCGACCTCCGCCTCGCTGATGATCCCGTCGACGGCGGGAATCACTGCGCCGCCGGCTGGGGCTTGCGCAGGTAGAGCACCATGCTCTTGCCGATCAGCGGGTCGAGCACCTTCTCGGCGCCCCGGGTGAGCAGGCTCAGCCCCGGCGTGCGCATGATGTCCCAGAGCAGCACCCGGTGGTAGGCCCGGACCAGGGGGTGCCTGTCGTTGTCGACACCTACCGCGCACTTCAGCCACCAGTAGGGCGAGTGCAGCCCGTGGGCGAACCCCTTGCCCTCGAAGCGCATCCCGGCCCGGCAGAGCTTCTGGACGAGCTCCTTGTCGGTGTAGATCCGGACGTGGCCGCCCTCGACCTCGTGGTAGGCGTCCGACAGCGCCCAGCAGACCTTCTCCGGCAGCCAGCGCGGCACCGTGACGGCCATCGTGCCGCCGGGCCGCAGCACGCGGACCAGCTCGGCGATCGCCCTGGTGTCCTCCGGGACGTGCTCGAGCACCTCGGCAGCGACGACCCGGTCGAACTCACCATCGGCGAAGGGCAGCTCCAGGGCGTCACCCTGCTTGATGTCGCCCTCCGCGCCCTCCGGGACCTCCCCGGCCTCCTTCATCGCCCCGAAGAGCTCGAGCACGCCGGCCAGCTCGTCGGCGTCCTGGTCGAACGCGATCACGTCGGCGCCGCGGCGGTACATCTCGAAGGCGTGCCGGCCGGCGCCACAACCCATGTCGATCACCCGGTCGCCGGGTCGCAGCCCGAGCCGGTCGAAGTCAACGGTCAGCAATTTCTCTCCTCGACGGTGGTTGAGCTTGTCGGAACTCCGCGACCACGCGTTCGTACGCCGCGGCCGTCGACTCGGCGACCGCGCGCCAGCTGAACAGCTGCTGCACGCGCTCCCGGCCCTCGCGTCCCATCCGGGCTCGCCGCTCCGGGTCGTCGAGCAGGTCGGCGATGGCCCGGGTCAGCTCGCCCACATCACCGGGTGGGACCAGGTCTGCGCACCGGCCGTCGGGCCCGACCACCTCGGGGATCGCACCGGCGCGGCTGGCCACCAGCGGCGTCTCGCAGGCCATCAGCTCGGCGGTCGGCAGGGAGAAGCCCTCGTAGAGCGACGGCACGCAAGCCAGCTCGGCCGAGCCCATCACCTCGACCAGCTCGGCGTCGCTGATGCCGTGCACGAAGGACACGTGGTCACCGATGCCGAGCTGCTCGATCAGCTGCTCGGTGCGTCCACCAGGTGTGGGCCGGGTGACCAGCAGCAGCTCGACGTCGCGCTCGGTGCGCAGCTTGGCGAACGCCTCGAGCAGGGTCGCGATGCCCTTCATCGGCGCGTCGGCGCTGGCCATCGCGACGATCCGTCCCGGCACTCGGGGTTGCGTCGGTGGCACGAAGCAGTCGTCCACGCCGAGGGGGACCACCTGCATCCGCGCGGGGTCGATCCGGAAGTCCTTCGCAGCGTCACGCTTCGACGACTCCGACGGCACCAGGACCAGTCGGGCCCGGCGGGCCACCCGGCCCTGCATGCGGAGGAAGCCGTACCAGCGGCGCACCGTCAGCCTCTTGCGCCAGGTGGTCGCGGCCGCCAGGTCGACCCGGCGGTCGAAGGTGATCGGGTGGTGCAGCGTGGTCAGCACCGGGAGGCCCAGCCGTTCCAGGCCGGCGATGCCGTGGGCCAGGACCTGGTTGTCATGGGCCACGTCGAAGTCATCGAGGCGCCCCGCCAGCACCCGTCGCACGCGCTTGCCGAAGGTGCGCGGCTCCGGGAAGCCTGCTGAGCACATGATCGCGAACTCCTGCGCGTCGACGAGGTCGCGGAACTCCCACGGCCAGACCATCCGGAAGGGGTCCGGCTCGCGGTAGAGGTCGAGGCTGGGCACCTTCGTCAGCCGGACGCCCTCATCGAGCTCGGGGTAGGGCTGCCCGGAGAAGACCTCGACCTCGTGGCCCAGCGCGACCAGCTCCCGGCTGAGGTGGCGGACGTAGACGCCTTGTCCCCCGCAGTGCGGCTTGCTGCGATAGGACAGCAGTGCAATGCGCAACGGGGCCGCCTCCGGGGCAGAAATCGATATGGAACGTGTTCCTATTATGCAGGTGGGGACTGTTAGCCTAGACCGGCTGTCCGGCCGGTCGACCTGAGGGAGGTGGAGACCTTGGCCACGGTGAGCTCGCTGTCCGCCGAGGAGCTCGGCTCGTCGGCGCAGCGCGACCGGCGGCACCGGATCCTCGAGGCGACCATCGCGCTGGCCTCCAGGGGCGGCTTCGACGCGGTGCAGATGCGGGCGGTCGCCGAGCGCGCCGATGTCGCGCTCGGCACGCTCTACCGCTACTTCCCCTCCAAGATCCACCTGCTCGTGTCAGCACTGGCCCGGCAGTTCGAGGACAGCCAGGCAGTCGCCAACCGCCGGCCGATCCCGGGTGACACCCCTGCAGAGCGGGTCCAGCACGTGCTGCTGCGGGCCACCCGGGCTCTGCAGAAGGACCCCAACCTCACCGAGGCACTCACCCGGGCCTTCATGTTCGCCGACGCCTCGGTCGCCGGCGAGATCCATGTGGTCGGACTGCAGCTGACCGGGATGATCACCCGGGCGATGAAGGGTGCTGACTACGTCGAGGGCGAGGAGCCGACCGAGGAGGACATCGCGATCTCGCGCGTGATCAGCGACGTCTGGCTCTCGGCCCTGGTGGCCTGGGTGACCGGCCGGTCCACAGCCGATGAGGTCGGCGAGCACGTGAGCACCGCCGTACGTCTGCTGTTGCGCTGACCGGACGCGCACGGGCCACCAGACGCGCAACGGGAGGAGGGAAGACATGCTGCCGAAGGCAGAGCTCCACGTCCACATCGAGGGGACGCTCGAACCGGAGCTGCTGGTCAGGCTGGCCGCGAGGAACGCCATCGCCCTGCCCACCACCGACGTCGAGGCGCTCCGCCGGCGCTACCGGTTCTCGGACCTGCAGTCGTTCCTCGACGTCTACTACGAGAGCCAGGCCGTGCTGCGCACCGAGGAGGACTTCTACGACCTCGCCGGTGCCTATCTGCAGCGGGCAGCCGGGCAGGGCGTCCGCCGGGCCGAGATCTTCTTCGACCTCCAGCAGCACCTCGACAACGAGATCGAGGCCGGCACGGTCTTCTCGGGACTGGACCGAGCTCTGCGGGAGAGCCGCGAGAGCCACGGCGTGGACGCCGCGTTGATCATGTGCTTCCTGCGCGACCGCGGCCCCGAGGCAGCGATGCGGGCCCTCCGGGCAGCCATGCCCTTCCGTGACCGCTTCATCGGCGTCGGCCTGGACTCCAGCGAGCTCGGCCATCCGCCGTCACGGTTTCGTGACGTGTTCGCGGCGGCCGCCAGCGAGGGCCTCCACCGGGTCGCCCACGCCGGGGAGGAGGGCGGCCCCGACTACGTCTGGGAGGCGCTCGACGACCTGCACGTGGAGCGGATCGACCACGGCAACCGGGCGATGGAGGATCCGGCGCTAGTGGAGCGACTTCGGTCCGAGGGGATCCCGCTGACGGTCTGCCCGCTGTCCAACGTGGCGCTGAAGGTCGTCGACCGCCTCGACGAGCACGTCCTGCCCAGGATGCTCGCCGAGGGCCTGTGCGTCACCCTCAACAGTGACGATCCCGCCTACTTCGGCGGCTACGTCGAGGACAACTTCGTGGCCGTGCGTGAGCACCTCGGCCTCGACGAGCAGGCCCTCCTCACCATGGCCGCGAACTCCTTCGACGCCTGCTTCGCCGACGAGGCCCGACGCGAGGCCTGGAAGGCCGAGCTGCACGGCACCTCGAGCGGGTCAGCCCCAGTGCCCTGAGCCGGTCCCGGCCCAACTTCCCCCAAGGGTCAGCGGCGGCGGCCCCACCGCAGGTAGGCGAGCGGCCCGATCGGCTGGACCACGCACGCCAGGACCCACAGGAGCTTCGGCCCGCGTACGCGTGACCTCCGGCGTCGGGCCAGGTCGACGAGTGCGTACGACGTCATCACCGCCTCTGCGGCGCCGCCCGCGACGATCGCCCGCCGCTGACCCTCGCTGAGGTCGTTCCAGGTCTTCTTTCCCGCCATGCCGTCAGCCTACGGCGACATCCGGCTCAGTGCTTGTCGAGCGCGTCGAGCGCCGCCATGTCCGCATCGGTCAGGGTGAAGCCGGCGACGTCGGCGTTGGACCGGATGCGGTCGGCGTGGACAGACTTCGGGATCACGACCACGCCGTGCTGCAGGTGCCAGCGGATGATGACCTGGGCCGGAGTCCGGCCGAGCCGCTCGGCAATGCCACCTATCGTCGGGTGGTCGAGCGTGCCGCCCCGCAGGGCGCTGTAGCCCTCCAGCACGATGCCCCGGTCACGGTGCTCCGCGAGGGTCGCAGGGTCGAAGAGCAGCGGGCTCCACTCGATCTGGTTCACTGCCGGCGCCACGCCGGTT
>JAICXL010000105.1 GCA_025980475.1 Nocardioidaceae bacterium | reverse complement strand
CTGGTCAGGGAGCTGGTCAGGGAACTGGCCGGGGACCTGGTCGACCCGTCCGGCGACCGGGTCGGCCACGGCTGTCCGGATCACGGCCGGCTCATCGGGTGGTCAGCCGCTGGACCAGCACGCTGTCGGCGCCGTTGAGGTCGAGGTCGGCCAGCGCGATCGCGATCGCCTCGCGGACCAGCCGGCCACGGTCGACGGCGAGCGCGTGGTGCCGCCGCAGGTCGAGACGGGCGTGCTCGAGGTCGAGCAGCTCGTCGGCCGTGACGTAGACGGTCATCTTCTCGTCGTGGCGCACCCGGCCGCTCGACGAGCGCTCAGCCTGACCCGCCACTTGCTCCTCGGCGTGATCGGGCACCGCAGAGACCGGCCTGGCCGGGCTTCCCTGGGGCTGCGCGGTCGGCCGGAAGAGCTCGTCGGCCGAGGGCAGCATCACCCGTCGAGGCAACGCGCCAGCACCTCCCTGGCGAGCTGACGGTAGGCATCCGCCCCGGGCGAGTTGGTGGCGTAGCTGGTGATCGGCTCCCCGGCGACCGTCGAGTCGGAGAACTTGACGGTGCGCCGGATGACCGTGTGGAAGACCGTGTCGCCCCAGGCAGCCACGAGTCGTTCCATCACTTCGCGGCCGTGCAGGGTGCGGCCGTCGTACATCGTGCCGAGCACCCCGTCGATCTGCAGCTTGGGGTTGAGCCGCTCGCGCACCTTGTCGATCGTGGTCTTCAGCAGCGCCACGCCGCGCAGGGCGAAGTACTCGCACTCGAGCGGCACGATGACGCCATCGGACGCGGTCAGCGCGTTGACGGTGAGCAGCCCCAGTGAGGGTTGGCAGTCGATCAGGATCACGTCGTACTCACCGATGGCCGGCGCGAGCACCCGCTGGAGGGTCTGCTCGCGAGCGACCTCGTGCACCAGCTGCACCTCGGCAGCAGACAGGTCGATGTTGGACGGCAGCAGGTCCATCCCGGGCACACCGGTCGGGACGATGACGTCGTCAAGGGTGACGTCGCGCTCCATCAGCAGGTTGTAGATGGTCAGCTCGATCTGGTGGGGGTTGAGGCCGAGCCCGACCGAGAGGGAGCCCTGGGGGTCGAAGTCGACGAGCAGCACCTTGCGGCCGCACTCCGCCAGCGAGGCGCCGAGGTTGATCGTGGTGGTGGTCTTGCCGACGCCGCCCTTCTGGTTGCACATCGAGATGATCCGTGCGTTGCCGTGGGTGCTCACGGGTCGGGGCTCGGGCAGGTCCGGGAGGGGCCGGCCGGTGGGGCCGAGCTCGACCGGCCTGGGCGCGAAGGTCAGGGTCTGGCCGGGCTCAGCGGGTGCCGACGGTGCGGGTGACGGGGGTGGTGGTGCCGAGAATCGCGGAGGGATCATCGAGGCGCTGCTGTGACTTCCGCCGTACTCCTCGGCACCGCTCATCGCACACTTCCCATCGGTGGTCAAGCCCTGAGGGCTCTTATTTGTCGACATAGCGCCAACCTTGCGCGACTCTTGCACGGGCGCGGAGCCAGTCTCAAGCCGAATCACCGATGGCACCTGACTTCCTGAAAAACCGGGCCGGCATGTGCACGACGTCCCGCCCGGGATGCACAGGGGTGGGCCGCCCTGTGCACGAACCTGTGCACGAACGGGCGCACGAACCGGTGCACGGGGAATCAGGACAGCGCGCGCGGGTGGGCCGCGGCGTAGACCTCGCGCAGGTTGTCGACCGTGACGAGCGTGTAGACCTGGGTGGTCGTGACCGAGGCGTGGCCGAGGAGCTCCTGCACGGTGCGCACGTTGGCGCCGCCCTCGAGGAGGTGGGTGGCATAGGAGTGCCGCAGCGTGTGCGGTGAGACCTCGGCCCTGACTCCGGCGCGGTCGGCCGCCTTGACGATCACGCTCCACGCGCTCTG
Organism: Nocardioidaceae bacterium; assembly: GCA_025980475.1. Taxonomy (GTDB): domain Bacteria; phylum Actinomycetota; class Actinomycetes; order Propionibacteriales; family Nocardioidaceae; genus Marmoricola. The sequence goes on along the minus strand of JAICXL010000105.1, from coordinate 5,982 downwards.
CCGCGACAGCCGCCCGCCGCGTGCGTTGAGGAAGAGCGCGGGCGTGCCCTTGCCGGTGGCGACCAGCTCCGGGCGGGCCCGCACCAGGTAGGCCGCCACGGCCTCGCACGCGAGCCGGCCCACCGGCACGACCCGCTCCTTCGACCCCTTCCCCCGCAGCAGCACGGTGCCCTCGTCATCGGAGATCGCCAGGTCGTCCACATCGAGACCGACGGCCTCGGAGATCCGGGCCCCGGTGCCGTAGAGGACCTCGAGCAGGGCCCGGTCGCGCATGGCCAGGGTGGTGCCCGGCGCCCCGGCCGCGTCGAGGATGGCCTCGACGTCCCCGATCGAGAGAGCCTTGGGCAGTCGCTTGGCCGGCTTCGGCGGGCTGACCCCGGCAGACGGGTCGGTCTGCGCCAGCCCGTCGCGGACGGCGAACCGGTGGAAGCCGCGTACGGCGACGAGCGTGCGCCCGGCCGAGGCGGCGCTCAACGGGGGATGCTGCTGGTCACCCTCGCGCAGTGCCATCAGGAACGCCGCCACGGTCAGCTCGGACACGGCAGCGAGCTCCTCGATGCCCTGCCCATGCAGGAAGGACAGGTAGCGGCGCAGGTCGCGCCGGTAGGACTTCAGCGTGTTGTCTGCCAGTCCGCGCTCGACGGCGAGGTGGTCGAGGTAGGTGCGGACCGCGCGTGCCAGCGGACTCATCCGGTCGTCAGGCCAGCACCTCGTCGAGGGCGACCGACTCCATGTCGTGGGCCTCGGCGACCGGTCCGTTGGTCAGCCGGCCGTCGTGGGTGTTCAGGCCCAGCGCGAGCGAGTGGTCGCTGCGGCAGGCCTGCTCCCAGCCCTTGCCCGCCACCGCGACCACGTAGGGAAGGGTGGCGTTGGTCAACGCATAGGTCGAGGTGTTCGGGACCGCCCCGGGCATGTTGGCCACGCAGTAGAACACCGAGTTGTGCACCGTGAAGATCGGGTCGGCATGCGTGGTCGGCCTGGTGTCCTCGAAGCAACCGCCCTGGTCGACGGCGATGTCGACCAGCACCGACCCCGGCTTCATCTGGGAGACGAGGTCGTTGCTCACCAGCTTCGGCGCCTTCGCCCCCGGGATCAGCACCGCACCGATCACCAGGTCGGCCGCGAGCACCTGCTGGCGAATCGCCATCTGTGAGGACGCGAGGCCGTGCACCCGGTTGTTGTAGCGCCAGAACGACAGCCGCAGCTTGTCCAGGTCGGTGTCGAGCAGGGTGACGTCGGCGCCCATGCCCAAGGCGATGTTCGCCGCGTTCTGGCCCGCGACGCCCGCCCCGATCACCACCACCTTGGCGTTGGCCACGCCACCGACACCGCCGAGGAGGACTCCCCGACCTCCGTGGGCCTTGAGCAGCGCGTTCGCCCCGACCTGCGGTGCGAGGCAGCCGGCGACCTCCGACATCGGGTAGAGCAACGGCAGCGAACCCGATGGCAGCTGCACCGTCTCGTAGGCGATGGCCGTGACCTTGCGCTTGACCAGCTCATCGGTCAGCGGCCGGTCGGCCGCGAGGTGGAGGTAGGTGAACAACAGCTGGCCCTCGCGCATGCGGTCGTACTCCTCGGCCACCGGCTCCTTGACCTTGAGCACCATGTCGGCCTCCCCCCAGGCCTCGTCGGCGGACCCGACCAGTTGCGCCCCCTGGGCGGAGTACTCCTCGTCGGTGATGGACGAGCCCGCTCCCGCGTCCCTCTCGACGAAGACCTGGTGGCCGTGCGCCACCAGCTCGTGCACGCCGACCGGCGTGATCGCCACGCGGAACTCGTTGTTCTTGACTTCCTTCGGAACGCCGACCTTCAACGTCCACTCCTCCCAGGACTGACCACATGGGTCGCCGCCACGACACCGTGGCGGCACTTCCCACTCTAGGCAGTGGTGATCTCCGCCACAGCAGGGGTCCCGCCCAAGGCGCTACCCACCGGTAACCATCCGGTGCGTCGCTCGTTGTCCCTTCACACCGACGAAGGGTCCCATCGTGCGCCGACTCCTCCCCCGCGGCACCACCTCGCTGCCTGCCGCGCCCATTGCCACGCTGGCCGCCGCCCTGGTCGTCGCCGCGGCGGCGCTGCCCGCCTCCGGCGCCGCCGCGGCTGCGCCGTACACCCTCACCACGCTGCACTTCGAGGTGCACGTCGGGCCCACCCGCGACACCACCTGTGACGTGGTTGGGGACCTCTACACCCCCGCCACGGCGTCACCGCAGCACCGGGTGCCGGCCATCCTGACCACCAACGGTTTCGGGGGCTCCAAGGACGACCAGGCCGGATTCGGGCAGGCGTTCGCGAGCCGCGGCTACGAGGTGCTCTCCTACTCGGGCCTCGGCTTCGGCGGCTCCGGCTGCAAGATCACCCTCGATGACCCCGACTGGGACGGCCAGGCGGCCCGTCAGCTGGTCAGCTACCTCGGCGGGGCAACCGGAATCGCCTTCACCGACGCCCAGCACACCCAGCCCGCCCCGGCACTCGACCTGGTCAGGCGGGACCCGCGCAACCACCTCGGCCAGCGATCGGCGCACGACCCACGCGTCGGCATGATCGGCGGCTCCTACGGCGGCGAGGTGCAGTTCGCGGCCGCGTCGGTGGACCCCCGGATCGACACGATCGTCCCGATGATCACGTGGAACGACCTGGCCTACTCGCTCGCCCCCAACAACACCGACCAGCTCCAGCCCGGCGGGGTCAGCACCGCAACGCCCGGTGCGTTGAAGGTCAACTGGGCGGCCGGCTTCTCGGGGCTCGGGGTCGTCGACGGTGTCGAGGGCGCGCAGCAGGACCCGTCGAGGCTCATCGGCTGCCCGAACTTCGCCGACTGGGTCTGCCCCGCGCTGGCAACGGCCGGCAGCACCGGCTTTCCGCAGCCGGACACCGTCGACCGTCTCCGGCACGCGTCGGTGGCGACCTACGTGGACAGGATCCGGATCCCCACGCTGCTGATGCAGGGCCAGGGCGACACGCTCTTCAACCTCAACGAGGCGGCAGCCACCTACCGGGCGCTGTCGGCCCAGGGCACGCCGGTGAAGATGATCTGGCAGTCGTGGGGCCACTCGGACAGCACTCCGGCGCCCGGCGAGTGGGACCAGGCGAACCCCGACCCCGCGACGCAGTACGAGACCGCGCGGGTGCTCGACTGGTTCGACCACTACCTGAAGGGCTCCTCGGTCGGCACCGGGCCTGCATTCGCCTGGTTCCGTGACTGGCTCCCCTACACCGGCATCGCGACGCCCGCCTACGGCACCTCGAGCACGTTCCCGGTCGGCTCCCGCACGCCGTTCTACCTCTCCGGCACCGCCCTCGCGCGGTCGTCGGCCGGCCTGGCGGCCGGGTCGCAGACCTTCGTGACCCCGGCCGCGGGAGCACCGACCACCTTCGAGTCGGCCGACGTGCTCGACAGCTACCTCAACCCGTCGCTGCCGGAGGAGGACCAGCCGGGCACCAGCGCGTCCTGGACGACACCGCCGCTGGCCGCGGACCTGGACGTCGTCGGCTCCCCCAAGCTCACCGTGCGGGTGTCTGCGCCCACCGTTGCTGCCACCCAGGCCACCGGGCCCGCCGGTGAACTGGTCCTCTTCGTGCGGATCCAGGACGTGGCTCCCGACGGCACCGCGAGCGACATCCACGCGCTGACCGCGCCGGTGCGCGTCCCCGACGTCACCAAGCCGTTCACCGTCACCCTGCCGGCGATCGTGCACCGCTTCACCGCCGGCCACAGCATCCGGCTGGTCGTCGCCGGTGGCTCGGTGAACTATCGCGGGGGCCTGGTCTCGGCCCCGGTCACGGTCAGCACCGGTTCGGCCGGTCAGGTGCTCACCCTCCCGGTCACCGACTGAGCGGGGAGCCGCCACAACGCTTCACAGGGCGCCGCGCCGGCTGAGGGCGTCGTAGGCGAGCACGGCCGCGGCGGTCGGCGCCTCGCGCACCCGCCCGGACAGAACCGCGTCGAGGAGGTCAGCCATCGGTGCCCAGAACAACTGCATCTCGGCTTCCTCGTGGAGCAGTGCGAAGCTGCCGCGGTCGGCGTGACCCAGTCCCCGCGCCAGGAAGAGCACATGCTCCTCCGAGCTGATCCCGGCGCTGGGCCGCAGGGTGAGCAGGTGCCGCCAGCTCCGCGCCTGCAGCTCGGCCTCCTCGCGCAGCTCCCGCTTGGCCGTCTCGAGCGGGTCCTCGCCGGCCGTGTCGCGCAGGCCCGCCGGCAGCTCGACGAAGGTGCCACCGGCCGCATGCCGGTAGTGGCGCAGGCAGCAGACTCGTTCGTCCTCGTCCACGGCGAGGACGATCACCGCTCCCGGATGCTCGACCACCAGCCGGGGGAAGGACTCACCCGGATGACCCGGACGCTCCACGTCGTCCTCGCGCAGCGCCACCACCCAGTCGTCGCGGTGCAGGTCGCGCGAGCCCGTCACCGGCCACCGGGCCGGCTCGTCGTGAAGCCCCGGCACGGAGCCCTTCAGCCCTGGTCGTCGTCGGGCACGTGCCGGCGCAGCCCGGACTCGTCGATGGGGATGCGCAGCTCCTGCTGCCGCGCGAGCGCCGCCCCGATCAGGCCGGCGAAGAGTGGGTGTGGCCGCGTCGGCCGGGAGCGCAGCTCGGGGTGGGCCTGCGTGCCCACGTAGTAGGGGTGGACGTCGGCCGGCAGCTCGACGTACTCCACCAGGCCGAGCTCGGTGTTCGCACCGGAGAACAACAGACCGGCGACCTCCAGCTGGTCGCGGTAGGCGTTGTTGACCTCGTAGCGGTGCCGGTGCCGCTCCTCCACCCGGCTGCGACCGTAGGCGCCGGCCACGATGCTGCCGGCCTTCAGATCGGCGGGATAGAGCCCCAGGCGCATGGTGCCACCCAGGTCGCCGGCGCCCTGGACGAAGGCCTTCTGCTCCTCCATCGTGGCGATCACCGGCTCGGGGCAGTCGGGGTCGAACTCCGTCGAGGCCGCCTTCTCCAGCCCGGCCATGTTGCGGGCGTACTCGATGACCATGCACTGCAGCCCGAGGCAGAGCCCGAGCGTCGGGACCCCGTGGGTGCGCGCGAAGCGCAGCGCGCCGAGCTTGCCCTCGATGCCGCGGACTCCGAAGCCCCCCGGCACGCAGATTGCGTCGACGTCGGCGAGATGCCGGGCGGCGCCCTCCTGGGTGGTGCAGTCGTCGGACGGAACCCAGTGCAACCGCACCCCGGCCTTGTGGGCGAACCCGCCGGCGCGCAGCGCCTCGGCCACCGACAGGTAGGCGTCGTGCAGGTCGACGTACTTGCCCACCAGCGCGACCGTGACCTCCTCGTCGGGGTGGTGCACCCGGCGCAGCAGCTCGTCCCACTCGGTCCAGTCGACGTCGCGGAACGGCAGGTTGAGCCGCCGGACGAGGTAGGCGTCGAGCCCTTCGCGGTGCAGCACCTTGGGGATGTCGTAGATCGAGGGCGCGTCGGCGGCTGTCACGACCGCCTCGTCGTCGACGTCGCACATCAGCGCGATCTTGGTCTTGATCGACTGCGGCAGCTCCCGGTCGGCGCGGCACACGATCGCGTCCGGCTGGATGCCGATCGAGCGCAGCGCGGCCACCGAGTGCTGCGTCGGCTTGGTCTTCAGCTCCCCGGACGGCCCGATGTACGGCACCAGGGAGATGTGCAGGAAGAAGCAGTTGCCCCGGCCGATCTCGTGCCGCACCTGGCGCGCCGCCTCGAGGAACGGCAGCGACTCGATGTCGCCGACGGTGCCGCCGACCTCGGTGATCACGATGTCCACGGGCGCGCCGTCCACCTCGACGTCGTCCATGGCCAGGATCCGGGCCTTGATCTCGTTGGTGATGTGCGGGATGACCTGGACCGTGTCGCCCAGGTACTCGCCGCGCCTCTCCTTGGCGATGACCGATGAGTAGACCTGGCCGGTGGTCACGTTCGCGTAGCCGTGCAGGTCGGTGTCGAGGACCCGCTCGTAGTGGCCGATGTCCAGGTCGGTCTCGGCGCCGTCGTCGGTGACGAACACCT
>JAICXL010000050.1 GCA_025980475.1 Nocardioidaceae bacterium | reverse complement strand
TAGACTGTCGCGGTGGTACTGGACGAGGGACCGTTCTTCCACGGCACGAAAGCCGATCTGCGGGTGGGGGAGCTGCTCACCGCAGGCTTCCGGTCGAACTACCGGCCGGAAGTGGTGATGAATCACATCTACTTCACGGCGCTCGCTGATGGCGCCGGGCTTGCCGCGGAGCTCGCGGCGGGTGGCGGTGCCCCGCGGGTGTACGCAGTGGAGCCGCTCGGAGATTTCGAGGATGACCCGAACGTGACCGACAAGAAGTTCCCCGGCAACCCGACTCGCTCCTACCGCAGCACAGAACCACTCAGGGTCGTCGGTGAGGTTTTCGACTGGACACGCCTCACCCCCGAGGCGCTTCAGGCGTGGCGCGACCGGCTCGCAGGGCTCCGCGCAGCGGAACGCGGCGAAATCATCAACTGATCGCCGGACGACGGAGGGTGCCAAGATGGCCATGTGGCATCGGACTCCCGAATGGTGGCGCTTGGCTTCGGCAAGTTCGCGCGCGCAGACCGCATCTTCGCGCTCGAGCGAATCACGGGTGAGGAGCGTGGTGAGGGCAGGCGCACCCGAGTCTGGATCGAGGGCGTCGCCGATCCGTTGATCGCTTCTCGCACAGAGCACACCATTCTTCGCGACATGGGCCAGGGCGCCGCTGTCGCGGGGCCCGATCTCGACGAGGCACTCGACCTGGCTGCGCGCCTGGCAGCAGCGTCCGAGGCGGGACGCGTGGACCTGAGCGACCTTGGTCGTCGGGCACGGCACCTTCTGTCATCGACCACGGCATCCGAGTAGGGCCCACGGCCCTCACGGGTTCTAGCCGTCCCCGCCGATGACATCGAAGACCAGATCAAACTTCGCCGACGCTGTCCGCGGGTCGCTCTGGAGGTCGAGGAACTCCTGCGGGCCGAAGTCGAGGGCCTTCTCACGGTCGGCGACGTACAGGTAGGACTTATGCCGGCGCAAGTTCCGCGGCATCACCTTGCGGCGCAGTGAGCTGCGCGGCGATTGCGGCGCCGTCGAGCCAGACCTGCTCGCGGCTGATGGCGTCGCCCTTGAAGTCCCAGACGTGAAGCATCCGGAACGTCACCCTGCGTCCGTTGCCGGGAATGCCGATGAATGCGCCTTTGACGACGGCGGTGGCCTCGTGCTCGACCACGCAGAAGTCCTGGCCGTACTGTTCGCGCGTCGGGGTCATCTGCTCGGTGGTCAAGTCAGCCGTGAGCTGGTCGTAGAAGCCCTGGGCCGCCGCCGGGCCGCGCACGGGACCGGTCGGCGAGCCGATGACGTCGTGTTCGACGTCATCGGTGTAGAGGCTGACGGCGGCGGCGGTGTCGCCGGCAATCTCGGCGGAGATGTGCTGCTCGATCAGTTCCTTCATCCGCGGCTTGTCCATGACGCTTCCCTCCGATATTGGTACGGTAGACCGTACTAGATAGTACGTGATACCGTACTACACATGTCAAGCGCCATTCGGACAACACCCGCGCTGACCGTCGGCTCGATGCTCCGGACGGCGTGGAGCGAGCTCATCGACGAGGTGTACGAGCACCTCGTCGCCGCCGGCTTCGATGACCTGCGGCCGGTCCACATGCCAATCCTGCGTGACATGCTCGTGGCGAACCTGAGGCCGTCAGAGCTCGGCGCCCGGCTGGGCCTCAGCAAGCAGGCTGCCAACGATCTCGTACGCGAGCTCGAGTCCAAGGAGTACATCGCGCTCGAGCCCGACCCCGACGACGGCCGTGCCAAGCGCATCGTCGCCACCGAACGTGGCTGGCAGGCCAGCGAAACGGCACAGGCGAGCAGCAATGCAGTCGGGCGCCGCTGGGCCGAGCTGGTCGGTGAGGATCGCTACGGAGTGTTCGAGGAGGTACTCCGCGCCATCGTGGCCGTCCGCACCCTCTAGCCGCGTCGCCTGACGCAGCGATGGAGCACCCCCGTATGGGGATCGTGTTTCGAAACGATCCTCAGAGGGTCTCGGCGGCCTCGCGGCCTACCCTACGAATGTCCTTCAGGTGATGGACGCCTTCGTGCATCGCCTGGCGAACGAGCCAACGCGCGGTCCGCTCCTCGCCCGGCCGTCTCGTCGCGACCCGGTCCCAGTCGTCCTGGCCGGTGTGGTCGATCTCGTCGCAGAAGCCAGCCGTCGTTGCGGTGAGCTCCTTCAGCACCGCCTGGACGTCGGACTCGTTGTAGCGGAAACGTCTTGCCCGCAGATCGTTCAGCATCGGCTCCAGCACCGGGTTCCCCTCCGTACGGGCGCGGTGCAGCCTGATGGTGTAGCTGACGTACACGTCGCGCAAGTGACAGAGGTACTCGGCCACCGACCACACCGAGGGCTTGGGACGCAGGTGCAGCGCTTGGGGCCGGGTATCGGCAACCGCGGCTTGGACCCGGACAGCCAGCCCCGCGACCACCTCCCGGGCATGGGCGATGCTGAGATCCGGGTACGACAGTTGGCACACAGGGCAGAAGTGATCTTCTGATGGCAACGGCGGCACCGCCACGCGGGCCGCCCTCGGCGTTTCCTCCGACGACTCACTCATGACGCCATTGTCGTCGCCAGCCCGGTCGTCGTGCTGATCGACTGAATGACCGGGTCAATGCAGGCCACCGCGTGCAGCCGTCTGCGGCTGCCGGCCTCGCGACGGTGCAGTGCACATGCGGTAACCGATCGACACGGCGACCAGGCCGGCGCCCACGACGATCACCACGGGCGAGACTCCGGTCGGCTTGGTCGGCATCAGGAAGAGGATTCCGGCCGCCAAACCCGTCTCGCCCCAGGCGCCGGCCCAGACCAGCGGTTCAGGACGGCGGCGCGAAGGTCGTCCGGCACGGGGCCATCCGGGGTCGCCTCGATCCTGGTGTGCAACCTCTTTGCGTTCGGCGCCAGCACGGCTCCGCCGTACCCCTCCATGATCACGAGCGTCACCACCGCGGTGATCACCCAGCCGTCACGCCAGCTGAACTCGCCGTGCGACAGGGCGATCAGCCATGCCCCGAGCCCGATGAGGAACAGCACGAGAATGGGGAACCATGGCTCGACCCGGTGCGTCACACGCTGCCAGGTCCGCAGCACCGCGATCGAGTCGGCCGAGCGCATCTGAGCCAGGGCGGTGAGCATGATGCCGGCGACCCCGAACGCCAGGACGGCAATGGCGATGTGCAGGAAGAGTACGACGTCGATGAAGTGAATGTGCATCAGAGAGCTCCGTTCTGGGTCAGCCCATCGAGATGAATTCGAGTTGGACGTTGTCCGGGTCGCGGAAGACGAGCACGGAGTAGTTGGGTTGGTCGTTCACGGGCGAGTGCTCGACGCCGTACTCGGCCAGCCGCGCCTCCCAGGCATCGAGGTCGGCGCGGGCGGGCACGAAGAAGGAGAGATGGTCCAGGCCCGTCCTCGACTCGGAGAAACGCTCACGTTCATTGGCCGCATGGGTGTGCAGCCCGACGCACATCGACCAGTCCGGCTTGCCGAGGACGACGTACTGGCCGCTGCCGTCGGCGTGCTCCTCCTCCAGCAGGTTCACGAGCCCGAGGATGTCGCGGTACCACGGCAGGCTCCGCGCGATGTCGGTCACCGTGATCGAGACGTGGTTGATGGCGGCGATCTGCGGTATGTCGTTGTCGGGGTGGTCCATGGTCTTCCCTTCATGAGTTGTTCGGGGCTAGTAGGGGTTCGACGTCCGGATCGACTCCGGGCTGCTCCTGGACCCACTGCACGACAGCGCACTCCAGCGCCGGTGCCGACAGTGGGTGATCGGCGGCGGTCTGATGGCGTCTGCTGACCTCGACCGAGTAGACGGCGCAGGCGAGATCGGACCCCAGGATCGTGAGCGCCACCTGCCGATAGCTGGACTCGGCCGTGGTGCCGCGTCCGACAGCCCAGATCACGGGGCGGAACAGGTCAGCGCCGGGCGACGGGCAGAAGACGTAGCCGGTGACCCGGTCCTGGTCGATGTTCAGGTCGAACGGTGCGGCCGGATGGGAGAGCAGCGGCAGGGCGGCGCGGAAGGCGCTCACGTGGGCATCGGCCAGGACCCTGCGCTCGGGCACGTGCCGGTTCGCCCGGGACAGCGCCAGCCAGTAGTGGTCGGTGGCCGCGAGATAGCTGTCGCAGGCCCGGCTGAACTGCCGCCCCTCCAGCTCACCATCCCCGCGGCTCATGCATCGGTCACCCATACGCGTCCAGTGCTGCACCCACTCGGTGTCCACGTCCGGGAGGCTGCCAGAGGGTCCTCACACGAGCCTCACACGCGGCTTTCAGCACGGGCGAGCGGGCCCATCGCGAGTACGCTCACGACGTGCAGGTGCACGACCTGGGGTCGTTGTGGGTGGAGTCCCGGGGGCTGCCGCTTGCGCTGAAGGGCCGGCGCATGAGCGCGGCCTTGTCGGCGCTGCTGGTCGGCCTCGGAGAGAAGGTCCGCACGGAGGCCCTCATCGAGGCCGTGTGGGGCGACGAGCCCTCGCCGCGTGCCTCCGCCGCGCTGGACACCCTCATGTGGCGGTTGCGCCGGGTGCTGGACCCGGACCGCCCCGTGCGCGCCCCCTCCACTGTGCTGCGCACCGAGGAGCACGGCTACCGGCTGACGATCAGTGGGGAGTCGGTGGACTCGCGCGTGCTTTCCGATGCCGCTGGCCTGGTCGCCGGACCGGACCAGGCGCTCGACCCGGTCGCGGTCCTCGAGGTGACGGCCTCGGCACTGGCGTTGTGGCGGGGTCGCCCCTACGACGACGTCGACGACAACGGCTGGCTGCACACCACGCGTGCCCGGCTGTCCGAGCAACACCGGGCCCTCGAGCAAAGCCGGGTCGCGGCGCTGCTCGATGTGGGCCAGCCCGAACAGGCCCTCGCGGAACTGGTCCCGATGCTCGCCGAGCACCCGTTCGCCGAGCACTTGTGGGCGCAGCGGATCCTCGGGCTCCACCGCTGCGGGCGGAGCTCGGCCGCGCTCGAGGCCTACGCCGAGGTGCGGCGCCTGCTGGACCGCGAGCTTGGCCTCGACCCGGGCCCGGAGCTGAAGCGACTCCGCCAGCAGGTCCTGCGCCACGACGAGGCGCTCGACGGCCCTGCACGTGCCCGGGCCACCCGCGGCACCGTCCGGATCCCGCATCACCGCACCTCGCTGGTGGGTCGTTCCGGCGACATTCGCGCGGTCGACGAACTGCTGCAGTGCCACCGACTGGTCTCCGTCACCGGACCGGTCGGATGTGGCAAGACGCGCCTGGCCGCGGCCACAGCCCAGCAGCTGCTCGCACGGTTCCCCGACGGCGTCTGCTTCGTCGACCTCTCCGATGTCGCCGACGGGTCCGCCGTCGCCGAGCGGGTGCAGGAGACACTGGGCATCGAGGGCGACGGCGTCCAGACGCCGACCCGGACCGTCACCGACTTCGCCGCGGACCGCACCGTGTTGGTCGTGCTGGATAACTGCGAGCAGGTACTCGACGCCGCGGCCGCCCTCGCCGAAGCGCTGCTGGACGACACGAAGCAGGCCCGCGTGCTTGTCACCAGCCGCCGGCTGCTGGGGGTGACCGACGAGGCGGTCCATGCGCTGCGCCCGCTCGAGCTGCCATCAGGACCCACGACCGACGACCTGGTCGCCAGTCCCGCGGTCACGCTGTTCGTCGAGCGCGTCGCGAACCAGGGAATACCGATCGACCTGGGCGGCCCGCACGGGGAGCAGATCGCCCGCATCTGTCAAGCCACCGACGGGCTGCCCCTGGGCATCGAGCTGGCGGCGGCGCGGGCACGGACCTTCCAGCTGCAGGAGATCGCCTCGGACATCTCCGACAATCCGATGTCGCTGGTCGATGTCGCCAACTCACGGCGCGGCGCCAACGGCGAGAGGACGTTGCACGACTCGATCGACTGGAGCTACAGCCTGTTGACCGGGCAGGTGCGGCGCGCCCACCGCCGGCTGTCGGTGCTGCCGCCGAGGTTCACCGTGGACGCGGCGGTCGCCGTGTGCGCCGGCGAGGAGCTGCCGGCCGAGCTGGTGCCGAACGCGCTGATCGGCCTGGTCGGCCACTCCCTGCTGGAGTCCGGGCCGCCCGAGCGACCCAATGGACCATCGTTGTTCCGCCAGCTCGTGCCGATCAGGGCCCATGCTGCTGGGCTGCTCGCCCAGGTGGACGAGGCCGACGCGGCCAGCCAGGCTCTCCTCGCGTGGGTTCGCGCAGCGGTCGGCACCGGCCCTCGGATGGGCCAGTCGGACGGCGGCCGCCACGACAAGTGGCTCGACGACAACCGCCGCACGATCACGGCGGCGCTCGAGACAGCCATCGAGGCCGGCCCGAGCGACGACGACGTGATCACCCTCTGCCGGTTGGTGCCCTACTGGTGGCTGGACGGCAAGCTCAGCCCCGAGACAGTCCGGTTGGTGGCAGCGACCGTCGCCGCGGTCGGTCCGGAGAACAGCGACTTTGCGGTGGCCGCCGCGACGGCCGCCCACGGCTCCTTCCTGACCGTCACGCAGCGGGCGCCGTGCGCGCCCGGATCCCTACTCGACGCCGTCATCTGCTTGCGCCAGGCGCCGCGCGAGCTGGCGGTATTCGCTGCCGAGCTGCTGCTCGCCGTCGCCGCCGCCTGCTGGGTCGGCGGCGACCTGGCCACGGCTGATGCGGCGGCCGACGGCGTCGCGACCTACGGCGAGCTCCTCGACGACAGCGACCTCCGGGTGCTGGCCAAGGCAGTCCGATGCGCAATGGGCCTCGTCGTCGACCCCGCAGCTGCCGCCGAGTCGGCATGCTCGGTCCTCACCGAGTGCCGGGAAGTGGGCAATTCCTCGGCGGAGATCATGTGCCTGCACACGCTCTACATGGCAGCGTTGGCGGCAGGGGACGGCCACGAGGGATTGGGCTGGAACGAGCAGGCGATCCGGGTCCAGCAGGAGATCGGTCAACGCAACGCGGCGGCCACCCTCGAAGCCCGCGCCGACCTCTACGTGCTCGCCGGAAGCCCTCTGGATGCCATCCGGTGCTTCGGTTCCGCCGATCTCCAGTACTCCCGGCTCGGCCGCGCCTGGCCGCAGATTCCCGGGACCGACCGGTTGCTTGCCGCCGTCCGTCGACAGGTGAGTGCGGAGGAGTTCGACGAAGCCTGGAGCAGCGGGGAGCGGTTGGCCACCACCGACCTGGTCGGTCCATTGGCTTGAGCGCGTCAGTCTTGCCTGGTCGCTCGGCGGCCCCGCAGCGCCGAGACGCCTGCGACGATGAGCAGGCCGATGCCGACGACGAGTGCCCGAGGCCGGGGCAGGGTGGGTGCCGCCACGGCGGGATCTGCCTGGTGGCCCGGCCTGCTCCGTGCGGACGACCCCGTTCGCGGCCCCGATCCACAGCCGTCGCTGGTCCAGCTGCCTGCTCTGGTGGAACAGGTGCGGTCCGCGGGGTTGCCGACCGAGCTCACCATCAAGGTGCGCTCGATGACCTCGACAGCGGGCTGCTGCTCTCGGCGTACCGGGTCGTCCAGGAGGCCCTCACTAACAGCAGCCTGAAGCACGCGGGGCCTGCTGGTGGGCATGCGCGAACCCGTCGGTGAGTCCGGCGGGACACTCGAGGCGGGGCACGCCCCGGCCGGTTACCGGGTCCGCGCCGTTCTCCCTGCCCACTCCCCCCGCGCACCGCTCGCCTGGCCATCGCAGGCGACTCCGGTGGGGCCTTCATCGGCATCTGGCATCTGCCGCGTCCTGGAAAGCTCGGCTCCGTCGCCGTCGGCTGATGACGCGCGACTTCACCGAGTCCCGGGCCCCGCTTCGGCGATCCTCCGGACCTCCGACAGATCCAGACCGAACGGGCCGATCCGGGTGAGCACCCAGGTGGCTCCGCGGTCCAGCCACGCCGCCGGGTCCTGGTCGGGCCGAAGGTCGACCACCACCTCGAAACCCAGCACCGGGTCGAGGTCGGCAAGGCGGGTGGTCACCTCGTCGAGGTCCTCGGCCCGGTCCAGGCCGATGACGAAGAAGCCGTCATGCCTCGCGGACCGGCGCAGCGGCGCCGGGTTGCCGAACCGCCCTGCCAGCCAGATCGGGACACGAGGTGCTGGCTCGAAACGCACTCCTCGAGCGGTGTAGTGCGCACCTTCGTGGTCCACGGGACTGCCGGACAGCAGGGCCGCGAGGACCTCGAGCCCCTCGTCGAGCATCCGGCCGCGGACCTTCGGGTCTGCCTCGTCGCCGAACGCGCTGAACTCACCCACCCAGTCATCGCCCAGCCCCAGACCGAGCACGAACCGGCCGTCCGAGAGCACCGCCAGGCTCGCCGCCTGCCGGGCCAGGACCTGCGGTCGGCGCCGAGCCAGCGGCGTCACCATCGGCCCGAACAGCAACTTCTCCGTGCGCATCGCCATGGCCGCGCAGCACGTCCACACATCGGCGATCGCGGTGACCTGCTCGCCGTACTGCAGGTGGTCCCAGAGGAAGAAGCCGTCCCACCCTGCAGCCTCAGCGCTAGCCGCCAGGTCGCCGATCACCCGCGGGTCGGCCAGAGCATCGAACGGGGCGACGAACAGTCCGCGGCGGGTGGTCATGGCGTCGATCATCTCCCCCGACGCCTCGCCGCGACAGACGGTCAGGGCTCGCGTCCGGCGAAGGAGTCTCGTACTCGGCGAGCCAGCGAATGAATTTGAACGCCCATCGCGAGCCGGCCGTGTCCGGCATCTCCTCCCAGCGGTCCAGGGCGTCGAGCAGTCGCCCTACCGCTTGCACCTGATCAGGACCAGGCCGGTGGAACCGTCGTACCTGCCGCTCCCAGTCGCGGTAGAAGAACTCCTGCGCGACGCCCAGGCACCGGTACGGCGCTTCGTCGCCCTCTGCCATCAGCGGACCCTCCGAACCGGGACGTGCCGTTGCGCAGGAACGCTTCCTCGCTTCAGGACAGGCGCCATCCGCCACCGACCAGCCATCCGACCAACCATCTAGTCTTGGTCCCGGCTCGCCGACGCGAGGCCGACAGCTGGCGAGGCGCAACAGGGGCAGCGGCCCGGATGGAGACAGCGAACGTGCCAACGACGCGGGGCGGTGCCACACGAGGAGCCGGCCGTTCCCGGCCAACGAAGCCGCCGATGGTGGCCCCCGAAGGAGCCGTCTCCGTCTACACCGACGGCGCCTGCTCCGGCAATCCCGGGCCGGGTGGCTGGGCCTGGGCGACGGATCGTGACACGTGGGCCTCGGGGTGGGAGACCCCCAGCACGAACCAGCGCATGGAGATCAGGGCAGCACTCGAGGCCGTGAGGGCACTCGACGGCCCCTTGCTCGTGGTGAGTGACTCCACCTACGTCGTGAACTGCTTCCGCGACCGGTGGTGGGCCGGCTGGCTCGCGCGCGGATGGGTCACCTCGCAGAAGACGCCAGTCGCCAACCGCGACCTGTGGGAACCACTCGTCGACGCCGTCAGCGAGCGGGGTGACGTGGCCTTCCACTGGGTCAAGGGCCACTCGGGCCACCCGATGAACGACTTCGTCGACCAGCTCGCGGTGGCCGCCAGTCTCAGCGCCGAGGCGGGGCTCGAGCGACGATGAGCGAACCGCCGAGCGACTGGCCGCTGCTGGGGAAGACGATCTTCATCAGCCGCCGCAGCCACGAGCGAGGCATCCGTCCGGGCTTCGTCTACCGCGAAGCCCCCGACAACGATCGCGACTCAGGGTGGCGCGCGCTGGTGGGCGACGAGTCGCCGACCGAAGTCGACGATCCGCACAACGCCCTGCTCCAGCAGGTGGGCCTCCTGCTCGACCGCTGGCCGGAGCTGGGACCCGTGCTCGAGACCGATCCTCGCCATGGATCGTGGGTGTGGGATCCAGAGTCGGAGCGCTACCTGCCCGTGGATGACCCGGCTTCGGACTAGCGCTCTCGCACCTCGGCCGCCGAGCTCCCGGGGCGCGACGCCGGTCGAGGACCGCGCCGGGCGCAAGCGGCTCCGGAGCCGAGGCGTCGGGTCAGGGTGACGCCGAGGGCGACCAGGAACGCGATCAGCACGAACGGCATCAGGCCCACGGCGGCGAAGCTCCCGACGGTCCAGACCAGCGGCCACAGGCCGAGCATCCACCGGGGGAGGATTCCGGTGCGCCACGACCCCGCGGCGAGCAGCGCCAGCCCGATCAGGCTGGCCGCCGTGCAGACGGGGTACGACGGCCCCCACCGCACCTCGGCTCCGACGACGACCGAGTCCAGCAGCTGCACGAACAGCTCGATCAGCGCCAGCGCGTTCAGCCACATGCCGATGGTGCCGAGGCGCCCGTCCGCGCCGCGCTGGAGCTTGTGGACCCCGAGGGCGATGCCGATGCCGGCAACTGCGATCGGCAGGCCGGGTGCGGTCAACCAGTAGTCGGCGGCGTCGCGGAAGTGGCTGTCGCTCACGGTGGTGAAGTAGGTGTTGACGATCGCCAGGATGGCCAGCGGAACGACGATCACGACCACGCTGAGCTGCACGAGGCGCAGCCAGGTGGCGTCGGTCCCGGTCCTGCTCGGCAGGGTTGCGGTTGAAGAGCTCATCGGAGCTTCCCTTCTGTGAGGCGACTGCTCCGGGACGCTACGGAGGCACGACCGCCGGGTCGTCCGCTGTCGGGGCCGATCTGGTCCGCCGGCGGGCGTCCTCCGGAAGGAGGACTCCTGCGGCCACGATCCCTCCTACGCTGAGCGCGTGCGAGGGGTGAGCAGGGCCGACGCGGCGGTCGCCGTGTGCTTCGTGGTAGCCGCGTTCTCCGAGGCCGTCGTACACCACCACGCCGTTCCCGGCCTGCTCGTCTTCCAGGCCTCCGGGGCGCTGTGGCTCGGCTCCCTCGCCGTGCGGCGCCGGTGGCCCCTGGTGCCGCTGTGCGTGACCGCCGTCGGCGGCGTCCTCGGCACGACCATCCCGGCCGTGGTGTGGCCGCACGCCTCGGACGGCGGCGGCACGTGGATCGTCGCGATGATGCTGGCCTGCTACTCGCTCGGAGCCCACGGGTCGGGAAGGACCGTCGCTCTCGGCGTCCTCCTGCCGCTGGTCGTCGTGGTGACCGCCGATGCGACGACCATGACCGGGTGGCAGCGGGTCAGCGGCATCCTCTTCGTCACCACGTTCATCGGGTTGCTGCCCACCGCGGTTGGCCGGCTGGTGCGGGTCCGCCACGACCGCCTGCGGGTGCTGCGCGACCAGCACCAGCTGATCCTCGAGGCCCAGCACACGCAGCAGGAGTCCGCCGTGCTCGTGGAGCGGTTGCAGACCGTCGAGCGGCTGCAGCCGACATTGCTGAAGGGCCTGCAGGAGCTCGCTGCCTCGGCCGAGTCCTCCGGTGACCCCACCGAGGTCGAGGCGTCGGCGCGACAGCTGCTCTCGCGCACCCGCGAGGAGGTGGTGGCACTGACCGCCCCGGCCGAGGAGGAGCCGGTCCCGGAGCTGCCGCCGGCCGACCACGTGCGCGCACTGCGGCACGCCGCCCAGCCGTGGACCGTGCTCGCAGCCGGTGGCCTCGTGGCCGGGCTGTCCGTGGAGTCCTCGGGCGCGCTGGTGCTGAGCGCGCCCGGGTGGGTGGTGCTGCCGGCAGCCTTCGTGGTGGGCGCTCCCCTGGTGTTCGCCTGGTGGCGACCGGTCCTGGCGGTGGGAGCGGCGTGGGTCGCGACTGCGGCCTACTCGCGCCTGGTGGCCCCGCTCGATGGCAGTCTGAGCGAAACCGCCTTCGTGCTCGCGGCTGCCTTCGCGGTGGCCGCCCTGGCCCGCCGACGCGCCGCGGTCGCAGGGTTGGTGCTGTGCTGGCTGGGCCAGCTCGTCGGCGTGGGCACGGGCGATCCACTCGGCGAGGGGGTGCTGATCCTGATGTGCTGGCTGGGCGGTCTCGCCGTCAACGAGGTGAGCCGGCTGGTGGAGCAGACCCGCGTCAACTACCAGCTGCTCGCTGGGCAGGAGGCGGCCTCCGCGGCACGGGCCGTGGTCGAGGAGCGGCTGCGGCTGGCGCGCGAGATCCACGACGCCATCGGGCACAGCCTGACGGTCGTGGCCCTCCAGGCCGGTGCTGCCCGGCGGCTGGCGGAGGCCGAGCCGGACCGGGCGCGCGAGGTCATGCGCACCGTGGCCACGGTCGCCCGCAGCGGCGTGGCCGGCCTCGCGCTGGATGGCACCACCGCGGACCTCACCGCCCTGGTCGAACGGGTCCGCGCCGCCGGGCTCGAGGTGCACACAGACATCGCCCCCGAGGAGCTCCTCGACCCGGAGCAGCGGGTGATCGCCTTCCGTGTCGTCCAGGAGGGGCTCACCAACGTCCTGCGGCACGCGCCGGGGGCGCGCGTGGCGGTCACCGTCGGCCGCAACGGCGACCGGATCGAGATTGCGGTCGCCAACTCCGCGCCGGCCGCCGCAGGGTCGGGTCCCGGGACCGGTCGCGGACTGGCCGGAATCCGCGAGCGGGTGGCCGCCGGTGCCGGCGAGGCCACCTGGCGCGCGCTCGTGGACGGTGGGTTCGAGGTGCGCGCGCTGCTGCCCACGGCACCGATCGCGGTGGCGACCCCGTGAGTAGGACGACCATCACCGTGGCGCTCGCCGACGACCAGCCGCTGGTGCGCAGCGGGCTGCGGATGATCGTCGAGGGCGAGCCCGACCTGCGCGTGGTCGGCGAGGCGGCGGACGGCACCCAGGCGGTCGACCTCGTCGCGGACTCCGCGCCCGACGTGATCCTGCTCGACGTGCAGATGCCCGGCACCGACGGGCTCGAGGCGATGGAGCAGATCGCGGCGAAGCAGGCACCGACGCGCGTGCTGATGCTGACCACCTTCGACCTCGACGAGTACGTCTACCGGGCGATGCGCGCCGGCGCCTCAGGCTTCCTGCTCAAGGACATGCCGGGCGAGGACATCGTCAGCGCGATCCGCCAGGTCGTCCGCGGCGCCGACGCCCTCCTCGCCCCCGCGCTCACGCGGCGACTCCTCGACCGGTTCACCTCGGGGCCGCCGCGACCCGACGCCAGATGCCTGGCCCGGCTGACCGACCGGGAGGTCCAGGTGCTGCGGCTGGTGGGCGCAGGCCTGTCCAACGCCGAGATCGCCGCGGAGCTCTTCATCGGCGAGAGCACGGTCAAGACCCACGTCGCCCGAGTGTTGATGAAGCTGGGCCTGCGTGATCGGGTGCAGGCGGCGATCCTGGCGCACGAGGCCGGGCTGCGGTGAGGCGAGGCGGCTGTTCGACGAGGCACTTCCGCTGACCCGGCTGACTCGTCCGCAGCCGGGTCACCCGCACGGGGAACGCGATCCGGCCTACGGCCTGCGGTCGTGGGCCACCGGCCGGATCAGGCCCTCCTGGGCCACGCTGGCCACCAACCGGCCGTCCTGGGCGAACACCCGCGCGATCGTGAAGCCCCGGCCGCCTGACGCCGACGGCGAGTGCTGGTCGTAGAGCCACCACTCGTCCGCGCGGAATGGACGGTGGAACCAGATCGCGTGGTCCAGCGACGCGGCCTGGATCGAGGGCGACGAGATGTGCACGCCGTGCGGCACCAGCGCCGCGCCCAGCAGAGTCATGTCACTGGCATAGGTGAACGCGGCAGTGTGCTGCAGCGGCTCGTCGGGCAGGCGTCCGTGGATGCGGATCCACAACCGTGCCCGCGCCGGCACAGCGGGGTCCGCCAGGACGCCGCCCGGCCGGGAGTCCCCGACATAGCGGACCTGCAGCGCGGCCCACTCCCGCTGCCACGCCTCGCTGTCACCGGCCGACCGGCCACCGATCTCGATGAGGTCCTCGCACTCCTCGGGCGGTGGGACGTCGGGCATCACGTCCTGGTGGTCGAGGCCGTCCTCGGGCACCTGGAAGTTCGCGGTCATGCCGAAGATCGGCCGGCCGTGCTGGCGGGCGAGCACCCGCCTGGTGGCGAACGACCGGCCCTCGCGGACGGCGTCCACGTCGTACACGATCGGCACCGAGGTGTCGCCCGGCCGCAGGAAGTAGGAGTGCATCGAGTGCACGACATAGCGGGCGTCGACCGTGCGCGCGGCAGCGACCAGCGCGTGCGCCGCCACCTGGCCGCCGAAGACGCGTTGCAACGCGGTGTCGGGCTGCTTGCCCCGGAAGAGGTTGTCCTCGATCGCCTCGAGGTCGAGGAGCGCGATCAGCTCCTCGACCGAGCGCGGCATCAGTCCTCCTCCGGCCGGTCCAGACGAGCCAGGAACTGCTCGAACTGCGCCCCGAGCTCCTCCCCCGAGGGCAGCGGCTCGTCCTCCGCGAGCAGGTTGGTGCCGGCCGAGTGGAAGGCGTCGTACTGCTGCTCCAGGCCCTGCACGACGCTGCGGACCTCGTCGGAGTCCTCGATCTGGGTCGCGATCTCGACCTGCCGGGCGTCACCGGCGGCCCGCAGCGACGCGTGCTCCCACTCCAGGCCGGTGACCTCCTCGACGCCCTCGAGCAGGGCAACGGCGGCCTGCGGGTAGTCGAACTGCGCGACGTAGTGCGGGATGTGTGCGACGAAGCCCACCGCGTCGTGGCCCCACTCCCCCAGCCGCACCTCGGTCAGGGCCTGCGCGCTGGACGGGACCCGGATCTCGCCCTTCCACGGGTTCTCCTGGACCAGCAGCGCCTGGCGGGTGGCGTGGTTGGTCAGCTGCACCGGTCGCGTGTGCGGCACCGCCATCGGCACGGACCCCAGCGACACCATCAGCCGGACCCCGAAGTGCTCCACGACCGCGCGAACACCGCGTGCGAAGGCCTCCCAGCGCATGTCCGGCTCGGGCCCCGCGAGGAGGAGGTACGACGACCCACGGGCGTCGGCCATCAACCGCACGACCAGCCGCGGCGCCTCGTAGTCGGTGTAGCGGTCCTCGTGGAAGGTCAGCGGCGGCCGTCGGGCGCGGTAGTCGTAGAACTCGTCGATGTCGAAGCTGGCCACCACGCGCCCGGCGTCCTCCCCGGCGAGGTGGCCGACGGTCAGCGCGGCTGCGTTGCCCGCGTCGAGGAAGCCGGCGAGCGCGGTCACCAGGACGGGCCTGCTGTCCTCCGACAGCTCTGGCACCTCGTCGACGATGTGCACGTATCTGGCCTCGGTCACCCCCACACCCTAGGGCAGGCCCGTCAGCCGTAGATCGACAGGATCCGGGCGGCCGCCCGCCGGGCGAGCGTGTGGCTGTCGTAGCCCAGCACGCGGCGGAGCACCGGGTCCTGACGGGAGTCGGGGGTGCCCTTCCCGTGGGCGTGCAGCGCCGTCATCAGCTGCCACATCCTGGCCTCGCCCTGGGTGCTGGCGATGTAGTCGCACGCCATCCAGGCGAGGGCATAGTTCCACTCCTGGTCGGGGCCGTTGAAGCCCTTCGAGGACGGCATCGACGAGACGCCCTCACGCGCCCGCTGCACCGCGATCCGCGGGATCCGGCGCTGGTCGCGGCTGATCGGCCGGGCGCCGACGTACTCCGCGATCCCCTCGGAGACCCAGACCGGGTCGCCGTCGTCGCGGCTGCCGATCGCCACGTGGGTGAGCTCGTGGCGCACGATCCTGCCGAGGAAGGGCTGGCCGGCGCGCACCGAGCTTGGCAGCACCGTGAACCGCATCGCCGCCAGACGGGTGCCGTCTGCGGCGGAGTAGACGGGGAACGTCATCGCGCCGAGGTGGGTGATGCTGCCGCCGCCCGGCACGTCGTCGAACGCGTTGAGCACCCGGTGGTCAGCGAAGCAGTAGACGACCACGTGGTCGTCCCACGAGAAGGGCACCGCGGCGCTGACCTGACGACGCCCGGCCGCCACCGCTGCCATGACCTCGCGGGCGTGCGGCCACATCGTCGGGTCGAAGACACCGAGCACGCCAGGGGCCCGGGCGACCCGGATGCGGGTGAGCTGCCACGGCAGCGGGTGCCGTCCCGGCCCGGCTCCGACAACCACGACGCGGCCGTGGACCCGGCCGAAGCGGAGGGCGACCCGGTGCCGGACCGGCCAGGCGTCGTAGCCCGCCAGCTGCATCACCGAGCGCACCTCGCCGTGGGCCAGCACGCGATAGCCGAACCGCTCCAGCGGCAGCTGAGCGAGGTTGGCGAACAAGCGTCGCTGCCGATGCACCAGGCGGTGGTCTTTCCGGTCGACGGTGCGCAGGAAACCGCTCAGGTCATGCCTGCGGATCGCTTGGGCCCGCTGGTCGAGCACCCGCTGCTCGATCGCCCGCAGCGCCGCCGCCCGGTGCTGCGGGCCCGGTCGTGCGGGTGTGGTGCTGGAGCACGAGACGACGAGGGCGGCCGACAGGACCAGCGCCAGCCACCGGAGACGGGCCATCGTCAGTCGACGTGCATCAGCGCCCGGCCACCGTCGAGCGCGGTGACGTCCTGCACGACCTGCAGCGCGATCGCCTGCGGGGTCAGTCCGACCTCCTCGAGCAGCCGCGCCCGCTTGGCGTGGTGGAGGAACTGCTGGGGAATGCCGTGCACCCGGGTCGGCGTGGTCACGCCCTCGTCGGTGAGCAGCTGGAGCAGGCTCCCCCCGACGCCGCCGACCCGGCCGTTGTCCTCGATGCTGACCACCAGCCGGTGCTGGGCGGCGAGCTCGACCAGGGCCGGGTCGAGCGGCTTGGCCCACCGCGGGTCGACGACCGTGGCGCCGATCCCCTGGGCGACCAGACGCTGGCCGACCTCCACAGCGGTGGCTGCCATGGCCCCCACGCCGACCAACAGCACGTCGCGGACGCCCTTGCGGAAGAGCAGGTCGCAGCCGCCGGCGTGGTCCACGGCCTCGATGTCCGGATTGGGCGCGCCCTTGGGGAAGCGCACCACCGTGGGGGCGTCGTCGACGGCGACCGCTTCCCGGAGCAGCTCGCGCAGCCGGGTGGCGTCACGCGGGGCCGCCAGCCGCAGCCCGGGGACCACCTGGAGCATCGACATGTCCCACATGCCGTTGTGGCTCGCGCCGTCGTCGCCGGTGACTCCGGAGCGGTCCAGGGCGAAGGTGACCCCGCACCGGTGCAGGGCGCAGTCCATCAGCACCTGGTCGAAGGCCCGGTTGAGGAAGGTGGCGTAGACGGCCACGACCGGGTGCAGACCGCCCGTGGCGAGCCCGGCCGCGCTCGTCGCCGCGTGCTGCTCGGCGATCCCCACGTCGAAGACCCGGTCGGGGTAGGCCTTGGCGAACGCCGCGAGCCCGACCGGGTGCAGCATCGCCGCCGTGATCGCCACCACGTCCTTGCGCTCGGCACCGATCGCCACCATCTCCTCGGAGAAGGCGTCGGTCCACGACCGACCCTTGGGGCGCTCGAGGCCGGTCACCGCGTCGAAGGGGCCCGGTCCGTGCAGCTGGTCGACCTCGTCGCGCTCGGCGGGGTCGTAGCCGAAGCCCTTGCGGGTGATCGCGTGCACGATCACCGGGCCGCCGAAGCGCTTCGCCTGGGCCAGTGCCTGCTCGACCGCTGCACGGTCGTGGCCGTCTATCGGGCCGACGTACTTCAGGCCGAGGTCCTCGAACAGCCCCTGCGGGGCCAGGGCGTCCTTCATGCCCTTCTTCATCGCGTGCAGGGTGTCGTAGACCGCGGGCCCGACACCGCGCACGCCGTTGAGCTTCTTCCGGACCAGGTCGAGCACCTGCTCGTAGCGCGGGTTCGTGCGCAGCGCGGTGAGGTGCTCGGCGAGCCCTCCGACCGTGGGGCTGTAGGAGCGTCCGTTGTCGTTGACCACGATGACCAGCGGCCGGTCGTGGCCCGCGGCGATGTTGTTCAACGCCTCCCACGCCATCCCCCCGGTCAGCGCGCCGTCCCCGATCACCGCGACCACGTGCCGGTCCTCCCCCCGGATCGCATAGGCCTTGGCGAGGCCGTCGGCCCAGGACAGGGCGGTGGACGCGTGGGAGTTCTCGACGATGTCGTGGTCGGACTCGGCACGGCTGGGGTAGCCGGAGAGCCCGCCCTCCTGCTTCAGCTGGTCGAAGCCGGCCGCGCGTCCGGTGAGGATCTTGTGCACGTAGGCCTGGTGGCCGGTGTCGAACACGAGCCGGTCGCGCGGCGAGTCGAAGACCCGGTGCAGCGCGAGGGTCAGCTCGACGACGCCGAGGTTGGGGCCGAGATGCCCGCCGGTCCGGGAGACCTTGGTGACCAGGAAGTCGCGGATCTCGGTGGCGAGCTCGTCGAGCTGGCGGTCATCGAGGTTGCGCAGGTCCTGCGGGCCCGCGATGTGCTCGAGGTGGCCCATGCTTCCCCTCTCCCGATCAAATGGACGCGGCCGGACTGGACGCTGCCGGCGCAGCAGTCGAGTCTAACCGGCGTCGACCACGGCGACCGCAGGCTCCACCAGGCTGCCGAGCCACACCGCCCCGTCGTGTTCCCGTACCCCGGTGACCATGTGGTACGCCGTGGGGTCCGCGTCGACGTCATGCACCAGCGTCCCTGAGGCGTCGTACGCCTGCACCCGGGCGGTGCGCTTCGGCTGCGGCTGGAGCGCCTCCGGCAGCCGGGTCGCCGCCTTGCGCAGCACCAGCGGCGCGCGGTGCTGCAGCAGCTCGACGACCGGGTCGAGCGGCGACGCGATCGTGACCCAGAGCAGCCCGTCGCTGCCGAGGGCGATGTTGTCGGGGTAGCCGGGCAGGTCGGCGCAGAGCAGCTCCCGCTGTCCGGCGCGCTCCCCTCCCAACCACAGGCGTACGACGGTCCGGCGGCCCGTCTCCGCCACCGCCACCCAGGACTCGTCCGGCGCCAGCGCGACGCCGTTGGCGAACGCGAGCCCGTCGAGCACCACCTCGACGGTGCCGTCCACGCGACGGCACAGCAGCCGGCCGGTGCAGGTGTGCTGGACGAAGTCGTCCCGCCACCGCTCGATCGGGTAGCGGGTGCTGGAGTCGGAGAACCAGATGTCACCGTTGGCGGCCACGGCAGCGTTGTTGCAGAACACCATCCGGCTGCCGTCGACGGTGTCCAGCAGGCGCTCGACCCGGCCGGTGTCGCGCTCGACGGCGAGCAGGCCCTCGTGGGCGTCCGCCACCAGCAGCCGGCCGTCGGGCAGCAGCTCGAGACCGAGTGGACGACCGCCAGTGTGCGCGACCCGGTCGACGCGGTTGCCGTCCGGGCGCACCCGGAAGATGCTGCCGTCTCCGGTGCCGGTCCACACCATGCCGGCGTCGTCGACGACCACGTCCTCGGCACCGGTGCCAGGCACCGGGATGATCCGTAGCGGCGTCCGTGGCCCCGTCAGCGCCGTCACCCGGCCAGCCTCCGGTAGTCGTCGGACTCGACGAAGCGCGAGACGAACCAGGCCGCCGACTCCGCCAGGTCGAGGCGCGCCAGGTGTGCCGGGTCGACGAAGACGATCTGCCGGCCCTCGCCGACCACGATGTCGTCGTCGGTCAGGTCCACTCCGGCGACGTAGACGTGGTAGGCGCCGCCGTGCCCGTCGGAGTAGGTGAAGGCCTCGGCCCGCCACAGCTGCAGCTCGCCCGGCGCCAGCCGCAGGCCGGTCTCCTCCTCCAGCTCGCGGTAGGCAGCCGGCTCGAACTCCTCGCCGTCCTCGACGTGACCGCCGACCATGCCCCACTGGTTCGCCGACTGCGGGGCGTGCTCGTCGCGCTCCATCAGGAGCACGCGTCCCCGCCGGTCGACGAGGAGGATCACCGACAGCCTGGCCATGGCCCCAGCCTAGAGGCGCGGGACGAACCTCCGGCCGCGCAGCGCCTCCTCGACCAGGCCCACGGCCCGCCGCTCGGCGAGCAGCCTGGCCGACTCGCACTGCCAGGCCTCCACCGCCGCCTCGACGGCGGCCTGCCCGGCCACGTCGCGCAGCGCGCCCCGCGCCTCGCTCAGGCCCCGGTTGACCGCGCCCTGGCAGGCCTCGACGTGCAGCACCGCGAACCGGGCGAGTACGACGGGGTGGCGACGCAGCACGGCGTAGCCGCGGTAGTCGGGCGGGCAGATGTCCAGCAGCCAGCCGACCGCGGTGCGCTCCCAGTCGGGCGCGCCCGGGGGGCGGACAGCGGCCGGCCAGCCGGGCGGGGCGACGGACGACGACATGCGGTTCATCGTCGCACACATGTTCGATGCAGGAAACCGCGTCATGGCCGCCGCGCGTCTCCGTTTCATCGGCATGAACGACGTGACCGCCACCCTCACACTCCAGCTGCTCGACGGAGCAGAGCCCGTCACCGGCACCTTCTGCTACCACCCCAGCGACCCGTGGGCGGTCACCGCGACCTTCACCAGCCCGACCGCCGGCTCGGTCACCTGGACCTTCGCCCGCGACCTGCTCGTGCACGGCCGCTACGAACCCATCGGGGACGGCGACGTGCACGTGTGGCCCTGTCTCAGCGCAGAGGCTGCCGCGGTGGTCGTGATCGAGCTCGACCCCACCGAGCACGGCGTGCTTCTCGAGGCGCCGGCGCGCGAGCTGCACGCCTTCGTCGAGAGGAGCCTGGCCTGCGTCCCCCTGGGCCGGGAGTCCGAGCACCTCGATATCGACGCCGCTCTCGACCGGCTGCTGGCCGACTCGCCGGCAGCCTGACCCCTAGCCCGTCAGGAACGAGAGCCGGACCTGCCTCTCGGCGTTGTCGACGTTGAGGTCCACCAGGCAGAGGCTCTGCCAGGTGCCCAGCTGTAGGCGACCGCCCACCACCGGCACGGTGGCGTAGGGCGGGACCAGCGCCGGCATGACGTGCGAGCGGCCGTGGCCGGGCGTCCCGTGCTGGTGCCGCCACCGGTCGTCGGCCGGCAGCAGGTCCCCGAGGGCGGCAAGCAGGTCGTCGTCGGAGCCGGCACCGGTCTCGATGATCGCGATCCCTGCGGTCGCGTGCGGCACGAAGACGTGCAGCAGCCCGTCACCCTCACCGGAGACGAAGCCGGTGCACCGGTCGGTGAGGTCCAGGACGGCGTCCTCCCCTCCGGTGCGGACGGAGAAACTCTCCGACCTCACGAGAGGCGCGCCTCGACCCGCTGCACCTTGCCGGCCAGCTGCCCGTCGTCGTAGCCCTGCCGCAGGTCGGCCTTGAGCACCAGGCCGACGCGAGGAGAGGTCTCGGCGACCTTGAAGACCGCCCGCTTGACCACGGCCATCACCTCGTCCCACTCGCCCTCGATGTTGGTGAACATGGCGTTGGTCTCGTTGGGCAGCCCGGACTCGCGGATCACCTTGACGGCCTCGGCGACGGACTCGCTGACCCCTCCGGTCTCGTCTGCGCCGGAGGGACTGATGCTGATGGCGACGATCATGGCTCCACGCTACTCACACGAGGAGACCTCGAAGCAGGGCCACGAGTAGGCTCCGGCGCGTGCGAGCCGACGATGCGGAGCTGCAGGCGGAGGTCGTGGGGCTTACCCGTGACCTGATCCGCATCGACACCAGCAACGCCGGCGGCCTGGCCGACGAGACACCCGCGGCGGAGCTGTTGCAGGACTACCTCCGGCAGGCGGGCGTCG
>JAICXL010000099.1 GCA_025980475.1 Nocardioidaceae bacterium | reverse complement strand
GAACGGGAGCGACTCGATGTCGACCACCGTGCCGCCGATCTCGGTGATCACCACGTCGACGTCCAGGCCCCACATCGCCCGGATCCGGTCTTTGATCTCGTTGGTGATGTGCGGGATGACCTGCACAGTGTCGCCGAGGTAGTCGCCGCGGCGCTCCTTGGCGATCACGCTCGAGTAGACCTGTCCGGTCGTGACGTTCGCTATGTGGTTGAGATCGGTGTCGAGGAAGCGCTCGTAGTGGCCGATGTCGAGGTCGGTCTCGGCGCCGTCGTTGGTGACGAAGACCTCTCCGTGCTGGAAGGGGTTCATGGTCCCCGGGTCGACGTTGAGGTAGGGGTCGAGCTTCTGCATCGTGACCCGCAGACCCCGCGACTTCAACAGCCGACCGAGGCTGGAGGCGGTGAGGCCCTTGCCGAGCGACGAGGCGACTCCCCCGGTGACGAACACGTGTTTGGTCGGCTGCCTCTCCACGGGGTTCGACCCTATCAAGAACTGCGGGAGCCGTTGACTGCCGCGCCCGGCATCGGCCCTGCCACGTCACCAACGACCCCGTAGGCACCGTGGCCACCGCCCGCTGCGGCGGCAAGGGCCAGCACGGTCGCGACCCGGCCGGGACCGGTGTCCACCGAGTCGACCGTGGTCACCTGGCGGGCGGCGTTGTCCGAACGGAGCACCTGCACGACCCCGCCCCCGGTCGCCGAGCTCGTCGGGCCGGCGACGACGACACCTCGTGTCATCGGGGCCATCGCGGCGGACACGGCCTCCTCGATCGCCGGGGCGGCCTCGGCGGCGGCCCCGGCCGACGGCGGGCCCGCAACCACGAGCACGAGGTCACCGCGGCCTTGCGGCTGCCCCTTCGACGTGACGAGCCCGGCCGTGTCCAGGCCCGCGAGGATGCTGACTGCGGGCGCGTCGTACGCCGCTCCGCCCTTGGTGGTGCTGCCGGCGAGGCGGCCGAGCAGGCCGCCGAGCCGTTCGTAGGTGCTGGCAGCGGGCGGCAGGGACACCTGCTTCTGCTGGGCGGCCAGCTGGCTGGTCAACGCGTCGACGAGCTGCCGGTTGGCCGACTGCGTCGTCTTGTCCTGCACGGAGAAGGTGCCCCCGAGACGACCGCCCGCGCGGCTGACCAGGGCGGAGAGGTCCGAGACGACCTGGGGGTCGGCACCGGGCAGCAGCACCAGCGAGACGGTGTGGCCGGTCAGCTTGCCGGCGACCAGGCGCGGCCCGACTGCCGCGGCGAACTGGTCGGCCAGGGTGGTCTGCCGCTGCAGGTCTGCGCTGCGGCTCCGCTGGTTCGCCAGCGCGGCCCGGGCCGAGGCCAGGTCCTGGTCGGAGGTGCCGCGACCGAGGTGCTGCAGCGGGCCCCCACCCAGGGCGATGCCGGCAGCCAGGGCCAGGAAGACGGCCACCAGGGAAGCGACGTGGTAGCGGAAGGAGAGCAAGGAACCTCAGCCCTTCATGATCAGGAAGTGGAGATGCGAGCGCAGCTGGTCCCACCAGTCCTGGCCCACCGGGGTCGTACCGATCGCGACGGCGAGCGCCACCAGGCCGGCGAGGAGCACGAGCAGGATGTACCACCAGCGCATCCGTCCGGAGTAGAGCTGGGGCACCGCCGCGGCATCGACGAGTGAGGGCCCGACCCGTAGGCGGGTGAGGAAGGTGCTGGCCTGCTCGGCCCTGCTGCCGTCGAGCAGGTCGTCGAGTCCGCTGCGTGAGCCCACCGAGACCACGAGGCTGGACCCGGCGTGGTGGGCCAGCAGCATCGCGACGTCGAAGGAGTTCACCGTTCCGGTGAACCGGATCGGCTCGACCCCCAGGGCGGCCAGCCGCTTCTCGCCGGCGCTCTCCCCCGGCCGCCGCGTGTGAACCACGACGTCGCGGGCCCGTCGCACGGCACGCGTGCTCACCGCGGCCTGCCCGTCCCGAAGGCCGGCAAGCGCCTCCTCGCCGACCACGATGACATCGGGGCGCAGCCAGCGGCGGGCGCTGTCGGCGGCGCTGTCGACGGCGATGACCGCCGGCCGCTGGTCACGCACGTAGCGACGCAGGCCCCGGAGTTCTGTCGGGTCGGCCTCGGGGCCCACCACCACCACCGGGCGATTCTCGAGGCGACTGCGCACGGAGGGGACGCCACGGCCGTGGAGCAACACCTCCTCGTCGCGACGGAGGTACTCCGCAGCGTTGCTGGTGAAGCTGTCCAGCTGGGCCCCCATCCCTGCGCGTGCGGCGTCGACGCGCTGGGAGATCTCCGCTGCGGTGACCACCGTGCCACGGACCACCGGCTCCTCGCCGTCGTAGAGAGTGCCGTCCACGAGACGAAGGCGTGCACCGTCCCGGACTGCCTCGGGCTCCACCCCGGTGGCCTCGACCAGCACCACCCCGGCCTCGGCCAGCATGCCCGGACCGAGGTTCGTCACCCGCCCCGAGACGAACGGAGCGGTGTTGACCACGGCCTGCGGCTGCCGGCGGAGCAGGTCGCGGGCGGTGCTCGCGTCGAGGTCGATCTGGTGGATCACCGCTATGTCTCCCGGGGAGAGCCGGGACACCACGACAGAGGTGCGTCGGTGGCTACGGATGGTGGCGGTCGCCGGTTCGGTCCCGGCACCGCCTCCGGGGCGCGGAGATCTCATGACCGGGTCAGTTTGTCACGCACAGCAGGGCATTCCGGTGCAGTGGGCGGCCTCAGCGTGGCGCGGGCCGAGCTGCCTGGGCGACACCCAGCAGCTCCTGGGCATGGGCGACGGCGGTCTCGGAGTCCTCCAGCCCGGCCAGCATCCGGGAGAGCTCGCGGACACGACCCTCGTCATCGAGGACCGACAGCCCGGACGTGGTGACGCTGCCGTCGCTGGACTTGCGCACCACCACGTGGCAGTCGGCGAAGGCCGCCACCTGGGGCAGGTGGGTGACCACCAGAACCTGGGCGTCACGGGCCAGCCGGGCGAGTCGCTGGCCGACCTCGACCGCTGCCCGACCACCCACTCCGGCGTCGACCTCGTCGAAGACGAAGGTCGGCACCGGGCTGGTGCCTGCCAAGACGACCTCGACCGCGAGCATGACGCGCGAGAGCTCACCGCCGGACGCGCCCTTGTCGAGCGGGCGGGGCTCGGCTCCCCCGTTGGCTGCGAGCAGCAGCTCGACGTCGTCGACCCCGCTGGCCGTGAAGTGCCAGCACTGGCCGTCGAGCTCGAGTCCGTCCGGGTCCTCGACGCGACCCAGCCGGACCTTGAACCCGGCGTGCGGCATCGACAGGGCATGCAACTCGGCGGTGACCACCGTGGCCATCCGCTGAGCCGCCTCGGCGCGGGCGGCGCTCAGTACGGTTGCCAGGGCAGCCAACGTGCCGCGCAAGGCGTCACGCTCCTCCTGCAGTGCGGCGACGCGGTCGTCGGAACCGTCGAGCTCCAGCAGCCGGTCGGCGGCCGACCGGCGCCAGGCGAGCACGCCGTCGACGGAGTCGGAGTACTTCCGGGTGAGCGCGGTGAGTGCAGCCCGCCGCGTGGAGACGGCCGCAAGACGCGCCGGGTCGGTCTCGAGGCCGGCCGTGTAGGAGGCAACGTCAGCCGCGACGTCGGAGAGCAGGTAGCTGATCTCCGCGACGCGATCCGCGAGCGCACCGGCCTCGGGATCGTGGTCGCGCACCCCGTCGAGAGCCTTGCGCGCCGCTGCGACGGCGCCCAGGGCGTCAACGGCCCCTGCGCTGGTGGCCTGCTGCTCCGAGGACAAGCTCTCCCGGGCCGTCTCTGCAGCAGTGCGAAGCGTGTCTGCGAACCCGAGTCGGGCCTCCTCGATGGCCAGGGACTCGTCCTCCCCGGGGACGGGCGCCACCGCCTCGACCTCCTCGAGCCCGAGCCGCAGCAGCTCGGCCTCGCGTGCCCGCTCCCGAGCCGAGCCGACCACCTCGTGCAGCTGGGCCTCGACCTGCTTGAGGCGGGCGTGCCGCTCGGCGTAGTCACCCAGGGGTTCCGTGACGGCGTCTCCGGCGAAGGCATCCAGGGCGGCACGCTGCGCGTCCGCGCGCAGCAGCCGGTGCTGGTCGGACTGGCCGTGGACGGCCACGAGCCCGTCCGTCACGCCGGCCAGTGCTGAGACCGGCACCGCCGCACCCCCGACGAAGGCACGGGAGCGACCCTCGGCAGAGATCCGGCGCCCGATCAGCAGTTGCCCCTCGTCCACGTCGCCGCCCAGCTCCTCGACCGACGCCGTCAGCGCCGGGTCGGCGCCCACCACGCCTTCCACCCGCGCTGCCCGGGCCCCGCTCCGCACGGAACCGGTGTCGGCACGGCCACCGAGGAGCAGGCCCAGCGCGGTGACGAGCATGGTCTTGCCAGCTCCGGTCTCACCGGTGATGACCGTCAGCCCGGGTCCGAGCTCGAGCACCGACTCCTCGATCACCCCCAGCGCACTGATCCGGATCTCCTCGATCATGCCGGCGCCTCGTCGGGGCGGGGGCCGTTGCGCCGGCGGCGGTCGGAGGCACCTCGCCAGCCCGAGACCGGCAGCTCGAACTTCGCGACCAGCCGGTCGGTGAACGGGGCCTCGTGGAGGCGGGCCAGGCGCACCGGGCGGCGGCCCCGGCGCACCTCGATGCGGGCGCCCGGAGGCAGGTCCACGGTGCGGCGGCCGTCGCACCACAGCACGCCGGCACCCTCCGTCTGGGCGAGCACCTCGACGGCCAGCACGGACGACGGAGCCACCACCATCGGGCGGGAGAAGAGCGCGTGCGCGCTGATCGGGACCATCAGCAGGGCCTCCACGCTCGGCCAGACGACCGGTCCACCCGCGCTGAAGTTGTAGGCAGTGGAGCCGGTCGGTGTCGCGCAGACCACGCCGTCGCAACCGAAGCGGCTCAGCGGGCGGCCGTCGACCTCCACGACCACCTCGAGCATCCGCTGGCGGGCCGCCTTCTCGACGCTCGCCTCGTTGAGCGCCCAGGTGGTCTCGACGAGCTCCTTGTCGCGGAAGACGGAGACGTCGATGGTGAGCCGCTCCTCGGCGGAGTAGCGCCGGTGCACGATCGCCTCGATGGTCGACTCGACGTCCTCGCTCTCCGCCTCGGCGAGGAAGCCGACGTGACCCAGGTTGACACCGAGCAGCGGGGTGCCCGCAGCGTGGGTCAGCTCGGCTGCCCGCAGGATCGTGCCGTCGCCACCGATCACGACCGCCAGCTCGCAACCGTGGGCGGCTTCCGCCGGGTCGCGGACCAGCTCCATGCCGGTGCCGTCGGCCCGGCCGACCTCGGCGGCCTCCTCGGCGAGCATCCGCACCACCAGTCCGTGCTCGTGCAGGGCGTCGACGACCTGCTGCGCCACGGAGCGAGCTCCCTCGCGTCCGGTGTGGGCCAGCAGCAGGATGCTCCGGCGCGGTCCTGGGTCGCTCACGGGCCCACCTTCTCATCCAGCTCCCCCAGCCCGGGGGTCCGGCACACCTCCTCGCGGATCCGCTCGGCGTCGACCGGCGTTCCTCCCCGGCGCAGCCACAGGAAGAACTCCACGTTGCCCGCAGGCCCCGGCAGGGGGCTGGTCGCCACCCCCCGGGTGCTCCAGCCGCGCTCTGCGGCCAGCTCCGCGATCCGGATGACGGCCTGCGCCCGAAGCTGCGGATCGCGGACCACGCCGCCCTTGCCGAGACGCTCCCTGCCCACCTCGAACTGCGGCTTGACCATCGGTACGAGGTCGCCGTCAGGGACCAGGACGCCGATGAGCGGGTCGAGCACCAGGGCCAGCGAGATGAACGACAGGTCACCGACGACGAGGTCGACAGGGCCGCCGATGAGCTCGGGTGTCAGCTCGCGGACGTTCGTGCGGTCGTGCACGCGGACACGCTCGTCGGAGCGCAGCGACCAGGCGAGCTGGCCGTAGCCGACGTCGACGGCGACCACCTCGCGGACGCCGCGCCGCAGCAGCACGTCGGTGAAGCCCCCTGTCGATGCGCCGGCGTCGAGGGCTCGGCGTCCCGCCACGCGCAGGCCGGCACTCCCGAACGCCGACAGCGCGCCGGCGAGCTTGTGGCCGCCCCTGCTGGCGTACTGGGGCCGGTCGGGGTCCTGCCGGACGACCAGCGCTGCGTCCACCGCGACGGCGGTGGCAGGTTTCGTGGCCCGGCCGCCGTCGACGGTCACCAGGCCGGCGGTGATGAGCTCGCTTGCGTGCTCGCGGGACCGCGCCAGTCCTCGACGCACCAGCTCGGCATCGAGCCGCAGGCGCCTCGGCGGCATGGCGGGGTCACTCCGGCTTCGCGGCGGGCTCCGCTTCCGCGCCCGACAGGCTGCGCCGCAGGGACTCGTGGGCACCCTCGAAGGCGGCCACCTGGTCGGGCAGCGGGAGCTCGTCGATGCGTTCCATGGAGTGAAGCACCTCGTCGACGGCCGGGTGGCCGGTCCGGGGTGGCTGGTCCTCGGTCATGGGCCGAGGCTACCGGGGCGGCTGGAGGTTGCGGTGGCCGACAGGCTCGCCGGTGCGGTCCAGATGAGTCCACGCCGTGCCTGCCAGGGCGCGCCACCAGTCGGACGCGTCACCCGCACCGGCGATCCGCACGGCTCCGTCGTGGACCCGCGCCGACCAGCCGCCGACCTCGGTCACGGCCGCCGGCCCGTCACCGGGGGCGACCGCGGGCTGCGGCTCCAGCAAGGCCCCCAGGTCGGCGCCGAGGAAGCTCGGGCGTTGCCCGCGCGGCGCGGCGACGAGCTCCGCCACTCCGGTGACGCCGGTCATCACGAGGAGACTGTCCCAGCCGACCCGGGCTGCCCCGGCGATGTCGGTGTCGAGCCGGTCCCCGATGAAGAGTGGCCGGCCGCCACCGACCCGCTCGAGGGCTTCCTCGAAGAGGGCCCGCTCCGGCTTGCCGGCCACGATCGGTCGCCTGCCGGCGAACCGGGCAACCAGGTCCACGAGGGTGCCGTTGCCGGGACCGAGACCACGCTCGGTCGGGAAGGTCATGTCGGTGTTGCTCGCCACCCAGGGCCGGCCGTCGGCGACGAGGATCGCCCCGTCGATGACCTGCCGCCACGGCATCTGCGGGCCGTAGCCCTGGGCCACGGCGGCCACGGCGTCCCCGGGGGTCGTCACCGGCCGCAGGCCCCGCTCGGCGAGGGCCTGCTCCAGGCCGTCACCCCCCAACAGGAAGACGTCGCTGCCGGCGTCGACCAGGCCGGCGACGAGCCGGGCCGCGGCCTGAGCGCTGGTCACCACGTCCTCGCGCGTCGCCGGGACGCCGAGCTCCCCGAGGTGGACGGCGACCGCTTCCGGTGGCCGGGCGGCGTTGTTGGTGACGAAGGCGACCTTCTGACCCGCGGCGCGGGCTCGCTCGACCGCCTCGACGGCCCCCGACACGGCGCGGCGCCCGACGTAGAGCACCCCGTCGAGGTCGAGCACCGCGAGGTCGTAGGTCTGGGCAAGGGGCCGGTCAGCGGGCTTCAGCACGCCCCGATTGTGGCGCATGCCTGTCCGCCCGACGCAGCCGCTTGCCGGACAGCACCTCCACCTCCAGCCGCGTCGCCGAACCACTCGTCGTGCGGTAGAAGCGCCGGCGGAGGGCACCGCTGACCGCGACCTCGTCGTCCGCGTGCCAGGCCGCCGCGGTGTGCCGGGCGCGACCGCCCCAGACTGCGCAGTCGACCCAATCAGAGACCTGACGCGACCCGCGGGCCATCGGCGAGCTGGTTGCCCGGCGCACCACGAGCCGGAAGGTCAGCACCTGGTCACCGCTGGGCAGCACCCGCAGCTCCGGCTCCGAGCTCACCCGGCCGCGGAGCGTGACCTCGTTGGTGCTCGGTTCGTCGTCCATTGACACCACCTCCTGGACCACAGCGTGGCCCCGGGTCCCGCACCCGGACAGCTGGAGGTCGGCCGCTGTGCAGAACCAGCTGGCAGCGGAGGTTGGGGAGACGAGGTGGTCAGTCGCCGCGCTCGAGCTCCGCGGCTCGCTCCGCTGCGTCGGTCGCCCGCTCCGCGTCGACGGCCTCGGTGCGATGGAACCACGCTAGCGCGTCCGCCCGCCGGCCCCCGGACAGCAAGGTGTCGGCGTACGCATAGCGGAGCCGGGCCACCCAGGACTCGCGTGACCGGGATTGCAACGGGGCCTGTTCGAGGGTGCGCAGGGCGGCGTCGACCTCGCCGCGGTCGCGCCGGGCGCCCGCCTCCACGATCGTCAGCTCCGCGCGCAGGGCAGGGGCGAGCTTGTCCACCGGGGCGCTGCGCACGAGGGCGAGCGCTCGGTCAGGACGTCCGAGGGCACGCTCGCAGTCGGCCATGATCGCGACGTAGTCCCAGGCTCCGTTCATCCGCTTGGCTGCCCGGAGCTCGGCCAGCGCCTCGGTGTACTCCCCTGCGGCGTAGGCGGCCTCGCCGACGGCCTCCCGGACGACCGCCAGCCGGCCGGCGCGGGACCGCGCGGCCAGGGCGTGCTGGTAGGCGAGCGTCGGGTCGCTGTCGACGAGCATCCCGGCCGCCACCAGGTGGCGGGCGACCCGGACGGCCAGCTTCTCGGGCAGCGACTTCAGCTGCGCGACCACCGAGCGGTCCAGCTCGCGGCCGGTGATCTCCTCCGGAATCGGCGGGCCGTCGTAGCGGCGCTGGTCCTCGGTCCGCTGCTCCTCCGTGCGCGGATCCCTCCGCTGGCCACGACCACGGTCGTCACCGCCACGCCGGTCACGACCGGCCTGGTCACGACCGGTCTGGTCACGACCGGTCTGGCCGCGACCGGGCGAATTCCGCCGCGGGGGCCCCGGGCGGCGCTGCTGGCCGGACGTCCCCGCGCGTCGTTCCCCTCGGTCCGGCTGCCTGGGTCGGTCCTGCGGCACGAGAAGCTCCTTCGAAACAACGGGGCGAAATTGAAGTGAGGGCCGCCCCGATAACGGAGCGACCCTCACGAAAGTATGTCCGGCGACGTCCTACTCTCCCACAACCTCCCGGTTGCAGTACCATCGGCGCTGAAAGGCTTGACTTCCGGGTTCGGAATGGAGCCGGGTATTTCCCTTTCGCTATGGTCGCCGAAACTCTATGGAGTTGTCAGCCAAAATCTCTTTGGCTCCCGACCGCAACTCGGGAACCACACAGTGGACGCGCAACATCTTTGAGGGACAAGCCCTCGGCCTATTAGTACCGGTCGGCTGGGCATTACTGCTGTACACCTCCGGCCTATCAACCCAGTCGTCTACTGGGGGCCTTACCCGGTT
>JAICXL010000096.1 GCA_025980475.1 Nocardioidaceae bacterium | reverse complement strand
TCGCAGATCCCGGTCATCGCCGACATCCACTTCCAGCCGAAGTACGTGTTCGCGGCGATCGACGCCGGCTGTGCGGCCGTGCGCGTCAATCCGGGCAACATCAAGGCGTTCGACGACAAGGTGGCCGAGATCGCGCGCGCCGCGTCCGACGCCGGCGTATCCCTGCGCATCGGCGTCAACGCAGGGTCGCTCGACAAGCGGCTGCTCGCCAAGTACGGCAAGGCGACGCCGGAGGCACTGGTGGAGTCGGCCGTCTGGGAGGCGTCGCTGTTCGAGGAGCACGACTTCCACGACTTCAAGATCTCCGTCAAGCACAACGACCCGGTCGTCATGGTGCGGGCCTACGAACTGCTGTCGGAGGCCGGCGACTGGCCGCTGCACCTCGGCGTCACCGAGGCCGGCCCGGCGTTCCAGGGCACGATCAAGTCCGCGACCGCGTTCGGGGCGCTGCTGTCGCAGGGCATCGGCGACACCATCCGCGTGTCGCTGTCCGCACCTCCGGTCGAGGAGGTCAAGGTCGGGATCCAGATCCTGCAGTCGCTCAACCTGAGGCCCCGCAAGCTCGAGATCGTCTCGTGCCCCTCCTGCGGTCGGGCCCAGGTCGACGTCTACTCCCTGGCAGAGAAGGTCACCGCGGGCCTCGACGGCCTGGAGGTGCCGCTGCGCGTGGCAGTGATGGGCTGCGTCGTGAACGGTCCCGGCGAGGCCCGCGAGGCCGACCTCGGGGTGGCGTCGGGCAACGGCAAGGGCCAGATCTTCGTCAAGGGCGAGGTCGTGAAGACCGTGCCGGAGTCGGAGATCGTCGAGACCCTCATCGAGGAGGCCCTGCGCATCGCGGAGGGCATGGAGCCCGTCGAGGGCGGCGCCGCAGAGGTGAGCGTCTCCTAGCCGTCGCGGTGGCGGGTCGGGGTGTGCGTAGCTGCGCCGGGTCGCCGACGTCGACGGCCCCGCCTGCTGCCAGGGGCTGCGCCAGGGTAGTGCCGGACGGCCGGGGCCATCGCGGCCAGCTGCCGCGGCCTGTCGAAGGCCGCGAGGGGCCCCTCCAGCGCGCGTGCGCCCACGCCAGCGGCTGCCACAGCTCGCGGGCCTGACGTAGGCTCCGGCACGTGCTCCGGTTGCAACAGGGTGTCCGCGTCCTCGGGCCCAGTGACCTCGGCGCGGCCCTGGAGCTGATCGCCGAGGATCCGGTCACGAACGTGTTCGCGGAGTACCGCAGCCGGATCACCCAGCTCGACCAGCGATGGCTCGGCGGCGAGATGTGGGGTTACGTCGACGACGGCGAGCTGGTGTCGCTGTGCCACGTCGGCGCCAACCTCGTGCCGGTGCTGGCCTCCCGCGAGGCGTGCGATGCCTTCGCCCGCCGCGCGACGCGGCGTCGCCGGTCGAGTGCGACGATCGTCGGGCCCCGGGAGCAGGTCGAGTGGCTGTGGGCCGGGCTCGAGCACTTCTGGGACCGGCCCCGGGACGTGCGCTGGGACCAGCCGCACCTGCTCACCGACCGCCCGCCCCTGGTGCGGCCCGACCCGCTGGTCCGTCGTACCGACCCCCACGACCTCGAGACGCTCTACCCCGCCTGCGTGGCGATGTACACCGAGGAGGTCGGCGTCTCACCGGAGACCGGTGACGGGCCCCAGAGCGGGCGCAGCCTCTACCACGCCCGTGTGGCCCAGCTGGTCAGCCGGGGCTGGTCGTTCTCGCGCATCGAGGACGGCGAGGTCCTCTTCAAGGCAGAGGTCGCGTGCGCCACGTCGAGCGCGTGCCAGGTGCAGGGCGTCTACGTCGCCCCCCACCGGCGCGGCCAGGGGCTCGCCGTCGCGGGGATGGCCGCGGTCGTAGAGACCTGCCTGCGTGAGGTGGCGCCGACGGTCTCGCTCTACGTCAACGCCCACAACCTCGCGGCCAGGGCCGCCTACGAGCGGGTCGGCTTCCGGCAGAGCGGGACCTTCTCGACGATCATGTTCTGACGGGGGGCTCGCCGGCCACGACCTCGTCCTCGTCGGGCAGGTCGAGGATCGCCTGGACGCGGTGTCCGGGCAGCTGGCACTTCCATGCGACGGCCAGCACCACGATGGTCAGGATGACGTTGGCGATGATGCCGCCGTTGAACCCGTAGAGGTCGGCCTGTCCCGCCTCCTTGACGTCGCTGATGCCGGAGTAGCTGCCCAGCCAGCTGACCAGGGTGATCCCGCCGAACCAGATCAGCACCCACCAGCCGTACTTGAAGTCCAGCTGGGGTGCGCGCTTCCGGGTGTCGGTCACCTGGAAGATGACCAGCAGGACGTAGCCGATCGCGACCGCGACCATCATCTTCCAGACCTGGTCCCAGCCCGCCCAGTACATGATCAGGTTGGTCGAGAGCAGCGCCAGCGGGGCGATGACCCACACGCCGCCCTGTCGGTAGGGCCGCTCCTGGTCGGGGATCTGCTTGCGGAAGGTGAGCAGGGCGATCGCGCCGCTGCCGAAGGAGAGGACGGTCAGCGAGGTGACGATGCCGACCAGGGCCTGCCAGCTCGGGAACGGCAGGAAGAAGATGCAGCCGACGACCCAGGCCAGGATCAGGCTCGGCCAGGGCACCCCGTTGTCGTTCACGTGGGCCAGCACGCGCGGCGCGTTGCGGTTGCGGCCCATGGCGTAGGACATCCGCGCGGTGACGCTGGTGTAGATCAGGCCGGTGTCACCGGGGGAGATGAACGCGTCGGCGTAGAGCAGCCCGGCAAGCCAGCTCATCCCGAGCACACTGGCCAGGACGGCCAGCGGGCTGAAGTTCCCTGCGGTGCTCCCCAGGCTGATCAGGCTGCCGACGTCGTGCCAGCCGTGCTGGGCCAGCGCGTGGGGGCTCTGGGCGCCGATGAACGCGATCTGCAGCAGGATGTAGAGGATGCCGCAGATCAGCA
The DNA here is from genome assembly GCA_025980475.1 of Nocardioidaceae bacterium. Classification (GTDB taxonomy): domain Bacteria; phylum Actinomycetota; class Actinomycetes; order Propionibacteriales; family Nocardioidaceae; genus Marmoricola. Next base: position 6,517 of record JAICXL010000096.1, on the reverse strand, counting down.
CCGAGCCGATCAGCGTCAGCGGCACGTTGCGCTTGGGATTGTTGGTCTCGCCGGCGAGCTCGATGCCTTGGCGCCAGCCGAGGAAGCTGAAGGCGATGCCGGCCGCGGGGATCGCCTCGAAGGCGCTCTTCAGGCCGTACGGCGCGAAGCCGCTGCCGTCCTTGGTGGTCAGGTGGAAGTTGATGCCGTGGAAGGCGGAGACCAGGATGGCGACGATGACCAGGACGATCATGCCCAGCTTCCACCAGACGAGCACGTTGTTGATCCGGGCGAACCAGCGCACCCCGAGGTAGTTGATGGCGACGAACAGGGCCATGATCGCGATCGCGATCAACAGGCCCCACCCGGTCAGTGTCGCGTTGCTGTGCTCCAGCCACGGCAGGTAGGAGGTGGCGTAGGTGAGCACCGCCGAGACCTCGACCGAGGCGACCGCGGCACAGGCCAGCCAGGTGACCCAACCCATCGAGTAGCTCGCGAACGAGCCCCACGCGTAGTGCGGGTAGCGCGCCACGCCACCGCTGCGGGGGAACATCACGCCGAGCTCGGCGTAGCTCAGCCCGATCAGGAGGAACATGATCGTGCCGACGACCCAGGAGACGATCGCCGCCGGACCTGCCTGCTCGGAGGCGTGCAGTGAGCTGAACAGCCAGCCGGAGCCGATGATCGAGCCGATGGCCGTGAACAGCAGCCCGATGGTCCCGAAGTCCTTCTTCAGCTTCGGGTCGTCACCGGCGAAGCCGGATTGACCGGGGCCTTCCAACTTGACCGACATCTCTCGTGCCCTCCCGTGTGCGTGGGGTCGCACATGCGACCGAATTCACGCTGGCGTGAGATCGTCGTCTCGTCAACGACATGCGCGCCGCGTCACGAGATTTTCACAATTGCGTCATCCGCCCCCCGCTGGGAAACCGCTTCGCGCCTCATCGGCCGCCACGGCTAGCCTTCTCCGCATGATCCTGCGGATGTCGACGTTGTTCGTGCGGACCCTTCGCGACGATCCGGCGGACGCAGAGGTGCCGAGCCACCGGCTGCTCGTCCGGGCGGGCTACATCCGTCGGGCCGCCCCGGGCATCTACTCCTGGCTCCCGCTGGGGCTGCGCGTCCTGCGCAACGTGGAGCGGATCGTCCGCGAGGAGATGGACGCGATCGGTGCCCAGGAGCTGCAGTTCCCCGCCCTGCTGCCGCGGGAACCCTACGAGGCATCTGGCCGCTGGAGCGAGTACGGCGCCGGGATCTTCCGGCTCAAGGACCGCAAGGACGCCGACTACCTGCTCGGTCCGACGCACGAGGAGATGTTCACCCTCGCGGTGAAGGACCTCTACTCGTCGTACAAGGACCTTCCGGTCTGGCTGTACCAGATCCAGACGAAGTACCGCGACGAGGCGCGGCCCCGCGCGGGTCTGCTGCGGGGCCGGGAGTTCGTGATGAAGGACTCCTACTCCTTCGACACGACCGACGAGGGACTGGACGCGTCGTACGCAGCCCACCGGGAGGCCTACGTCCGCACCTTCGACCGGCTGGGCTTCGACTACGTGATCGTCAAGGCGACGTCGGGGGCGATGGGCGGGTCGAAGTCCGAGGAGTTCCTCGCGAAGGCGGAGGTGGGGGAGGACACCTACGTACGCTGCACGAGCTGTGGCTACGCGGCCAACGTCGAGGCGGTGCAGGTCCGCCCGCCGGCGCCGGTCCCGTACGCCGACGCTCCCGCCGCCCATGCCGAGGACACCCCGGAGACGCCCACCATCCAGACCCTCGTCGACCACCTGAACGCGGCCTTCCCCCGGGAGGACCGGCCCTGGACCGCCGGCGACACGCTCAAGAACGTGCTGATGGTGCTCAAGCAGCCCGACGGCACCCGCGAACCGGTTGCCATCGGCCTGCCCGGCGACCGCGAGGTCGACCAGAAGCGCCTCGAGGGCCAGCTCGAGCCGATCGAGGTCGAGCCGATGGACGAGGCCGAGATGAAGAGGCACCCCGCCCTGGTCAAGGGTTACATCGGGCCTGCGGCGCTGGGGGAGAAGTCCGCCTCCGGGATCAGGTACCTCGTCGACCCCCGCGTCGTCGAGGGCACCCGCTGGGTCACCGGCGCGAACCAGCCCGGCCGGCACGTCCTCGACCTGGTCGCCGGCCGCGACTTCACCCCCGACGGCACCATCGAGGCCGCCGAGATCCGCGACGGCGACCCGTGCCCGAGCTGTCCGGACGGTGTGCTCGAGTCGGCGCGCGGCATCGAGATGGGGCACATCTTCCAGCTCGGCCGGAAGTACGCCGACGCCCTCGGACTGCAGGTGCTCGACGAGAACGGCAAGCTCGTCACCGTCACCATGGGTTCCTACGGCATCGGCGTCTCCCGCGCCGTCGCGGCGATCGCCGAGGACAACAACGACGAGCTCGGCCTGTCCTGGCCGCGCGAGATCAGTCCCGCGGACGTGCACCTGGTCGCCACCGGCAAGGACGAGGCGATCTTCGAGACGGCCGAGGCGCTGGCCACGGACCTCTCCCAGGCGGGCTTGACCGTGGTCTACGACGACCGGAAGAAGGTCAGCCCGGGCGTGAAGTTCAAGGACGCCGAGCTGATCGGGGTGCCGACGATCGTCACCGTCGGCCGTGGGCTCACCGATGGTCGGGTCGAGGTGAAGGACCGCCGGTCCGGCGACCGCGAGGACGTGCTGCTCGTGGACGCCGTACCGCACCTGCTGGGCGTGGTGCGCGGCTGACCCGCGACGACCCGTTGGCGTCCACACGACGCGGACGCCGGTCGGTCCCGGTGTCGACGTGATCTCCACGAGGCCGAGCCGGACCAATGGTGCGGCGGCTCGCCGACGTCCTGGACGTCATCCACCGGTGGCGGTGATCGGCATCCCCGGGAGGCCAGTGGGCGAGCCGCCGAAACCCAGCTGGCGAACGGCGCAGTCGTCGAGCGCCGCGATTGCCCATCGACGCTGGGCGTGCGTCGTGCTCTGGACCTGCTGGCCGTAGACGTCCGCGAGCCGCTGCTCCACCTGCAGTGCCGCTGCGCGTAGCTGGGCGGTGGTGCGCGCCGGGTTCGGCAGCGCGTAGGAGACCTGCGCCGCGACCGGCTGGGCGTCGAGCCCGCTGATCGTCACCTCGAGCTGGTCGCGTCGCTTGCGGTGCAGCGCGTAGGCGGTGCTGAGCTCGTCGAAGAGCCCGGGGGTCCGTGACTGCGACGACTGGGCGCCGAGCACGCCGTAGATCCACACGGCTGCGTGCTCGCCGGCCAGCGTGGCCTGCAGCGCAGCCAACGGCTTCACCGAACAGCCTTTTCCGGGGCCACCGCCGCGAGCTGCTGGGCGACCGCGGCGGACATCGCTGCCAGAAGCCTGGCGAACTCGCCGCTCTCCGCCCGCACGGCCAGCCCCTCGAGCTGGGGGCGCAGGTCGCGCTCGGCCTGGACGGCCGCGGCCAGGGCGGCTTGCTGCCGGCGAGGGACGCGCCCCCGGTGGCCCGTCGGAACACGCGCAGCAGCGCGGCGGTCGGCGGGGACGGCCTCCCGGAGCAGCTGCAGGTGGGCGGCATGCAGCGCGGCCAGACCGGCGAGCTGGTGACGGAGTCCGCGGTGGTGGGCGACGGTGCGGTGGAGCAGGTCGGCGACGATGCCGATGCGGGCGATCGCGGCGACCGCCAGGGCCACGTCGGGGGAGACACCACGCGGCCGCCGGACGACGGCCGGGGGCCGGCCCGCCGTGTGCCCGGACGCGCTGGTCGTGCAACCACCCGCAACGGCGGCGACGGCACCGGCCGCCAGGATGCCGAGCACCGCGCGGCGAGGCAGGCCGGGGTCCTCCGGGGTAGGTGGGGGCACGGCGGAATCGTAGTCGGGAGCGTGCTGCGGAGCCGCTAGGGTGGGGCTGCCACAACATCACAGCAGGAGGTCGCCCGTGAGCACGCCGGACACCCGGGACCGCCTCGTCGAGATGTTGACCGGGCCCCTCTCCGCGCTCGGAGTGGACCTCGAGGCCGTGGAGCTCACCAGCGCCGGGCGCCGCCGGATGCTCCGCGTGGCAGTGGACAAGGACGGCGGACCCACCATGGACGACCTCGCCGGGGTCACCCGCGAGGTCTCCCGGCTGCTCGACGGCTCCGACGTGATGGGTGCCCAGCCCTACACGCTGGAGGTCTCCTCGCGCGGCGTCGACCGGCCGCTCACGCTGCCGAGGCACTGGCGGCGCAACCAGGGCCGGCTGGTCGAGGCGGACCTCGTCGACGGCGCCTCGGTCACCGGACGGATCACCGGCTGCGACGAGCAGGCAGCCACCCTGGTGGTCGCCGGCGACGAGCGCCAGGTCGCCTTCGCGGACGTGCGCAAGGCCAGGGTGCAGATCGAGTTCAAGGCCGGGGACCGGGCCCGCGACAAGTCGAAGGAGGGCTGAGATGGACATCGACATGAGCGTCCTGAGGATGCTGGAGCGCGAGAAGGAGATCTCCTTCGACATCCTCGTCGAGGCCATCGAGCAGGCGCTGCTCACGGCCTACCACAAGACGCCGGGCGCCAAGGAGGACGCGCGCGTCGCCCTGGACCGCAAGTCCGGCCACGTCACCGTGCTGGCTGCCGAGCGCAACGACGAGGGCGAGCTGCTGGGGGAGTACGACGACACCCCCGAGGGCTTCGGCCGGATCGCCGCGACGACCGCCAAGCAGATCATGCTGCAGCGGCTCCGCGACGCCGAGGACGAGCGGAAGTACGGCGAGTTCTCCGGCAAGGAGGGCGACATCATCTCCGGCGTGATCCAGCAGGGCCGCGACCCCAACGACGTGATGGTCGACCTGGGCAAGCTCGAGGCGCTGCTCCCGGCCGGGGAGCGGGTCCCGGGCGAGAACTACGCCCACGGCACCCGCATCAAGACCCTGGTGGTCAGTGTCCGCAAGGGCCTCCGCGGCCCGCAGGTGATGCTGTCGCGAACCCACCCGAGCCTGGTCAAGAAGCTCTTCGCCCTGGAGGTCCCCGAGATCGCCGACGGCACCGTCGAGATCGTCGCGCTCGCCCGGGAAGCGGGCCACCGCACCAAGATCGCGGTCCGCTCGCACGTGCCCGGCGTGAACGCCAAGGGCTCCTGCATCGGGCCGATGGGCCAGCGGGTCCGCAATGTGATGAACGAGCTGCAGGGCGAGAAGATCGACATCATCGACTGGTCCGACGATCCCGGGCAGCTGGTCGCCAACGCGCTCAGCCCGGCCCGCGTCTCCCAGGTGATCATCGTCGACGCGGAGGCGCGGTCCGCCCGGGTGGTGGTGCCGGACTTCCAGCTCTCGCTGGCCATCGGCAAGGAAGGCCAGAACGCGCGGCTCGCTGCCAGGCTCACCGGGTGGCGCATCGACATCCGCTCCGACGAGGAGCCGGCGGAGTGACCGCTGACCAGCCAGTTCGGAAGTTGGCCCGGTGACCGGTTAGACTCACCGGTGGTGGTTTCCCGATCCGACACCCGACAGGGGCCCGTACGGACCTGTGTTGGTTGCCGGGGAAGAGCCACCAAGCGTGAGTTGTTACGAGTGACACTCGGTGAGGACGCGCACGGCCCGGCCGTCGTACCCGACCCGCGTGGCACCGCACCCGGACGGGGGGCGCACCTGCACCCCACGACCGCGTGTCTCGAGCTCGCCGAGCGCAGACGTGCCTTCCGCAGGTCCCTCCGCTACGAGGGCGGGAAGGCGCTGGGGCTCGAGGCGCTCCGGGCGTACGTCACCGTTGCCAGCGGGCAACGTAGCGACAGCAAGACCAAGTCAGCACAGACCTGAACAGGAATGGGAGCACCAGCTCATGAGCACTCGATGAGTACTAACCAATGAGCTTGCCAACCAACTAACGGTCCGTAGCGCCCGCCAGGGCTCGGACCAGGAGGAAACACGTGGCCAAGGTCCGAGTCCATGAACTCGCCAAGAAGTACGGCGTCCCGAGCAAGGACGTCCTGAGCATGCTGGGCGACCTCGGGGAGTTCGTCAAAGCCCCGTCGTCGACCGTCGAGCCGCCCGTCGTGAAGCGGTTCGAGGACAAGTACGGCGCCGAGCTGACCGCCAAGGCGGAGGCAGCGGCCGCCAAGAAGGCGGCGAAGAAGGCCGCCGCCGCCAAGAAGGAGGCGGCGAAGGCCGCCCCCGCCGGGGACGCTCCCGAGACCGCGGAGGCCCCGGAGCAGCAGCCGGACCAGCAGCCGGACCAGCAGCCGGACCAGCAGCCGGACCAGCAGGTGGCGGCGAAGGCGGCAGCTGAGGGCCCCGCCGAGGAGGCTCCGCCGGCCACGGCGGCCCCCAAGCCCGGCCCGCGCACGCCTGCCGCTCCCGAGGAGCCGGCCGCGCAGGAGCCGCCGGCCGCTGCCGCGCCTGGCGTCGGCACCGAGGCCGGCACCGAGGCCGGGCCCGAGAGCGGTCCGGAAGCCGGCACTGACACCACGCCCGGTGAGGCTGGGTCCGCCCCGGCGCCGCGACCGACGTCCCCGCGTCCCGCTGCGCCGCGGCCCCCGGCCGCCCGGCCCGGTGCCCCGCGTCCCGGCAACAACCCGTTCGC
>JAICXL010000054.1 GCA_025980475.1 Nocardioidaceae bacterium | reverse complement strand
TCACCCTGCAGAACTACTTCCGGCTCTACGAGAAGCTCTCCGGGATGACCGGCACGGCGATGACGGAGGCCTCCGAGTTCGACAAGATCTACAAGCTCGGGGTCGTGCCGATCCCGACCAACAAGCCGATGGCCCGCGTCGACCAGCCGGACCTCGTCTACCGCACCGAGATGGCGAAGTTCAACGCGGTCGTCGACGACCTGGTCCAGCGCCACGAGAAGGGCCAGCCGGTGCTGGTGGGCACCACCTCGGTGGAGAAGTCCGAGCTGCTGTCGGGCCTGTTGAAGCAGCGCGGCGTGCCGCACACGGTGCTCAACGCCAAGCAGCACGCCGACGAGGCCAAGGTCGTGGCGCTCGCCGGCCACAAGGGCGCGGTGACCGTCGCCACCAACATGGCCGGTCGAGGAACCGACATCATGCTCGGCGGTTCGGTGGAGTTCCTCGCCGACCAGGAGCTGCGCGGCCGCGGTCTGGACCCGGTGGACAACGCTGAGGAGTACGAAGCCGCCTGGCCGGCCACGGTGGAGAGGATCAGCGCCCAGGTGCAGGCCGAGCACGACGAGGTCAAGGCGGTCGGCGGACTCTACGTCCTCGGCACGGAGCGGCACGAGTCCCGGCGCATCGACAACCAGCTGCGCGGCCGGTCCGGGCGCCAGGGGGACCCGGGTGAGTCGCGGTTCTACCTCTCCCTCGAGGACGACCTGCTGCGGCTCTTCCGGGCCGACTGGGTCGAGCGCGTGCTGGTGGCACTGAAGATCCCCGACGAGGTGCCGATCGAGAACAAGTCCGTGACCCGGTCGATCCAGAACGCCCAGGGGCAGGTCGAGTCACAGAACTTCGAGTCCCGCAAGAACGTCCTGAAGTACGACGACGTGATGAGCCGGCAGCGTGAGGTCATCTACGGCGAGCGGCGCGAGGTTCTCGAGGGGCGCGACCTCAACGAGCAGATCCGGACGATGATCGACGACGCCGTGTCGACCTACGTGACCGCGGCCACCGAGGGCTTCCCGGAGGAGTGGGACCTCGAGGCGCTGTGGACGGCGCTGCGGACGATCTACCCGGTGTCGCTGCGCTGGCAGGCTCTCGAGGCGGAGGCCGGCGGCCGTGACGGGATGGATCGCGACACCCTCCTCGCCGACCTCCAGGCCGACGCGCAGAAGGCCTACGAGCAGCGCGAGGCCGAGATCGGCTCGGAGGTGATGCGCGAGCTCGAGCGGCGGGTGCTGTTGTCGGTGCTCGACCGGAAGTGGCGCGAGCACCTCTACGAGATGGACTACCTGCGCGAGGGCATCGGCCTGCGCGCCTACTCCCAGCGGGACCCCCTGGTGGAGTACCAGCGCGAGGGCTTCGACATGTTCGCGGCGATGAAGGAGGGCATCCGCGAGGAGACCGTCGGCTTCCTCTTCAACCTCGAGGTGCAGGTCGAGGAGGAGCCCGAGGAGGCCGAGGAGCTCGACGAGGAGCTGGTCGCAGTCGCGGCGGAGCACGCGCCGCAGATCCTGGCCAGGGGCCTGCAGGTCCCCACCACCCCGCAGCACCTGACCTACTCGGCCCCGAGCGAGGTCGGCGACGCGGAGGTGAAGGGCACGACCACGGTCACGAACGCCGACGACCCCTTCGCGAACGTCAGTCGCAACGCCGAGTGCCCCTGCGGGTCGGGGAAGAAGTACAAGAAGTGCCACGGCGCCCCCGGGGGCCCGACGGGGTTGACCGCTCGCGCCAACGGCTGAGCCCGGGCGCGCGTCGACCGGGGGGCGCGTCAGCCGAAGTGCACCGCGGTGCAGTGCCAGTGGCCGTCGACGTGGTCGATCCGGACTGCGATCGCCTGCGACCGGCGGCCGTGGCGGACGTGGATGCTGACCTCCGCGGCGGTCGGGCTCGGCCGGAAGACCCGGACGCTGCGCACCTGTGGCCGGATCCGGCGAACCCGCCGGTCGTTGGGAGTGGCCTGCTGGAGGGCGAGCGCACGCCGGCTGAGGTCGTCGTACACCCGCTCGCTGGTCCAGCGCAGCAGTTGTTGGGGGCTGCGGTCCCCGGAGGTGACCTCGACGAGCGCATGGGCGAACCTGGTGGCGAACCGCTCGACCATCTCCGGAGCCGGCGCGGACCGTGGCGGCGGCGGCGGCACATTGTCGAACCGCAACGCCAGCGTGCCCTGGATGCTCGCCAACGGCACCGGGCCCGGCCGGGGACCCGGCACGAGCGCGGTCACCCGGGCCAGATCTGTGCGTGGTGCCGGCACCACCGGCGCCTTCGTGCTCGGCCGAGTGGGCAGCTGCGTCATCGGTCTTCCTCCTCGACGGGGGTGGCGGTGGCTGGCTGGAAGGCGGAGGCAGGCACCCGGAGGCGCTGTCCGGGCCTGATGAGGTCTGGGTCGTCGCCGATGAGGCGTCGGTTGGTGGAGTACAGCAGGGAGCACAGCCCGGCTACTGCGCCGGCATCGGCCCCGGCCGGCAGCAATCGCGCGGCGATCTGCCACAGCGTGTCGCCGGCTTCCACCACGACCGGAGCCACGGTGCGGTCGGTCCCGCGCTCGGTGTCGGCTGCGGGCTGGCGGTCAGGCAGCGGCAGGCCCGCCAGGGCGGCGGCTGGCCAGCCGACGCCGGCCGGGCCGTGAGAGGGTCCTGCGGGGCCGCCCGGGGAGGCCGTCGCGGGGAGGGCGCCACCCAGGCCGAGCACCGGTGCCAGTGCCGGCACGAGCAGCCGGAGCAGCCGTCGCCGCCACACGAGAGGGCAGCCGGTGAACCGCAGCAGCGCCAGTCGCCCGCTGGTCGCTGCCTCGAGGGTCGCGGCAACCAGCACGAGGAGCAGCCAGGCCGCACTGAGCCCGGCGGCTGCGGCAGCGCCGCCCACCAGCAGGTGGGTGAAACCCGTCTCCCCGAGAAAGACCATCCGGAACACCCTTGCTTCCTTGCGTTTGTTTGTGTTTGCATCATGCAAGTCCCGTTTGCGGAAGATGTCAATCGGTTGTCCACAACGCCGTTTGGCCCGGCCCCGAAGGTGGGAAGACGCAGGCATGCACCCCGATGACTCGCTGTTCGCCGTCTTCGACGACCTCGAGCAGCAGGCCGCGGGCCTGCACCTCGCCGAGCGCGACGCGGAGGTCGGGGAGCTGGCGCTCGGGGAGTACGCCCAGGTCTCCCTCCTCGCTCGGCTCCACGGCGCGGGCTCGTCGACGCTGCGGTTGCGGCTGTGCACGGGTGAGTTCTTGCGTGGGCGGATACGCCGGGTGGGCGCCGACTGGCTCCAGGTCGACGACGAGCACGGCGCCTCCTGGCTGGTGCCCGTGGCAGCGGTCCTGACCGCTGCCGGGCTGGGCGAGCGCGCCGTGAGCGAGGAGGCGTTGCCGATCACGGCCCGGCTGTCGATGCGCAGTGCCCTGCGGACACTGGCCGCCGCCCGGCGCGAGTGCGTCGTGGAGCTGCTCAGTGGCGACCGCGTCGAGGGCACGCTCGCCCGCGTCGGGCAGGACTTCGTCGAGGTCCGCGGTCTCGACGGGGGTGGTGTCGAGGTGGTGCCGCTGCGGGCCCTGGTGACGGTGCGCGAACGCCGATGACTGCGGGAGGCTCAGCCGCCGACTGGCGGGTCGTGCTCGGGGGAGCCCTGCCGGGTCAGCTGGTCGGTGCGGGCGTACTGGCGCTGGATGTAGGCCTCGAGCTCGCTCACCTCAACACGCCACTGGCCACGGCCCCCGATCTTGATGCCCCGCAGGTCGCCGCTGAACAGCAGCGCCCGAACCTGGGCCGCCGAGGTGTTGAGGATCTCGGCCACGTCTGGGATGGTCAGGAACCTCGGCGTCTGCACCATGTGGATCACTCTGCCACTGCTTGCCGGCAGTTGCGAAGCGACGATGCCGTTTGGCTGTGGAAGCGCAACGCTGCTCTCGGAAGGGAAGACTGATGGCTCGGACCGCTCCGTCGCCGGTGAGCACACCGTCGGCCCCACCGGCCCGCCGGGCAACCCGGCCCGGCTGGCGCGACCCCCGGATCATCGTCGGAGTGCTGATCGTTGCGCTCTCGGTCCTCGTCGGTGCTGCGCTGCTCGGCTCGGGCGAGGACACGGTCGCGGTGTGGTCGGCGCGCAAGGACCTGCCCGCGGGCGCGCGGTTGACCGCTGACGTCCTGCAACAGCGAGCGGTGCACTTCGCCGACAGCGCGGACAGGGGGCACTACTTCGCCGGGCCCGCCCCGACCGGGCAGGCCCTGTCCCGGCCGATCGGCGCCGGCGAGCTCGTGCCCCGCACCGCCCTCGGTGGGACCAGCCGTCACCTGGTCGAGGTGCCGTTGCGGGTCGACGTCGATGACGTGCCCGTGACCGTGCGAGAAGGCTCGACGGTCGACGTGTGGGTGGCGCCCCGCGACGCCGTCCCCGGGGACCGGTTGCGCGCCCGGCTGGTGCTGTCCGGCGTCGTGGTGGTCCGGCTATCTCGCGTGGGCTCGAGCCTGGCTCCCGAGACCAGCCGCCAGGTGATCGTCGCGGTGGCGCCGGACAAGCCTCTGGGCGACGCGCTCGGTGCGACCAGCACCGGCCGTGTGGTCATCACCCGCCAGGGCTGAGGAGGTGGCCATGGGTCACGGGGACCGCGTCAGTGTCCTGCTTGCGGCCGGCAACGCGGCCTGGGAGGTCGAGGTCCTCAGGGCAATGGAGGCCGCCGGCATCGTGGTCCTGCGCCGGTGCGTCGACCTGCCCGACCTGCTGGGTGCGGCGACTTCGGGACAGGGGGAGGTGGCGGTGGTGGCCGGCGACCTCCCGGACCTCGACGGCGACGCCGTCATGCACCTCCTGCGGCACGACGTCCGCGCGGTGGCGGTGGCCGGCAGCGCGGTCGAGGAGCAGCGGCTGGCCCGCATCGGGATCAGCGGCACCGTGTGCACGGACTCCCCGGGCGCTGTGGCAGACCTGGGCGGAGCCGTGGTCGCCGCGGTCGGAGATGCTGCGGCCGGCCAGCTGCCACCGGACCCGCAGCCCGACCTGCCGGACCCAGGGCTGCCCACTCGTGGTGCCTACGGCCGGATCGTGGCCGTCTGGGGCCCCGCCGGTGCTCCGGGCAGAAGCACGCTCGCCGCCGGGTTGGCCGCCGAGCGTGCGACGAGCCAGCCATGTGTGCTCGTCGACGCCGATCCCTACGGCGGCACGCTCGCGCAGGCACTGGGCATCCTCGACGAGGTCTCCGGGCTGCTGGCCGCCGCGCGGCTGGCCAACCTGGGCTCGCTGGACGCCGGCACGTGCGCCAGCTGCCGGCGCCGTGTGGGGGAACGACTCGACGTGCTCACCGGCCTGCCGCGCGCGGACCGGTGGGTGGAGGTCCGCGCCGGGGTGCTCCAGCGCATCCTCGACCTCGCCACCGAGATCGGCGACGTGGTCGTCGACTGCGGCTTCTGCCTCGAGGACGACCACGGGCCGGCCCCTACCGGTGGCGTCGGTCGCAACCAGCTGACCCTCGACGCCCTGGCAGCCGCCGACGAGGTGCTCGTCGTCGGGGCGGCCGACCCGGTGGGGCTCTCCCGGCTGGCCCGGGCCCTCATGGAGCTGCGGGAGGTGGCCGGCCCGGCCCGTGTGCGCGTGGTGGTCAACCGGATGCGCGACTCGCTCGGGTGGCGGGAACGGGACATCCTCGGCATGGTCGAGGGCTATGCCGCGCCGGTCGGGATCCACCTGCTGCCCGATGACCGGGTCGCGATCGACCGGGCGCTGGTGGCTGGTCGCTGCCTGGCGGAGACGGGGGACAGCGCGCTGCGGCGCGGCCTCGCCCGTGTGGCGGGTGAGGTGTTCGCCGCTCCGGACCGGTTGTCGAGGAGGAGGTAGCTCCGCCCGTCCCCCCGGACGCCGTCGTCGGGACGAGCGGTGGGACCGTCAGCACCTGTCTGCCAGAATCCGGTCACGGGTGGTCCCCTCACCATCCGGGTGGCGGGAGCCGAGGGCAGGAAGGAGGACCGGGACGCGATGGCGGAGCGACTCAGCGCCAGCGACCTCGGGCTGCTCGCCGGCGAGACCGCGGCCACTCCGATGCACAACGCGACGCTCGAGGTCTTCGACCCGGGCGACTCGGGGTTCGACCACGACGCGCTGGTGGCCCACATCGACGACCGGATCGCGTTCGTCCCCCGCTACCGACAGCATGTCCGGCGGGTGCCGGGCCGGTTGGCCAATCCCGTGTGGATCGACGACGCCGACTTCGACCTCGGCTACCACGTGCGCCGCTCCGCGTTGCCACGGCCGGGGACGATGGAGCAGCTCCGTGATCTCGTCGCCCGGATCGTCTCCCGCCGGCTCGACCCGGAGCGTCCCCTCTGGGAGGTCTACCTCATCGAGGGCCTCGGCGACGGCCGCGTGGCGGTGCTCTCGAAGTCCCACCAGGTCCTCGTCGACGGGGTCGGGGTCGACCTCGGGCAGGTGCTCCTCGACGTCGACCCCGAGCCGAACCCCGTCATGCCCGAGGGCTGGGCCCCGGCTTCGGAGCCGACTCCGGCCGGCTTGGTCGTGGACGCCCTGGCGCAGACCGTGCAACGTCCCTGGACGGCGGTGGAGACCCTGCGCAGCAACGTGGGCGCCCTGACCCGGACGATCGCCGACGGCGCCGGAAGGGTGTCCGCGGTGGCCAACGCGCTTGCCAACCGGCGCGCCGCTCCCGAGAGTCCCTTCAACATGGCTCCGTCCGCGCAGCGGCGGATCGTCTGCGTGCGCACCGACCTCAAGGACTACCGCACGGTCCGCAGGGCCCACGGCGGCACCGTCAACGACGTCATCCTGGCCACCCTGACAGGGGCCATCCGGGCCTGGCTGATGACCCGTGCGGACAAGGTCGGGTCCGGTCGCCGGCTGCGTGCCTTGGTGCCGATGAGCGTGATCGACGAGGAGCTGGAGCCCACGTCGCTGGGCTCACAGGTCGTCGCACATCTCGTCGACCTGCCGATCGGGGAGGTGTCGCCGGTGGTCCGGCTCCACCAGGTCTCCTACGCGTTGCGCGCCCACAGCGAGACCGGCCGGGCCGTGGCTGCGAGCCGGATCGCCGGCGTCGCCGGATTCGCGCCAACCACCTTCCACGCACTCGGTTCCCGGGTCGCGGCCGAGGAGTCCGGCAGCCACGTCAACCTGGTCGTCACCAACGTGCCAGGACCGCAGTTCCCGATGTACCTCGCCGGCGCCCGGATGGTCGAGACGTTCCCGGTGCCGCCGCTGCAGCCCGGCTTCTCTCTGGCGATCGGGGTGACCTCCTACGACGGCGGCGTGTTCTACGGCATCACCGCGGACCGCGACGCGCTGCCCGACGTGGACCTGCTCGGCCAGTGCGTCACCGAGGCGCTCGACGAGCTGCTCGACAGCGCCACCGACGCGCGCCGGCGGGCGCGACGTGGGCGTCGCGGCGGCACTCCGTGAGCACCCGGGTGTGGGTCCCGGCGACGACGAGCCTCCTGTCCACCTGGTTCGTCGCCCGGCAGGTCCCGGCCGGAAACGGGCACGCGGTCACCGCGGCGCTCCGCGAGGGATGGCCCGACGGAGACGACGAGGAGTGGGAGTACGCCGTACTCATGGCTGCCGCCGACGACGCGGCCGGGTTGCTCCACGCGCCGGGCCGTCGCGTCGTCGTGGTCCTCGACGCCGGGGCCGTGGCGGAGCTGGACGGAACAGCGGCGAGGTTCGACGAGCCGGTGCCGTGGCGCAGGCTTGCCGCCGTGCACGCCGACCCTCGCGGCACGGAGGTGGCCGCAGGAGTGCCGGGGGCGCTGGCGCCGCAGCTGTGCTGGTTCGCCGTGCAGGAGGTGCCCGACCTCCTCGATCGGCCGCGGGCCTGAGCTGGCGGCCGGACTTGGGCAGGTGGCGTCCCGTCTGACAACATCGCGACATGGACGCCATCACCCATCCGCCGGTCCCCGTGAACGAGCCCAACCTGGAGTACGCCCCGGGAAGCCCCGAGCGCAAGGCGATCGAGACGGAGCTGGCCACGCTCCAGCGTCGACCGCTGAACCTGGCAGCAACCATCGGTGGCCGCCGCCGGATGGGCGGCGGCGCCGAGGTCCCGGTGGTCCAGCCGCACGACCACGTCTCCGTCCTGGGAGTCATCAAGAACGCGACCACGTCCGACGCCGAAGCAGCAGTCCGGGCGGCCGCGAAGGCTGCCCCGGACTGGCGGGCGATGTCGTTCGACGACCGCGCGGCGATCCTGCTCAAGGCGGCCGACCTCCTCGCGGGCCCGTGGCGCGCCCGCGTCAACGCCGCGACCATGCTCGGCCAGTCGAAGACCGTCTGGCAGGCGGAGATCGACGCCGCGTGCGAGCTGATCGACTTCTGGCGCTTCAACGTGCACTACGCCCGCCAGCTCCTGGGCGACCAGCCCGTCGCCAACAGTCGGGGGGTGTGGAACCGCACTGACCACCGCCCGCTGGAGGGGTTCGTCTACGCGATCACGCCGTTCAACTTCACCGCGATCGCCGGCAACCTGCCGACCGCCCCGGCACTGATGGGCAACACGGTGGTCTGGAAGCCGTCGCCGACCCAGCAGTTCGCCGCGCACTTCACCATGCAGCTGCTCGAGGAGGCCGGCCTGCCGCCGGGCGTGATCAACATGCTCCCGGGCGACGGACTCGCGGTCTCCGAGGCGCTGCTCCCGCACCGGGACCTCGCCGGAATCCACTTCACCGGCTCCACGGCGACCTTCCAGCGGTTGTGGCGCGAGGTCGGGGTGAACCTGTCGACCTACCGCTCCTACCCACGGGTCGTGGGGGAGACCGGCGGCAAGGACTTCATCGTCGCCCACCCGTCGGCCGACGTCGACGTGCTCCGGGTCGCGATGATCCGTGGTGCCTTCGAGTACCAGGGGCAGAAGTGCTCCGCGGCCTCGCGCGCCTACGTGCCCTCGTCCGTCTGGAGGAAGCTCAAGGAGCGGCTCGTCGCGGACACCGAGGACCTGTCGATGGGCAACGTGACGGACCTGTCCAACTTCATGGGCGCAGTCATCGACGAACGGGCGTTCGCCAAGCACCAGAAGGCCATCGCCCGGGCGAAGCGGTCGCCGAAACTGCAGATCATCGCCGGCGGCCAGTGTGACGGCTCGGTGGGCTGGTTCGTGCGACCGACCATCATCGAGTCCTCGGACCCGACCGACCCGATCTTCGCCGAAGAGTACTTCGGACCGATCCTGGCCGTGCACGTGTACGACGACGACCGCTTCGAGAAGGTCGTCGACCAGATGGAGTCGTTCGCGCCGTATGCCCTCACCGGGTCGATCATCGCCCAGGACCGGGGGGCGATCGCCTGGGCGACCGAGCGGCTCCGCTACGCGGCCGGCAACTTCTACGTCAACGACAAGCCCACCGGCGCGGTCGTGGGCCAGCAACCCTTCGGCGGTGCCCGGGCTTCAGGCACCAACGACAAGGCCGGCTCCGCTGCCAACCTGATGCGCTGGACCTCGCCCCGGGCGATCAAGGAGACCTTCGCGCCCCCCAAGGACCACCGCTACCCGCACATGGGCTGAGGACTAGCGGGTGAGCCACTTCCGGCCCACCCGGCTCTCTGCCTCCAGCGCGTCGCGGAGGAGATCGGCGATCAAGCCCTCGATCCTGCCGCCGACCAGCGGGATGGCAACCCGGATGTCGACCTGCACGGTCTCGGTGACGCCGTCACCCGTCTCGACGAGGCCGATCGTGCCGCGGATCTCCCCGGGCTTTCCCGGGATGCTCACCTCCAGGGTCGCGTCGGTCGCAGACGGCCACTCCTCGTGCTGGACGATGTGGACGTCGCTGCCCACGAACTTCTTCGCGAAGGGCGGAACCCCCTCGGCGGGGCGGTACTGGTCGATGGTCACGGTCATCCGGTCGCCCGCGCTGTCGAGGTCGACGCGGTAGCGGTCGTAGTGCTGCGAGACGCAAACCTCCTCGCGGAACTTCGGGTCGGCCAGCATCGCGCGCACCTGCGCGAGGGTCGCACCGTCGTAGCGCAGGTCGTGACGCAGTGTCTTCATCGGGGATCCCCTGTCTTCATCGGCAGTCCTCTGTCCTCATCGGCGGTCCCCCTGGTCGCCGCAGGCCCGAGGGCTCCGGGGAGGTGGTCTCGTGGCGGAACTCCATGGCGGCATCATGGTGCATCGCCGAGGTCGAACTCCAACGCCGACCGGGACCCCGGCATAGGTTGAGCGCATGGACGCCAACGACATCAGTTTCGGCGAGTCGCGGGGCGCGGACGCGCAGCTGACCTACGGCAGCTACCTGCGCCTCGCGGAGCTGCTCGACAACCAGAGGCTGGAGTCGGACCCACCCGCCCACGACGAGCTGCTCTTCATCACCATCCACCAGGTCTACGAGCTGTGGTTCAAGCAGCTGCTGCACGAGGCGACAGCGGCGCGCGACGCGATGGTGCAGCACGGTGCCGGCGACGACCGGCTCTGGTGGGCGCGGCACCTGCTCTCGCGGATGCACGTCATCGAACGTCTGCTGGTGCACCAGATCGACGTGCTCGAGACGATGACGCCCCAGGACTTCCTGGAGTTCCGCCAGCGACTCGCGCCCGCCAGCGGCTTCCAGTCCGTGCAGTTCCGGGAGCTCGAGTTCCTCTCCGGTCACAAGGACCCCGGCTTCGTGCGCCGCTTCCAGGGGCTGACCGATGCAGAACGGGACCGACTCGGCCGCCGGCTGGAGGAACCGAGCTTGTGGGAGGGCTTCCTGCACGTGCTCGGCGAGAAGGGCCTGGACGTCTCCTCCGACGAGATGACCATCGCCAGCCTTCGCTCGGTCGCCCACGACCGTGACAAGTATGCCGAGGTGTGGGTGCTCGCCGAGGCCCTGCTGGAGCATGACGAGCTCGCTGCGGGCTGGCGCGCCCGGCACGTGATGATGGTCGAGCGGATGATCGGCTCGAAGACCGGCACCGGGGGATCGACCGGCGCGGCCTACCTTCGTAGCCGTCTGGAGCTGAAGTACTATCCGCTGCTCTGGGAGCTGCGCTCGGTGCTCTGACCGGTGCCCGGACCGACGCTGTGACCGGTGCTGGCACCCGTGGTGGGCCCGTTTCCCGGACGCCGGCAGGGAGGCCGGGGTGCCGTCTCGGCCGCGAGACGCGCGGGGTCGTGGCGGAAGTTGTGACGGCCTGCGCGCAGTCCTAGTGTCGGGGTGTGCCTACCTCGCTGGACGACAGCAAGTCCGAGCTCCTGAACCGCCTCTGCAAGTACGCCGACGAGCGTCCGGCCAGCGACCACGGGGGTGCGCACCTGGACGTCTTGCTGCGCGGCTACTACCGGCACGTCGCACCGGAGGACCTGCTCGACCGCAGCGAGGTGGACCTCTACGGCGCAGTGACTGCGCAGCTGAAGCTGGCCGATGACCGGCCGCAGGGCACGGCCAAGATCAAGGTGTTCACCCCGACCGTCCCGGTGCACGGCTGGTCGGCAGAGGGGCACACCGTCGTCGAGGTGGTCACCGACGACATGCCCTTCCTGGTGGACTCGGTGTCGATGGCGCTCGGCGAGCAGCAGCACGACGTGCACCTGGTGATCCACCCGCAGTTCGTGGTCCGCCGCGACCTCACCGGCGCGTTGCAGGAGATCCTCGACGACGGCGCAGCGACCAGCGCCCACGATGTCGAGCGCGAGTCCTGGATGCACCTGGAGATCGACCGCGTGCCGGACGAGGAGCTGCCGGTCATCCAGCAGGCGCTGGAGAAGACACTCACCGATGTGCGCGAGGCCGTGGAGGACTGGGCGAAGATGCACGCCCAGGTCGATGAGATCGTCGCGGACCTCGACCAGAATCCTCCTCCGTTGCCCGCGGAGGAGCTGGACGAGGGCAAGGCTCTGCTCCGGTGGCTGGCCGACAACCACTTCACCTTCCTCGGCTACCGCGAGTACAAGCTCGCGCTCGAGGACGGCCGCGAAGTCCTGACCGGCGTGACCGGGACCGGTTTCGGCATCCTGCGCTCGGACCCGACCGCTCCTTCCGTGCTCCCGCCACCGGCGGCGGCGATGGCGCGGTAGATGACAATGCTCGTCCGGGCAAAGGCCAACACCAGGGCCACCGTGCACCGGCCGGTGCACCTCGACTACGTCGGGGTGAAGTCTTTCGGTGCCGACGGCGAGGTCTGTGGCGAGCGCCGCTTCCTCGGATTGTTCTCGTCGGCCGCCTACACCGAGTCGGTGACCCGGATCCCGATCCTGCGCCAGAAGGCCCGCGAGGTCGTCGACCAGGTCGGCTTCGACCCGATGAGCCATGCCGGCAAGGCCCTCATGGACGTCCTGGAGACCTATCCGCGCGACGAGCTCTTCCAGACCCCGGTCGAGGAGCTGGTCCCGATCGCGTCGCAGGTGATGTACACCCGGGAGCGGCGGCAGCTGCGACTCTTCGTGCGGCGCGACGTCTACGACCGCTTCCTGTCGTGCCTGGTGTACCTGCCCCGCGACCGCTACAACACGGCCGTGCGCGAACGCATCGCCGAGATCCTCAAGGAGCGGCTGCACGGCGCCACCATCGAGTACACCGCCCATGTGGGCGAGTCGTTCGCCGCCCGGCTGCACTTCGTCGTACGCCCGCACACCGGTGAGGAGATCGGCGAGGTCGACGTCGCCGACCTCGAGCGACGCTGTGCCGAGGCCGCGCGCTCGTGGCGGGACGACTTCACCTCCGCGGTGATCGCGGAGTTCGGTGAGGAGAAGGGGTCCCGGCTCGCCCGCTCCTACTGTGACTGCTTCCCGGAGGCCTACAAGGAGGACTTCCCGGCCCGGACCGGCTCGGTCGACCTCGGCCGCCTCGAGGACATCGAGGGCGACGAGGGCATCGCGCTGTCGCTCTACGAGCGGATGGACGCCCGGCCCGGTGAGGTGCGCCTGAAGATCTACCGGATCGGTCCGCAGCTGTCGCTGTCGCAGGTGCTGCCGATCCTGTCGACGTTGGGTGTCGAGGTGGTCGACGAGCGGCCGTACGGGCTGGAGAACCTGCCCCGCCAGTCGTGGATCTACGACTTCGGGCTGCGCTACCCGCGTGAGTTGCCCGACAACGCCCGAGAGCTCTTCCAGGACACCGTGATGGCCGTCTGGGACGGCGGGAACGAGAGCGACGGCTTCAACGGGCTGGTGCTGGCCGCCGGGCTGACCTGGCGCCAGGCGACGCTGCTCCGTGCTTACGCGAAGTACATGCGCCAGGGGGGCACTCCGTTCGCCCAGGACTACATCGAGGGTGCGCTGCAGGGCAACGTCGAGACCACCCGCTACCTCGTGAAGCTCTTCGAGGCGCGGTTCCACCCCGGGCGCAACGGTGACCTGGCCGCGGACAGCGAGTCACGGGTGGCTGCATGCGCAGACCTGGAGGACCGGATCCAGCGCGCGCTCGACAAGGTCACCAGCCTCGACCAGGACCGGATCCTGCGGTCCTACCTGACGGCGATCAAGGCGACGTTGCGCACCAACTTCTTCCAGACCGACGAGCACGGACGCCCCCACGACCAGCTGTCGTTGAAGCTGGAGCCGTCGCTGATCCCGGACCTTCCGGAGCCCCGGCCGAAGTTCGAGATCTTTGTCTATTCCCCCCGGGTCGAGGGGGTGCACCTGCGGTTCGGCGCCGTCGCGCGCGGTGGCCTTCGCTGGTCGGATCGCCGGGACGACTTCCGCACCGAGGTGCTCGGCCTGGTCAAGGCCCAGATGGTGAAGAACACCGTCATCGTGCCGGTCGGCGCCAAGGGTGGCTTCTTCTGCAAGCAGCTGCCCCCGGTGGATCCGGCGCAGCCGTCGGACCGCGACGCCTGGCTCGCCGAGGGGATCGCCTGCTACAAGACCTTCATCTCCGGGCTGCTCGACGTGACCGACAACATCGTGGAGGGAGCGGTGGTGCCGCCGCGCCAGGTGGTCCGGCACGACGACGACGACCCCTACCTGGTCGTTGCGGCCGACAAGGGCACCGCGACCTTCAGCGACATCGCCAACCAGGTCTCGGCCGACTACGGCTACTGGCTCGGCGACGCCTTCGCATCCGGCGGCTCGGTGGGCTACGACCACAAGGTGATGGGCATCACCGCCAAGGGGGCCTGGCTCTCGGTCCGCCGGCACTTTCGGGAGATGGGTGTCGACACACAGTCCGAGGACTTCACCTGCGTCGGTGTCGGCGACATGTCCGGTGACGTCTTCGGCAACGGCATGCTCTGCTCCGAGCACATCCGGCTGGTGGCGGCCTTCGACCACCGCGACATCTTCATCGACCCCGACCCGGATGCGGCAAATTCCTACGCAGAGCGCAGGCGGCTCTTCGACCTGCCCCGGTCCTCGTGGCAGGACTACGACAGCAGCCTGATCTCCAAGGGCGGCGGTGTCTGGTCGCGCAAGGCCAAGTCGATCCCGGTGAGCAAGCAGGCTGCACGAGCCCTCGGTGTCGAACCGGGTTCGATGACACCGGCGGAACTGATGAGGGCGATCCTCCTCGCGCCGGTGGACCTCCTCTGGAACGGCGGCATCGGCACCTACGTGAAGAGCTCCGCGGAGTCCCACGCAGACGCCGGGGACAAGGCCAACGACGCGCTCCGCGTGGACGGCCGGGAGCTCCGGGTCCGTTGCGTCGGAGAGGGTGGCAACCTCGGCTTCACCCAGCGAGGCAGGGTCGAGTACGCATTGGGAGGCGGCCGGATCAACACCGACTTCATCGACAACTCGGCCGGGGTGGACACCTCCGACCACGAGGTGAACATCAAGATCCTCCTCGACCGGGTGGTCCGCGCCGGTGACCTGACCGGGAAGCAGCGGGGTGCGCTGCTGGCATCGATGACCGACGAGGTCGCCGAGCTGGTCCTCGTGGACAACTACCAGCAGAACCTCGCGCTGGCCAACTCGCTCGCGCAGGCGCCCTCGCTGCTCCATGTGCACGAGGACTGGATCCGCACCCTCGAGCGCGAGGGCCTGCTCAACCGGGACCTCGAGGCGCTGCCCACGCGGAGGGAGGTCGCGGCCCGGATCGAGCGCAAGGAGGGGCTGACCGCTCCCGAGCTGTCCGTGCTGCTCGCCTACACCAAGATCGTGCTCTCCGACGTCTTGCTGGCCAGCGACCTGGCCGACGACCCCTTCCTGCGCGGGGACCTCTACTCCTACTTCCCGAGCAAGATGCGCCAGGGCTACCGCACGCAGATGGACGAGCACCAGCTGCGCCGCCAGATCATCGTCACCCAGATCGTCAACCAGCTCGTCAACGGCGCCGGGATCAGCTTCTACCACCGGCTCTCCGGGGAGACCTCGGCGTCGGCCGCGGAGCTGACCCGCGCCAACTTCGTCGCCCGGGAGATCTACGGCTCCGAGGCGCTCATCCGGGCGATCTGCTCCTTCGACAACCAGTTGGACGCGGCGGTGCAGACCCGGATGCGGCTGGAGGTCAGGACGCTGGTCGAGCGTGCGTCGCGTTGGCTGGTCAACAACCGCCGGCACCCGATGGACAGCGAGGCCACCGTCGACCACTTCGGCGTCGTCGCCCAGAAGGTGATGGCCGAGCTGCCGGACCTGATGAGCGGACGCGAGCTCGACGACTACCTGACGCGGCGCGAGGGCCTGGTGGACCGGGGCGTGCCGGAGGAGCTGGCCACCAAGGTCGCCGCCTGTCCGCCGGCCTACATGATCCTCGGCATCGTGGAGACCGCCGCCCGTGACGACACGGATCCGCTGGAGGTCGCTCGGGTGCACTTCGCGGTCGGCGAGCTCCTCGGACTGCCCGCCCTGGTCTCGCGGATCCTGGCCCTGCCGCGCACGGACCGCTGGCAGACCATGGCGCGCGCCGCCCTGCGCGACGACCTGCACGCCGTGCACACCCAGCTGACGGCGCTGGTGCTCGGCAGTAGCAGCCACGAGGACTCCGCGGAGGACCGGGTCCGGAAGTGGGAGGACGCCGACCTCCTGATGGTCAGCCGGGCCCGACAGACCTTCGAGGAGATCTGTGCCGACGACGGCGCCGACCTCGCCCGGATGTCGGTCGCGCTGCGGGTCGTCCGCTCGCTGCTCGCCACGCCCTGAGGCGGCCACACCGGGGTATTCAGGTTGCGCTCGTCACCTAGAGTTGGTCGTTGACGATGCCTCCCGATCCTCATCACCAGCCGCCCGCCGGCGTTCACTCGCTGTGGCGGCTCCGCGGCTACCTCCGACCGCACCTCTCTGCCCTGGTGACCATGCTCGTGGCGGCGCTCGGCGCGGTCGGCGTGTCCATCGCGATCCCGCTGGTCACCAAGGCCCTGATCGACGGCCCGATCACCGACCACGAGCTCGCCCCGGTCCTCCCGCTCGGCCTGCTCGCGCTCGGCCTCGGTGTTCTGGAGGCCTTCCTGGTGTGGCTGCGGCGCTGGGTGCAGTCAGACGCGGTGCTCGGCGTCGAGACGGCGCTGCGCCACGACCTCTACGAGCACCTGCAGGTCCTGCCGATGAGCTTCCACGGCAAGTGGCAGTCGGGCCAGCTGTTGTCCCGGGCGACCACCGATCTCTCCCAGATCCGCCGGTTCAGCGGCTTCGGGATGCTGTTCCTCTTCGTCAACGTCGTGCAGCTGGTCGCCACCGTCCTGGTGCTGCTGCACATGTACTGGCCACTGGGCATCGTGGTCGCCGGAGCAGCGGTCCCCATCATCTGGCTCTCGATGCGCTTCGAGAAGGCCTACGTGGTCGTCTCGCGCCGCGTCCAGGACGAGCAGGGCGATCTCGCCACGCGCGCCGAGGAGGGCGCGGTGGGAATCCGGGCCATCAAGTCCTTCGGGCGCGGCGACCACGTCTCCCGGCAGTACGCCGACGCCGGCCGTCGGCTCTACGAGACCAGCATGGACAAGGTCCGCCTGTCCGCCCGCTTCTGGACCTTCCTCGAGGTCATCCCCAACGTGGCGGTCGTGGTCGTGCTGCTGCTCGGTGCGATCGGCGTGGGCCGCGGGAACCTCACGCCGGGGACGCTGGTCGCCTTCATCACGCTGATGCTCTCGCTGGTCTGGCCGGTCTCCTCCCTGGGTGTCATCCTGGCGATGGCGCAGGAGGCGATGACCGCAGCCGCGCGGATCCTGGAGATCTTCGACACCCAGCCCGACATCATCTCTGGCCACCGGGTCATCGAGCGGCCCGTCGGGCACCTGCGCTTCGAGGGCGTCTCGTTCAGCTTCCCCGACACCGGCCCGGACGAGCCGCCGGCGCTGGCCGGAGTGGACCTCGACGTGGCGCCGGGGGAGACGGTCGCTCTGGTCGGCGCCACGGGCTCCGGCAAGACCATCCTCACCGCCCTCGTGCCGCGGCTCTACGACGTGACCGGGGGTCGGGTCACCATCGACGGCGTCGACGTGCGCGACCTCGAGCTGACCCACCTGCGATCGCTGGTCGCGACCGCCTTCGAGGAGCCGACGCTCTTCTCGATGAGCGCGCGGGAGAACCTCACCCTCGGCAGGGCGGACGCCACTGACGAAGAGATCGCAGCCGCAGTCGAGACCGCCCAGGCCGGTTTCGTCCACGACCTGCCGTGGGGCCTCGAGACCCGCATCGGGGAGCAGGGCATGTCACTGTCCGGTGGCCAACGGCAGCGGCTCGCGCTGGCCCGCGCGGTGCTGGCACGACCGAAGGTCCTGGTGCTCGACGACACCCTGTCCGCGCTCGACGTGCACACCGAGAAGCTCGTGGAGGAGGCTCTGCGCCGGGTGCTGGCCGACACGACGGCCCTGATCGTCGCCCACCGGGCCTCGACGGTGCTGCTCGCCGACCGGGTCGCGCTGCTGCAGGACGGCACCATCACCCACGTCGGTGACCACCGTGAGCTCCTGTCCACCGTGCCGACCTACCGCGAGCTCCTCGCCGCCGAGGCCGAGGACGTCGAGGCGGTCTCATGAGCGTGCAGGAGTGGCGCGGCGTCGCGGCGGAGGACAACGACGACCTGACCGAGGAGACCACGACCAAGCTGGCCGGCCGGTCCCGACGGTTGCTGGCCGACCTGTTGGCGCCGTACCGCTCGGTCATCCAGTGGCTCGTCGTGATCGTCGTGGTGGAGAACGCCGCACGCCTGGCCATCCCCTACCTGGTCAAGGTCGGCATCGACTCCGGCATCCCGCCCATCCGGCAGTCGGGAGACACCACCCCCCTGCTGGAGATCGTGGGCGTGGTGCTGTTCGCGACGCTGGTGCAGGCACTGGCACGCAACCTCTTCCTGGTGCGGTCCGGCAAGCTCGGCCAGGACATCCTCCTCGAGCTGCGCGTCCGGGTCTTCCGGCACTTCCAGCGGCTCAGTCCCGCGTTCCACGACCGCTACACCTCCGGCCGGGTGATCTCGCGACAGACCTCCGACATGGAGGCCATCTACGAGATGCTCGAGAACGGCTTCGACGGCCTGGTCACCGCTGCCCTCACCCTGGTCGGCACCGCGGTGATCCTGCTGTTCCTCGACGTCAGGCTGGGCCTCGTCGCGCTGCTGTGCGGGCCGTTCCTGGCCTGGTTGACCAACTGGTTCCGCAAGGAGTCGGCGCAGAGCTACCGGGTCAGCCGGGAGAAGGTCGCCCTGGTCATCGTCCACTTCGTGGAGTCCATGGGCGGCATCCGCGCGGTGCAGGCCTTCCGCCGGGAGCCGCGCAACCAGGAGATCTTCGACGACGTCAACGAGCAGTACCGCCGCGCCAACCTGCGTGCGTTTCGGCTGGTCGCCTGGTTCATGCCCGGCATCAAGCTGATCGGCAACGTCACCATCGCGGTGGTGCTCCTGTACGGCGGCTACCGGGCCTACTCCGGCGCCGTCACCGTCGGTGTCCTGGCGGCGTTCCTGCTCTACCTGCGCCAGTTCTTCGAGCCGATGATGGACATCTCGCAGTTCTACAACACCTTCCAGTCGGCCTCGGCCGCACTGGAGAAGCTCTCCGGGGTGCTCGAGGAGACGCCCGGCGTCCCCGAGCCGGAGAACCCGGCCGAGCTGCCGGAGCCCCGCGGGGAGCTGCGCTTCGAGCACCTGCAGTTCTCCTACGTCGACGGTGTCCCGGTGCTGCCCGACCTCGACCTCACGGTGCCTGCCGGGCAGACGGTCGCGCTGGTCGGAACCACCGGCGCCGGCAAGACCACGCTGGCCAAGCTCGCCACCCGCTTCTACGACCCGATCTCCGGCCGGATCCTCCTCGACGGCGTCGACCTGCGCTCGCTGGACTCCGCCACACTTCGCGGAGCGGTCGTGATGGTCACCCAGGAGAACTACCTCTTCACCGGCACGATCGCCGACAACATCCGGTTCGGCAGGCCGGGGGCGACGATGGCCGACGTCGAGGAGGCGACCCGCTCGATCGGGGCGCACGGGTTCATCAGCGCGCTGCCCGACGGCTACGAGACCCAGGTGGCCAACCGGGGTGGGCGGCTCAGCGCCGGTCAACGGCAGCTGGTGGCGTTCGCCCGTGCCTTCCTGGCCGATCCGGCCGTGCTGATCCTCGACGAGGCCACCTCGTCGCTGGACATCCCCTCGGAGCGTCTGGTCCAGCACGCCCTTCGCACGATCCTGTCGGGGCGCACCGCGGTGATCATCGCGCACCGCCTCTCCACCGTGGAGATCGCCGACAGGGTGCTGGTGATGGAGCACGGCCGGATCGTCGAGGACGGGACCCCGGACAACCTGATCGCCGCCGGCGCCGGCCGGTTCTCCGACCTGCACCAGGCCTGGCTCGACTCGCTGGCCTAACCTTCCTCCGTGGGTCTCCTTCTCCAGACGCCCCGGGCCCGCGGCCGCCGGCTCGTCCGCCGGATCACTGCTGACGCCTCGAGCCCCCTCGCCGACCGGGTCGTGCTGGTCACCGGCGCATCGTCGGGGATCGGGGAGGCGACTGCCCGGGCGGTCGCCCGGCGGGGCGCCCGCGTGCTCCTGGTGGCGCGACGCGCCGACGAGCTCGATCGGGTGCGCATGGTGATCGAGGGGGCGGGCGGCGTTGCCTCGTCGTACCCGTGTGACCTGACCGACGGCGACGCGGTCGACCGGCTGGTTACGCAGGTGCTCGCCGAGCACGGTGCGGTCGACCACCTGGTCAACAACGCCGGCAGGTCGATCCGCAGGTCCCTGCGGCTGAGCGAGGACAGGTTCCACGACTTCGAGCGGACCATGGCGGTCAACTACTTCGGACCCGTCCGGCTGACGATGGGGCTGCTGCCGGCGATGCGCAGCCAACGCTTCGGTCACGTGGTCAACGTGCTCACCTGGGGAGTGCAGGTGAAGGCTCCGAAGTTCGCCGCCTACATCGCCTCCAAGACCGCGCTGGACACCTGGTCGCGGATCGCCGGGCGGGAGACCTTCGCCGACAACGTCACCTTCACCAACATGCGGCTGGGCCTGGTGCGCACGCCGATGGTGTCGCCGACCGAGGCCTATGCCCGGCTCCCGGCACTGAGCCCGGAGCGGGCCGCGGAGCTGGTCGTCCGGGCCCTGGAGGACCGGCCCGTCACCGTCGGGACGATCCCGGGCGCGGTCGCCGAGCTGTTCAACCTGGTGGCTCCGCGGCTCTCGGACCTGGCGTTCTCGCTCGCCGACCGCCGGTTCCCGGACTCCGCGGCGGCGCGAGGTCAGCGCTGAGCGGCCACTC
>JAICXL010000007.1 GCA_025980475.1 Nocardioidaceae bacterium | reverse complement strand
GAGAAGCTGCAGGAGCGCCTGGCCAAGCTGGCCGGCGGTGTCGCGGTGATCAAGGTCGGCGCGGCCACCGAGGTCGAGCTCAAGGAGCGCAAGCACCGCATCGAGGACGCCGTCCGCAACGCCAAGGCGGCCGTCGAGGAGGGCATCGTCGCCGGTGGTGGCGTGGCCCTGGTGCAGGCTTCCGGCAAGGCCTTCGAGAAGCTCGACGTCGAGGGCGACGAGGCCACGGGCGCCAACATCGTCCGGGTCGCCGCCGAGGCCCCGCTCAAGCAGATCGCGGTCAACGCGGGTCTCGAGGGCGGCGTCGTGGCGGAGAAGGTGCGCAACCTCGAGCCGGGCCACGGGCTCGACGCGGCCACCGGTGAGTACGTCGACATGATCGCCAAGGGCATCATCGACCCCGCCAAGGTGACCCGCTCGGCACTGCAGAACGCTGCGTCGATCGCCGCGCTGTTCCTCACCACCGAGGCGGTCGTCGCCGACAAGCCTGAGAAGGCTCCGGCGATGCCGGGTGGCGGCGACGGCGGCATGGGCGGCATGGACTTCTGATCCAGTCCGCTCCGGCAACGCACCACGAGGGCCCCTGCTCCCCGGAGCAGGGGCCCTCGTGCGCGCCCGGGGGTGGGCCGCTCAACCTCTCCTCACGCCCTCCTCACGGCATGGCTGCCAGCGTGCTGACGAAGTCCGGCGCGTTCGGCGTGCCGAGTCCGGTGGTCAGGTCGTAGCCGGACGTCGTCGGGTAGCCGGGCACGCTGTCGCCCCACATCTGGTTGTCGATGAGGTCGCCGACCGACAGCTTCGGCGGGTTCGTCGGCGCAGGGCCCCCGGTGGGCTGGACCAGGGATCCTGCGAACGTCTTCGGGGCGTTGCCCTCGTGCACCGGCACGACGTCGGTGAACGCGCCCTGCATGGACGAGCCGTAGAGCAGCGGGTTCAGCCACCCCACCGGCGCCTTGCCCTCGCCCTTCCGGGCTGCGTTGGCCAGTGCGGTCAGCGCCGCCACCTGCGGGGTGGCCGCCGAGGTGCCGCCGAAGATCGTCCAGCAGCCGGTGGCCGTCCCGCAGTTGTACTCCGGGTAGGCGGAGATGTAGACGTCCACGCCGCCGTTGACCGCGGCGTTCCAGGACACGTCCGGGATCGTGCGCCCGTGGTAGGCGTTGCCCGGCGCGGCGGTCGAGCCCTGTTGCCAGGTCGGCTTCGGGTAGATCACGCTGGATCCGCCGCCGGAGCCGATCGGCCCCCACGACTCGTTCCACACCGTGTTCTGGCTGCCACCGTCGATCCACTGCCAGTAGGGCGTGTTGTAGCCGTTGATGTTGCCGGCGCTGTCGAAGGTCCACGGCTGGTCGCTGGAGGGGGACCAGGTCCAGCCGTCCTGCAGCTGGGTGCCGCCGACCGCGGTCACGTACGGCGAGGAAGCCGGCCACTCGGTCGTCGGATAGGAGTACGGCGTGGTGCCCCGGTGCTGCTTCGCGACGTTCGCGGTCCCCTCGTCACCCGTCGCGCCGAAGAACGAGTCGCCCTTGGCAATGCCCTTCTGGAAGACCTTGTCGAACCGGGCGGTCTGTCGCTTCGCCGCCCCGCCGAAGGTCTGCTCGGCCACGGCCAGCGACATCGAGAACACCGTGCCCGGAGGCGTCACGTCGATCTCGTGCGAGATCGCATTGAACAGGTTCGGGAAGCCCTGCACGCCCAGCGTCTCGGCCGGCGGCACGGCCATCAGGACGATGTGCGCCTTGGGGGCGATCGAGTAGGCCCACTCGATGTCCAGCGTCGCCTCGCCCGACCAGCCGGCCGCGGCCGCAGGCCCGGACTGGCCGTTGCCGTGGAAGGTGTTGTGGTACTGCGGGTTGCCCTGCGGGAAGACCTGGTCGAAGTCGAGCGGCTGGCTCGGGAAGAACTGGTCGTGGAACGTCTTCAGGTCGGCCGCCGCGGTCGGGCTGCCGTAGGAGTCGACGAGCACGATCGTCTGGCCCGCGCCCTGGTTGGTGACCTGGTCGACGCCGTACGCGCTCCTGATCTGGTCCGGGGTGTAGCAGTGGTAGACGCTGATCGTGCTTCCGTCCGGCAGCGTGCACGCGACGCCGGAGTCCGCGTGGCCCGTCCGGTTGATGGCGCTGGGCGCCAGCGTGACCGCCGTCGGGCCGACCTGGCGCACGGCCGTGCGCGCGGTGCCGGAGGTCGTGCGGTGGGTGGTGCTGTGGTGCCGGCTCGCGGTGGCGGGCGTGGCGGTGAGCGCGATCGCGACCAGTACGGCCGTGCAGATCGCCAGGAGTGCGCTCGTGGCGCGTCTTGTTGACATCCTGTGGACCTTCCCGATGTGGAATGTCCCCCGTACGGTGAGCAGCTCTGACGCTAGACCCGGGAGGGTGCAGTCGGCAACGGTCGGGAGTGAGCCTCCGGCTCCGGGGTACGGCGGGCAGCATGTCCACCGCGTCGTGGTGGCTCGACGGCCACCAGCAGGGATCGGACGACGACCTGCCCGAGGGTGAGCTCGACGACCTGGTCGTCGGGGCCGGGCTGACCGGCCTGGTGTCCGGTGTGCTGCTGGCCCGGGCCGGCCGCCGGGTAGCCGTCGTCGAGGCGCGCCACGCGGGCGCGGTCACCACCGGCCGCACCACGGGCAAGGTGTCGCTGCTCCAGGCGACCAAGCTGTCCTCGATGCTGAGGATCCAGCCGGCCCACGTCGTGCGTGGCTACGTCGAGGCGAACCGCGATGGCCTCGGCTGGCTGCGGTCCTTCTGTGCCGATCACGGCGTGCCGCTGCAGGACCGGGAAGCGGTCACCTACGCCGCGGATCCGGGCGAGCGCGATCGGGTGGCGCAGGAGTACGACGCCGCCAGGTCGGTCGGCCTCGACGTGGAGTGGGTCGAGACGCTCGACCTCCCGTTCCCGGTGCACGGCGCCACGGTTCTGGCCGGACAGGCCCAGCTCGACCCGGTTGCCCTGGTCGACGCGCTGGTCGGCGAGCTGCGCCGGCAGGGGGGCACGCTGCACGAGGGCCGTCGCGTGGTCCGGCTGTCGAGGTGGGGCGCGCCGCGCGCCGAGCTGGCCACCGGCGAGACCCTGCGGGCCGGCCACGTGGTGCTGGCCACCGGCACTCCGGTGCTCGACCGCGGGCTCCACTTCGCCAAGCTCGAGCCGAAGCGCTCCTACCTGCTCGCCTTGCGCCACCCGGCGCCGCCGGAGCTGATGTGCATCTCTGCGGGGAGCTCGGTGCGCTCGGTGCGCGACGTCCCCGGGCGGGAACCGGTGCTCCTGGTCGGCGGGAGCGGGCACCCGGTCGGGCGGGCGCGGTCGACGCAGGCCCACTACGACCAGCTGCGCGCGTGGACTGCCGAGCATTTTCCTGAAGCGGTGGAGACGCATGCGTGGTCCGCGCAGGACTACGGGGCCTACTCCGGCGTGCCGATCGTCGGGCCGGTCCTGCCCGGCATGGGGCAGGTCCAGGTCGCCACCGGCTACGACAAGTGGGGGATGGCCACCGCCGTGGCAGCGGCCCGGGCGGTCACCGACGCGGTGGTCGGCTCCGACGACCCCGAGCGTCAGGCCTGGACCGCGCCGTGGCGGCCGACCGCACCCTCGCTGGTCCGGGCCTGCCGGATCAACGCCGAGGTCGGGGCGGCCCTCGCTGAGGGCCTGAGCCGCCTGGGCAGGGCTCCGCTGTGCACCCACCTCGGTGGAGTGCTGCGCTGGAACGACGCGGAGTCGTCGTGGGACTGCCCGCTGCACGGCTCCCGCTTCGCCGGTGACGGGTCGGTGCTCGAGGGCCCGGCGACCCGCCCGCTGAGGACGCCGAAGAGCCCGCAGCAGCCCTGACCCTGGTCGGCAGGGAAACGGTGCCTGGGAGCGTCAGCGCACGTGGCGCAGCGTCCGGCGGACGATCAGGAAGACCGGCACGGAGCCGAGCAGCACCAGCATCAGGGCGTAGGGCGCCGCGGCCGTGAAGTCCAGGCTCTCCCCGTTCGTGGTGGCCCACAGCCCGGTGGAGAGCGTGTGCGCGTTGAACGGCAGCAGCATCAGCGTGGTGGTCAGCTCCTTGCTGGCGTCCAGCCCGACCAGCAGCGCGCCGGTCGCGATGCCGGGCAGCGCGAGCGGCATCGAGATCCGGGAGAAGGTCCGCCAGGCCCGGCTGCCCAGGGAGGCGGCGACGTCCTCGTACTTCGTCAGCGCCGCCTGCAGGCCCACCCGCTGGTTGGTCACGGCGAGCGGCAGGTAGAGGATCACATAGGCGACCACCAGCAGCGCGGCAGTCTTGTAGAGACCGGGCAGCAGCCGGATCGAGATGTAGACCAGGGCGAGCGCCAGGATCGCGTTGGGCACGGCGTGCGCGACCCACACCGACCGCTCGGTGACCTGCGCCGCGACCGACGCGCGGCGGGAGACCCACCAGCTGACCGGGAGCGCGACCGCGGTGCCGACCAGGGCGGCCCAGGCGCCGTAGCTGGCGGTGGTCCCGAGCGCGTGCAGGACCGCCGACCAGTCCGTCGGCTGCTCGCCGTGCGGCCGGCTCAGCCCGCGCGCCGTCATCAGCGCGGTCGGCCCCAGTGCCGCGAGCGGCACCAGCAGGGACCCGGCGAGCACCACCGGTCGCCACCGGCCCAGGCCGCGGGGTCGCGGCGGGCGCACCGACCCGGCGCTCACCGTGACCGGGGGGACGCGGCCGGTGAACATCCGCATCGCCACCAGGACCATCACCGCGAACGCCGCCAGCAGCATCGACAGGGACCGGGCGGACCGGTAGTCCCCGTAGTTCAGCATCTCCGACATGATCGTGGTGGTCAGCGTGTGCTGGCCCAGCTGCACCATCGCGCCGTACTCCGCCAGCACGTGCAGGCTGACGATCAGGAGACCCGCCGACAGCGCCGGCCGCAGCTGCGGGACGACGACACGCGCGAACGCGGCGCCCGGACGGGAGCGGAGGCTGTGCGCCATCTCCTCCTGGGCCGGGTCGACGTTGCGCAGGGCGACCACGCAGGAGAGGAACACGTAGGGATACAGCGTCAGCGCGAGCACCAACGAGGCGCCCCCGAAGCTGCTGACGAACCGGGTGTGCGGTGCGTAGACCAGGTTCGCGGAGTAGGCCGCGTACGCGCTGGTGAAGCCAGGGACCGCCAGCGGCATCGCGAAGAGAACCGTGCACAGCCGGCGGGCCGGCAGGTCGGTGCGCACGACGAGCACCGCGGTCACCAGGCCGAGCAGCAGGCAGAGCACGGACACGGCGAGGGTGAGCCCGACCGTGCGCAGGATCGTGGGGACCGTGGTCGCGTAGCCGAAGAGCTGGCGGATGTCGGCCAGGGAAAAGCCGGCCAGGAAGAGGTAGCAGACCGGCAGGAGCGAGACCAGCCCGACCCCGACCGCGAGGACCGCGACCGGGGCCGAGCCGTCGAGCCTCCGCGGCAGTCTCAGCTGGACATCCCGAGGGTCTTGAGCATCTGCTCGGCCTGCTCCTGGTGGCCGTAGAGGTCCATGTCGTAACTCGGCGACTGCACCTTCGACAGGTCACCGACCAGGGCGCTGCTCACACCCGGTGCGACCGGGTACTGGCCCTCGTTGACCTCCGGGTCGTTGCGGGCGAGGATCTGCTGCCCGCCGTCGGCCGAGGTCAGCCACTGCAGGAACTTCGCGGCCTCGGCCCGGTGCTGGCTGGTCCTGAGGATCCCGGCCCCCGAGGAGAGCACGAGGTTGCCGGGGTCGACGCCGGGGAAGTGGTAGATCTTCGAGGTCATCTGGCTGGGACCCCCGACCTCGGCCGCCTTGACCCACCAGTAGTAGTGGTTCGACAGCCCCATCGCGTGCTGCCCGGCCTCGACGGTGTCGCGGACGTTGCCGTTGGACTGCTCGTTGACGCCGTTCGCCTTGATCTTCTCCAGGAAGGCCCTCGTCGGTGCCGTGCCGATCGTGGAGATGAGGTACTGCACCGTGCCGACGAAGCCACCGGAGGGCGCGTAGGCGAACCTGCCCTTGAACTGCGGCTGGGCGATGTCGAGCAGCGTCCTCGGCAGGTCCTTCTCGGCGATCAGCTTCGGGTCGTAGTAGAGCACCCGGCTGCGCGCGGCGTAGGCGACCCACAACCCCTGGTGCGAGCTCAACCCGGGGCGCACCTGGCCGAGGATCTTCCTCGACAGCGGCACCAGCAGCCCCTGCTGGCCCAGCTGGGCGGCCGGGCCTGGGTCCTCGGAGAGGAAGACGTCGGCCGGCGAGGCCTTGCCCTCGGCCTGGATCTGGCCGACGGTGGCGTCGTTCTGGACGTTGAACTGCACGCCGGTCTTGTGCGTGTAGGCCCTGGTCAGCGCCGCGACGAGCTCGGCATGCTGGTCGGTGTAGACGGTCAGGGTGTCCTTGCCCTCCGAGCCCTCCGAGCCCTCCGAGCCCGCCGACCCGCCGACGCCACACCCGGCCAGCGTGGCGGCGAGGGCCGCGGCGACGAGCGCGGCCAGGAGGCGCTTGAGGTTGCGGGGCCTGGGCAGGTCGGGCTTTCGGGCAGGCATCATGCTCCTGTCGGGTCGGTGGGATTCGCGGGTCGGGATCTGCTGGGCGGCGGGATGATCAGTCGGCGTAGGTGCTGACCGGGTGCACCACGCTGAGGTGCACCGGCGTGCCGTCGGGATACGGCCTGGAGCCGATCACCCGGACGTGCACCTGGTCGGGGAGCTCGGGCACCCGCACGCGCAGCATCGCGTCGTGGCCGTAGAAGGCGCAGGCCGTGACGGTGCAAGTACGGCGCTCCTCCGCGCCTGCGTCGACCGCCTGGACCCGGATGTCCTCCGGCCGGATCAGCACCCGGCAGCGACCGCTGCCGCCGTGCCACGAGCCGATCGGCAGGCAGCCGAAGACGCAGTCGACGCGGTCGGGGCGGGTGGCGTCGATCCGGCCCTCGACCACGACCGCCTCGCCGAGGAACCGGGCCAGACCGAGGTCGCGGGGCCGCTGGTAGGTCTC
This sequence comes from Nocardioidaceae bacterium, assembly GCA_025980475.1. Taxonomy (GTDB): domain Bacteria; phylum Actinomycetota; class Actinomycetes; order Propionibacteriales; family Nocardioidaceae; genus Marmoricola. The sequence goes on along the minus strand of JAICXL010000007.1, from coordinate 50,213 downwards.
GCGCGGCGTCCCGGCCTGGACGACCCGACCATTGCGCATCACCACGAGACGGTCGGCCAGCTCCATCGCCTCCTCCTGGTCGTGGGTGACCAGCACGGTGGTGGTGCGCAGGCGGGCGAGCAGGTCGCGGACCTCGACCCGGAGCGCCGCGCGCAGCTGGGCGTCGAGGGAGGAGAACGGCTCGTCGAGCAGGACCAGCCGTGGGGCGGGGGCCAGCGCGCGGGCCAGCGCGACCCGCTGCTGCTGGCCACCGGAGAGCTCGTGCGGCCGGCGGCGGTCGTAGCCGAGCAGCCCGACCAGGTCGAGCACCTCGTCGACCCGCCGGCTGCGGTCGCGGCGCCGCTGGCGGGGCAGCCCGAAGGCGACGTTCTGGCCCACGGTGAGGTGCGGGAAGAGGGCACCGTCCTGCGGCACCACGCCGATGCCCCGCTCGTGGGCCGGGACCGGTCGGCGGCCCGACCCGGCGACCTGCCGGCCCGCAAGCGCGATGGCGCCGCGGTCCGGTGTCTCGAAGCCGGCGATGCACCGCAGCAGCGTGGTCTTGCCGCAGCCGGAGGGCCCGAGCACCGTCGCGAACTGCCCCTCGTCGACGTCGAGGTCGACACCGGCGAGGGCCGTGACCGTCGAGGGGCGGGCACGCCCGCGGCCGAACGCCTTCTCGAGGTCGCGAACGGTGAGCATGGCGGAAGTCTATGCGATAGGTAAGGCTTACCTAAACCGGGCCCGGGAATCCGGTGTTCGCGCGTCTTCTGCTGGCAGGATGCCACCGTGGCGGACGAGGTGGTGGGACTGCTCCTGGCGGCGGGGGCCGGCCGGCGGATGGGCACCCCGAAGGCGCTGGTCGACGACTGGCTTCCCCGGGCGGTGGCGGTGCTGCGCGACGGCGGGTGCGCCCGCGTCACCGTCGTCCTCGGTGCGTCGGCAGACGAGGCGGCGGCGCGGGTGCCGCGGGGTGTCGACGTCGTGGTCGCCGAGGACTGGGACGAGGGCATGGGTGCGTCGCTGCGCGCCGGGCTGGGCGCCCTCGCGGACGCGGTCGCCGCGCTCGTGCTGCTGGTCGACCTGCCCGACCTGTCCCCGGCGGTGGTCGCGCGGGTGATCGGAGGTGGCGTCGGAGCGGGCGCCCTGCGGCGGGCGGCGTACGGCGGGAAACCCGGCCACCCGGTGCTGATCGGCCGCGATCACTGGGCCGGGGTGATCGCCGCGGCCCGGGGGGACAGGGGCGCCCGGGACTACCTCGGCGTGCACCGGCATCAGCTGGTCGAGTGCGGCGACCTGGCCACCGGGGAGGACGTCGACGCGCGTGGTTGAGTGGCGTCCATGAGCACCTGGCCCTACGTCATGGACGGGCACAACGACCTCGCCTGGGCGATGCGCGAGCTGTGCGACTACGACCTGGCCGCGGTCGACCCGGTCGGTGGCGCCCCGCAGCTGCAGACCGACCTGCCGAGGCTGGCGCAGGGCGGTGTCGGGGCCCAGTTCTGGTCGGTCTTCGTGCCGTGCGAGCTGGCCGGGGACGCGGCGGTCACCGCGACCCTGGAGCAGGTCGACTTCGTGCGCCGGCTGGTCGCGCGCCACCCCGACCGGCTCGCCCTGGCGGGCTCGGCCGACGAGGTGGAGGCCGCGGTCGAGGCCGGCCGGGTCGCCTGCCTGATGGGCGCCGAGGGCGGCCACCAGGTCAACGGCTCGCTGGGCGTCCTGCGGATGCTGCACGCGCTCGGCGTCCGCTACCTCACCCTGACCCACAACGAGAACGTCGACTGGGCCGACTCGGCCACCGACGTGCCGGTGGCGCACGGGCTCACCGGCTTCGGTCGCTCGGTGGTGGCGGAGCTGAACCGGCTCGGCATGTTCGTCGACCTCAGCCACGTCTCCGCCGAGGTGATGCGTGACGCCCTCGCGGTCACCACCGCACCCGTGCTCTTCAGCCACAGCTCGGCCCGGACCGTGTGCAACAACCCGCGCAACGTCCCCGACGAGGCACTGGGCCGGCTGCCGGCCAACGGCGGCGTGTGCATGGTCACCTTCGTGCCGCGGTTCGTCTCCCAGCGCGTGTCCGACTGGTACGCCGAGGTCTACGCGACCGTCGAGCAGCGTGGCGGCAACCGGCACCGCGCCGCCGACGTCGAGCCGGTCATCGAGGAGCGCAGCCGCACGGTGCCGTTGCCGACCTGCGGCGTCTCCGACGTTGCCGACCACGTCGACCACGTCCGCTCCGTCGCGGGCATCGACCACGTCGGCATCGGCGGCGACTACGACGGCACCACCGTGTTGCCGGACGGGATGGGCGACGTGTCGTCGTACCCGGTGCTCTTCGAGGAGCTGAGCGACCGCGGCTGGTCGGCCGGCGACCTGGCGAAGCTGGCGCACGGCAACGTGCTGCGCGCCATGCGGGAGATGCAGGCCTGCGCCAACCAGCCGCCAACGTGACGCTGAGTAGCCTGAAGGCATGGAGACCGAGTCGGTAGGTGCGCTCGCGGCAGGTCTGGAGTCGACCGGCTACCTGTGCGACGAGTCGTTGGCGACGGTGGCCTTCCTGAGCTTGCGGATGCAGCGGCCGCTGCTGCTGGAGGGCGAGCCCGGCACCGGCAAGACGGCGCTGGCCGAGGCGATCGCGGAGTCGATGGAGCTGCCGCTGATCCGGCTGCAGTGCTATGAGGGCATCGACGCCACGCAGGCGCTCTACGACTGGGACTTCCCGCGGCAGATCCTGCACCTGCGCGCGCTCGAGGCGGTCGCCGGTGGCGCCGGGAGCCAGGCGGTCGAGGAGGCGGAGAAGAGCCTGTACGACGCCCGCTTCCTGCTCGCCCGGCCGGTGCTGGCCGCACTGCGCGAGTCGCCCGCGGTGCTGCTGGTCGACGAGGTCGACCGGGCCGACGACGAGTTCGAGGCGTTCCTGCTCGAGGTGCTCTCGACCTACCAGGTCAGCATCCCCGAGCTCGGCACGGTGCGGGCGAGCACGCCGCCGGTCGTGGTGCTCACCTCCAACCGCACCCGGGAGCTGCACGATGCGCTGAAGCGGCGCTGCCTCTACCACTGGATCGACCACCCGGGCCTCGAGCGGGAGGTGGAGATCCTGCGCTCGCGCGCGCCGGAGGTCTCCTCGGCGCTGGCCCGGCAGGTGGTCGAGGTCGTCCAGCAGCTGCGCGACCGCGACGACCTGCTCAAGCCGCCCGGGGTGGCGGAGACCCTCGACTGGGCCCGGTCCTTGCACCTGCTCGGCACCACGGAGCTCGACCTCGGTGTCGCGTCGGCGACGCTGGGCGCGCTGGTGAAGTACCGCGAGGACACCGACCGGGTGAAGCAGGCACTGGACCGGATGCTGGCGACATGAGCGTCCTGCCCGCCACCGTCCACCAGCCTGACGAGATCCTGCTCGGCTTCACCCGCGCGCTCCGGGCCGCCGGGGTGCCAGTGACCCAGGACCGCGCCCAGTCGTTCGTCTCGGCGGTGGCCCTGGTAGGCCTCGACGACCGTCGGGCGACCTACTGGGCCGGCCAGGCCACGCTGTGCGCCGGCCCCGACGACCTCGACCGCTACGACCAGGTCTTCGAGGCGTGGTTCAACGCCCGGGACGGGTTGACGCGCACCCGGGCCCGGGAGGCACCGACGACCGTGTTGTCGAACTTCCCCGAGACGGAGGGAGACGGCTTCGAGGAGTCCGAGAGCGCCGACGACGTCGTCCGGGCCGCCGCGAGCGCCGTCGAGGTGCTCCGCCACCGGGACGTGGCGGCCCTGGACTCTGCGGAGAAGCGGCGGCTCGTCGCCCTCTTCGCCACGCTGCGGCCGCGCGCGCCGGTGCGTCGTACCGCCCGGCAGGTCGGGTGGCGCCGCGGCGACCTCGACGCCCACCGCACGCTGCGCCAGAGCCTGCGCCGGATGGGTGAGCCGGCGGAGCTGTGCTGGCGGCGGCGCGGGCAGCGGCCGCGCCGGGTGGTGCTGCTGGTGGACGTGTCCGGGTCGATGTCGGGCTACGCCGACGCCCTGCTCCGCCTCGCCCACCGGGTCGCCACGGGCATCCGCGGGGTCCACGGGGGGCTCGCGCCGTGCGTAGAGGTCTTCACGGTCGGCACCCGGCTGACCCGGATCACCCGGGCGCTCCGGCTGCGCGACCCCGAGCGGGCACTGGTGGCCGCCGGCGAGACCGTGCCGGACTGGTCGGGCGGCACCCGGCTCGGTGAGAGCATCAAGGTCTTCCTGGACCGGTGGGGCGGTCGCGGAATGGCCAGGGGTGCCGTCGTCGTTGTCTTCAGTGACGGCTGGGAGCGCGGCGACCCCGCGCTGCTGGGCGAGCAGATGGACCGACTGCACCGGGTCGCACACCGGGTGGTGTGGGTGAACCCGCACCGCGGCAAGAGCGGCTACGAGCCCGTGCAGCAGGGCGTGCTCGCGGCGCTCCCGCACGTCGACGACTTCCTCGCCGGTCACTCGCTGGCGACGTTCGCGGAGCTGTTGGAGGTGGTGGGCCGTGCGTGAGGTGCTTCCCGAGCTGATGGAGTGGTGGCGCGAGGGCAAGAGTGTCGGGGTCGGCACGGTGGTGGCGACCTTCCGGTCCGCGCCGCGACCGCCCGGCGCGTCGATGCTGGTCGGACCCGAGGGCGTCGCGGTCGGGTCGGTCTCCGGCGGCTGCGTCGAGGGCGCGGTCTACGAGCTCGGCCAGTCGGTCGTCGAGTCGGGCGTGCCGGTGCTGCAGCGCTACGGGATCTCCGATGACGACGCCTTCGCGGTCGGACTGACCTGCGGCGGCATCCTCGACGTCTACGTCGAGAAGATCTCCCCGGAGACCTACCCGGAGCTCGGTGAGGTCGCCGACGACATCGACGCCGGCCGCCCGGTCGCCGTCGCCACGGTCGTCGAGCACCCGGACCCCGCCCTGGTCGGCCGACGGACGATCATCCGGCCCGACGCGACCGGCTCGACCACCGCGACGGTCCACGACGGTCAGACGCGAGGCGACGGCGATTCGGGGGCCGGACGTCGCGGACTGTCGGGATCCCTCGGCAGCGAGCGGATCGACCACTCCGTCCACGACGACGCCCTGGGGCTGCTTGCAGCGGGGCACTCGGAGACGCTGACCTACGGCCCCGACGGCGAGCGTCGCGGCGAGGGCATGCGGGTCTTCGTCGCCGCCTTCGCCCCCAAGCCGCGGATGCTGGTCTTCGGCGCGATCGACTTCGCGGCCGCGGTGGCCCGGGTCGGGTCGTTCCTCGGCTACCACGTCACGGTCTGCGACGCCCGGCCGGTGTTCGCGACCAACAGCCGCTTCCCGGAGGCCGACGAGGTGGTCGTGCAGTGGCCGCACAAGTTCCTGAGGAAGGAGCAGGAGGCGGGGCGGGTCGACCGCCGTACCGTCATCTGCGTCCTGACCCACGACCCCAAGTTCGACGTTCCCCTGCTCGAGGTCGCGCTGCGGCTGCCCGAGGTGGCCTACGTCGGCGCGATGGGGTCCCGCCGCACCCACGACGACCGCAACGCCCGGCTCAAGGAGGCAGGGCTGACCGACGACGAGCTGGCCAGGCTCGCCTCGCCGATCGGCCTCGACCTCGGCGCGCGCACACCCGAGGAGACCGCGATCAGCATCGCCGCGGAGATCATCTCCGGCCAGTGGGGTGGGACCGGCGAGCGGCTGGCCGGCAGCGGAGGCCGCATCCACCACGCCTGACCGGGTGACGCGCGTGTCGCGCTGGACTAGGTTGGCCGCCAGGAGGCCGACATGCCACGCACCGAGGAGCTCTCGAACCAGAGGCTGGCCGCGGTGCGCGCCTGGGCGGCCTTCGTCGAGCACGGCGACGACGCGGAGCCCCTGGTCCGCCCGGAGATCCTGCAGAGCTGGCAGCGGTCCGAGGAGGCGATCGCCCTCGACGTCGCCGCGGCGCCGCTGGCCGACGAGTCCGACACCCGCTCCTCCTGGCAGGGGTCACCCCTCCAGGTCGCGGTCGGCAGGGTCGAGGCAGAGCTGCGGCGGACCGCCGAGGACGGCGACCTCGTCGTCGCGGTGACCGACGCCCAGACCCGGATCCTGTGGACCTACGGCGGCCGGGTGATGCGCCGCAAGGCGGAGACGGTGAACTTCGTCGCCGGCGGGCGCTGGGACGACCGCAGCGTCGGCACCAACGCCCTCGACCTCGCCCAGCGGCTGCACGCGCCGGCGATGGTGTTCAGTGCGGAGCACTACGCCCCGATCGTGCACAACTGGGTGTGCTGGGCCGCGCCCGTGCGCGATCCCGTCAGCGGGCGGCAGCTCGGGGTGCTCGACCTGTCGACCACGTGGGACCGCACCCACCCGATCGGCCTGGCCACCGCGCGGGTGATGGCGCGGCTGATCGAGACCGCGATGCCGCACTCGCACACGGCCTACGCGGGTGACCTCGACGCTGAGCACGAGCCCGGCCTCTGCCTGACCCTGCTCGGCAACGCCGAGGCCTGGCTCGACGGCCAGCGGCTGCTGCTCAACCGCCGGCAGACCGAGATCCTCGCCCTGCTCGCCCTGCACCCCGAGGGGTTGTCGCTCGAGCACCTGCACGCCCTGCTGTACGGCGACCAGGCGGTGACCGTCTCGACGCTGAAGGCGGAGGTGTCCCACCTGCGCCGCGCGCTCGGCGGTGCGCTCGCCTCCCGGCCCTACCGGCTGGCCATGCCGGTGACCACCGACGTCGACACGGTCCTGATGCTGGTGCGCGCCGGGCAGGTGCGCGCCGCCGTGGAGGCCTACGGCGGCGACCTGCTGCCCGGCACGAACTCGCCGGCCCTCTCCGAGCTCGCCGACTACGTCGCGGTCGCCGTCCGCGAGGCGCTGCTGGCCGACCCGGAGCCGCTGGCGGTGGTGCGCTACACCGAGCTGGCGCCCTACGACACCGAGGTCGTCGAGGTCTGCCTGGCCCGGCTCGGCGACCAGCCGCACCCCGCGAAGCCGCTGCTCAAGGGCCGGCTCGCCGCGGCCGGCCGGTGAGGGTGCCGCTGACCAACCTTTCCCCAACCGTGACGTCCTAGCGTCGCCCGCAGGAAGGTCCGCCACCATCCCAGGAGCGTCCATGACCAGGATCGAGATGACCGTCGACGGCGCACGAGTCTCCGACGACGTCGAACCCCGCATGCTCCTCGTGCACTACCTGCGCGAGAAGCTCGGCAAGACCGGAACCCTCGTCGGCTGCGACACCAGCAACTGCGGCGCGTGCACCGTCCACCTCGACGGCCACAGCGTGAAGTCGTGCAACGTGCTCGCCGTCCAGGCCGCCGGCCACGAGGTGACCACGATCGAGGGGCTGGCGCAGGGCGGTGACCTGCACCCGGTGCAGGAGGCCTTCCACGACTGCCACGCCCTCCAGTGCGGCTACTGCACGCCGGGGATGATCATGCAGAGCGTCGACCTGCTCAACGACAACCCGCACCCCACCGAGGAGGAGGTGCGGCTCGGCCTCGAGGGCAACCTCTGCCGCTGCACCGGCTACCACAACATCGTCAAGGCCGTGCTCCAGGCCGCGGGAGGTGCGTCCTCGTGACCGTCACCGAGAAGGCCCCCGACCAGGAGATCGGCCAGGCCCGCCGCCGCAAGGAGGACCAGCGGCTGATCACCGGCCGCACCCGTTACACCGACAACATCGTGCTTCCCGGCATGCTGCACCTCGCGATGGTGCGCAGCCCCTACGCGCACGCGCGGATCACCTCGATCGACACCGACGCCGCGAAGGCCTCGCCCAACGTGATCGACGTGCTCACCGGTGCCGACCTGGGCGAAGGACAGGGAGTGTGCATCAACGCCTGGCCGATCACGCCGGACCAGAAGACGCCCGTGCACCTGCCGATCCCCTCGGACCGGGTCGCCTTCGCCGGCGAGATCGTCGCGGTGGTGGTGGCCCGCAGCGCCGCCGAGGCCCGCGACGCCGCCGAGCTCGTCGACGTCGACTACGAGGAGCTGCCCGCGATCCTCGACCTCAAGGAGGCGGTCAAGGACGAGGTGCTCGCCCACCCCGACCTGGGCACGAACAAGTCGGCGCTGTGGGTCTTCGACTCCGCGGCCGCCGGCACCGGCGGCGACGTCGAGGAGGCGATCTCGAAGGCTCGTCAGGACGGCGTGCTGATCGAGCGCGAGTTCCGCCAGCAGCGGCTGATCCCCGCCTTCATGGAGCCTCGGTCGGTGGTCGTCGACCCCACCGGCGAGCAGCTCACGATGTGGTCGGCCACCCAGATCCCGCACATCCTGCGGTTCGCCCTCGCGGCGACCACGGGGGTGCCGGAGTCCAAGATCCGGGTGATCGCGCCCGACGTCGGCGGCGGCTTCGGCGGCAAGCTGCAGGCCACCCCGGAGGAGTGGATCACCTGGGCGATCGCCCGCCGCGTCGGCAAGCCGGTGAAGTACACCGAGACCCGCTCGGAGTCGCTGATGGCCGCCCACCACGGCCGCGACCAGTGGCAGAAGCTCACCGTGGCCGCCCGCAAGGACGGCACGGTCACCGGGCTGAAGGTCGAGCTGCTGGCCAACCTCGGCGCCTACGTGGCCATCGTCGGCGGCGGCGTCCCGGTCCTCGGGGCGTTCATGTACAACGCGATCTACAAGTTCCCCGCCTACCACTTCAGCTGCCAGACGCTGCTGACCAACGAGGCCTGGACCGACGCCTACCGCGGCGCCGGCCGGCCCGAGGCCACCTTCGCGATCGAGCGGATGATGGACGAGCTCGCCGACGAGCTCGGCGTGGACCCGCTCGAGGTCCGGGAGAAGAACTGGATCAGGCACGAGGAGTTCCCGTTCACCACGGTGGCCGGCCTCGAGTACGACTCCGGCAACTACGAGGCCGCCACGGCCAAGGCCAAGGAGCACTTCGGGTACGACGACCTCCGGGCCGAGCAACGTCGCCGCCGCGAGGCGAAGGACCGGGTGCAGCTCGGCATCGGCGTCTCGACCTTCACCGAGATGTGCGGGCTCGCACCGTCCCGCGTCCTCGGGTCGCTGGACTACGGCGCCGGCGGCTGGGAGCACGCCGAGATCCGGATGCTGGCGACCGGCAAGGTGGAGGTGGTCACCGGCATTTCGCCCCACGGGCAGGGGCACGAGACCTCGTTCAGCCAGATCGTGGCCGACCGGCTCGGCGTGCCGTTCGAGGACGTCGAGATCCTGCACGGCGACACCGCGGTGTCCCACAAGGGGCTGGACACCTACGGCTCCCGCTCGCTGGTGGTCGGTGGTGAGGCGCTGGCCCGGGCCACCGACAAGGTGATCGAGCGGGCCAAGCCGATCGCCGCGCACCTGCTGGAGGCCTCGATCGACGACATGGAGTTCACCGGAGGCCGGTTCTCGGTGCGCGGAACCGACAAGGGCATGGCCCTCACCGAGATCGCCACGGCCGTCTTCACCGGCCACAACCTGCCCGACGGCGCCGAGCCGAGCATCGACGCCGAGGCCACCTACGACCCGGTCAACTTCAACTTCCCGCACGGCACCCACCTGTGCGCGGTGGAGGTCGACACCGAGACCGGCGAGATCACCATGCGCAAGTACACCTGCGTCGACGACATCGGCACGGTGATCAACCCGTTGCTCGTCGAGGGTCAGGTCCACGGTGGCCTGGTGCAGGGCATCGCCCAGGCACTGTGGGAGGAGGCGGTCTACAACGACCAGGGCACCCTGGTGACCGGCTCGTTCGTCGACTACACCCTGCCGACGGCGGCCGACACGATCAGCTTCGACACCGACACCGACTCCACTGCGTGCACGACCAACAGCCTCGGCGCCAAGGGCGTGGGCGAGGCCGGCACGATCGCCTCGACCCCTTGCGTGGTCAACGCGGTCGTCGACGCGCTTCGTCCGTTCGGCGTGCACGACGTGCGGATGCCGTGCACGCCGGAGCGGGTCTGGAAGGCGATCCACGACCGCGACCAGGACGTCGCCAGCGGGGCGGTCCCGCACTTCGGCGCCGACACCGGCATGGAGGGCGTCGCCGATCGCAGCACCGGAGCGGAAGGAGCAGGGCAGTGATCCCCGCACAGTTCGAGTACCTCGCGCCCACCACGGTCGAGGAGGCACTCTCGGCGTTGGCCCAGCACGGCGACGACGCCAAGATCATGGCCGGCGGCCAGAGCCTGCTCCCGGTCATGCGGATGCGGCTGAACGCGCCGGACTACGTGATCGACCTCGGTGGCATCGACTCGCTGCGCGGCATCCGTGAGGAGGGCGACACGATCGTGGTCGGCGCGATGACCCGGCACGTCGACGTGGGCAACGACCCGCTGCTGGCCGAGCATGCCGCGCTGATCAGCCGCGCAGTGGTCCATCTCGCCGACCCGCAGGTGCGCCACCGCGGGACCTTCGGCGGTGCCCTCGCCCACGCCGACCCGGCCGGGGACCTCGGTGGCCCCGCCCTCGCGCTCGGCGCGCAGTTCGTGGTCACCGGGCCGGGCGGCAGCCGCACGGTGGCGGCCGACGACTTCTTCGAGGACCTCTTCACCACCGCCGTCGGCGACGACGAGATCCTCACCGAGGTGAGGATCCCCAAGCACACCGGCTGGGGGGCGCACTACGAGAAGTTCGTCCGGGTGGCCCACCAGTGGTCGATCGTCGCGGTCGGCGCCACCGTCCGGATGGACGGGGGCACGATCGCCGAGGCGCGGATCGGGCTGACCAACATGGGCTCGACCCCGCTGCGGGCCCGTGCCGTCGAGGACGCGCTGGTGGGCCAGCCGGCGACGGAGGACGCCGTAGGCGAGGCCGCCCAGTCCGCCGCCGAGGGCACCAACCCGCCGTCGGACCTCAACGGTGACGCCGACTATCGTCGGCACCTGGCCACGGTGCTGACCCGGCGCGCGGTGCTCGCCGCCGCCCAGCCCTGACCCGAGGAGGAACCCAGCGTGGAGCTGACCCACGAGTTCACCGTCCCGGCGTCGATCGAGGAGACGTGGCGGGCCCTCAACGACATCGAGGGCGTCGCCGGCTGCTTCCCCGGGGCGAAGGTGACCTCGGTGGAGGGCGACAGCTTCCAGGGGACGTGCAAGGTCAAGCTCGGCCCGATCGCGCTGACCTACAACGGCTCCGGGGAGTTCACCGGCAAGGACGAGGCCACCCACACGATGACGCTGGCCGCGAAGGGCAAGGACCGGCGCGGCAACGGCACCGCCGGTGCCGACGTGACCGCCTCCCTCGCGCCCGACGGCGACCGCACCCGGGTCAAGGTCCTCACCGACCTGCAGATCACCGGGAAGCCGGCACAGTTCGGCCGCGGGGTGATCCAGGACGTCAGTGACAAGCTGCTCGGCCAGTTCACCAGCTGCCTCGAGCAGAAGCTGACCGGGCCGGCGCCCTCCGAACCCGCCGCACCCGAGGCCGCCGCTGCCACGACGACCGCGGAGCACAGCGCGGACCAGGGCGCCGGCCCCGCCTCCCCGCCGACGTCCGCGCCGCCCGTCACGCCGATCGCGTCCGCACCGTCCGCCGGCCAGCGCGTCTCCAGCGCCGACACCGCCGGTGCGCAGGCCGACTCCTCCGACGACGCCCTCGACCTGGGTGCGGCGCTGCTGCCGATCCTGGTGAAGAGCTACGGCAAGCAGATCGGCGCGGGGTTGGGCGTGCTGGTGGTGCTGTGGATGCTGCGGAGGCTGATCAGGCGCTGACCGTGCGCGGGAAGCCGGGGGTCGCCTGCGTGGAGCCGATCCCGGCGTCAGAAGACGTTGCGCGGACGGAACTGCACGCTGATCCGCGGGCCGACCGGGCGCGAGGTCTTCGGCACCGCGTGCTCCCAGGTTCGCTGGCAGGAGCCGCCCATCACGACCAGGTCGCCGTGGCCGAGCTGGTGGCACGCCTCGGTGCCGCCGCCGCGGGGACGGAGCAGCAGCTTGCGCGGGGAGCCGAAGGAGACGATCGCCACCATCGTGTCGTGGCTGCGGCCTCGGCCGATGGTGTCGCCGTGCCAGGCCACCGAGTCCGACCCGTCGCGGTAGAAGCAGCAGCCGGCGGTCGCGAACGGCTCGCCGAGCTCGGCGGCGTAGTGGGCGGTCAGCGCGTCGCGGGCCTGGGCCAGCGCCGGGTGCGGCAGCCGCTCGCCGATGCCGTAGGTGTGCACCAGCCGGGGGACGTCGACGACCCGGTCGTACATCTCCCGGCTCTCGGCGCGCCACGGGATGGCGTGCACCAGCTGCGGGAAGAGCTCGTCCGCGCCGCCGAACCACCCGGGAAGGACGTCGATCCAGGCCCCGCGGCCGAGCGTCGTACGCCGGAGCCGGCCGGCCAGCGGTCCCACGCCGACCGTCTCGCCGGCCAGCTCGTCGAGCAGTGAGGGCTGGAACGCGACCGTCATGAGGCCAGCGTAACACCTCCGTCGAACGTCTGTTCGATCTCTGGCAGGCCGTTCGCGTCGGCCGAGACCTGCGGCTCGAGGCGGCGTACGGCGAGCAATGCCACGGCTGCGCAGCCGACGACGAGGAGGGCGATGTACTCGGCGCCGAGGTGGTGACCGATCAGCCAGCCGGAGGCCGGCGGCGCGACCACCATCGGCAGCTGGAACGCCGCCGAGCTGATCGCGTTGGCCCGGCCCCGGAGCCGGTCGGTGGCGATGTCGTTGGTCATCGCGGGCACCGTCGGCTGCAGCAGCGTCTCCCCGAGGGCGAAGACCGACGCGCACGCCGCGATCAGCAGGGTGGCGCCCCAGGTGCCCGGCACCAGGCCGGACGCGCCCATGCAGAGCCAGGCCGCTGCCCAGATCGCCGCCATCACGGCGACGACCCGGGTCCGTCGGCGACCCTCGATGCGCTGCAGCACCACCAGCTGGAGCAGCACGATCACGATGGTGTTCGCCGCGAAGGCGAGCCCGAGGCCCTGGGTGGAGACCTTGCCCAGCGCGCGGGCGAAGGCCGGCATGCCGGTGTTGAGCTGGGCATAGCCGACGAACGAGCCGACGAAGGTGACCACCAGCAGTGTGGGCATCGCCGGAAGGCGGAGCACCTCGCGGTAGCTGGGCCTCACGCCGGTGGAGTCGTGCTCGGCGCGGCCGGTGACGTGGCGCAGCGGCACCAGCATCAGGAACAGCCCGGGGAGGTAGCTGGCGGCGTCGGCGAGGTAGACGGCCTGGAAGGTCCACAGCCGGTGCACGTCGACGAAGGCGCCGCCGAGCAGGCCGCCGATGCCGATGCCGAGGTTGAGCAGGGTGAAGTTCACCCCGAAGTAGCGCTGTCGGATGCCGCTCGGCACGACGTGGGCGATCATCGTCTGCACCGCCGGCCAGGAGATGCCGAAGGCGATGCCGGAGAACACCATTCCCAGGGCGGCGACCCCGACCGTCGAGGCCACCGTCATCACCAGCTCGCCGACGATGCAGCAGGCCAGCGAGCCGACCAGCACGCGCCGGCCACCGAGGCGGTCGATCAGCGAGCCGCCCGGGCCGACGACGAGCAGCCCCGCCAGCGGCTGCACGCCGAGGAGGAGACCGGTGGTGCTCAGCGAGAAGCCGCGCACCTCGTGCAGGTAGACCACCCAGAAGGGCAGCACCAGCCCGGTGCCGATGTACTCGAAGGCCACCACGGAAAGCAGTAGCCTGCCCTCGCGTGGCAGGTCGTGCCAGAAGTCGGAGAGGCGGGGACGGGGGAGGGCTGCGGTGCTCATCGAGCCCACAGTCTCCCAACCCGGGCCTGCCCAATGCACCTTGTTTTCGCCCCAGCGGGCGGTTCTCCCGGATATCTTGAGGTGGCCGGAGGGGGCTGAGGAGACATGTCTGTGGCTGACGCCAAGGAGCGGGTCCGTCGCGGGCGAAAGCACGTGCTGGTCCGGGAGTACGTGCGCTCGCTCGTCGTGAGTGCGGAGCCGGGCACGCCCGCGCCGTCCGAGCGCGACCTGGCCGAGCAGTTCGGGGTCGCCCGGATGACCGTCCGGCACGCCATCGACGCGCTGGTCGCGCAGGGCCTGCTGGAGCGGATCCCCGGTCGCGGGACCTTCGTCACCAAGCCGCTGATCGACATGCAGATGCGGCTCTCGGCCTTCACCGAGGAGATGGAGCGGCGCGGCAAGAAGCCGGAGTCGAAGACGATCCTGGCCCGCCGCGAGACGGCCGGCCCGGGAGTCGCGCGGGCGCTGGAGCTCGAGGAGGGCTCGCCGATCGCGCACTGGGAGCGGTTGCGGCTGGCCGACGGCATGCCGATGGCGATCCAGCACGTCTACCTGTCGCTCGACCTCTTCCCCAACTTCCTGGAGGACGCGCAGCCGTCCAGCCTCTACTTCTGGTTCGCGATGCAGGACCTGATGCCGACCTGGGGCGAGGACTCGGTGACCGCGGCGGTCGCCACCGAGCAGGAGGCCGCCCTGCTCGAGCTCGAGCCCGGCAGCCCCGTGCTGCACATCTCGCGGCGGGCCTTCTGCCGGGAGATCGCGGTCGAGGTGACCCGCAGCGTCTACCGCGCCGACCGCTACACGCTCTGGGTGCCGGTGCTGCGACCCGAGCACCTGCGCTGACGCGGTCCTGGCGGCTTCTGCTCCGTCAGAGCCCGCCGACCGGGGCGACAGCCACGCCGGCGTGCTCGCACACCCATGTCGGGTTCGGCCCGCCGAGGTCGGGGTGCACGTAGAGCGCGTGCGGCTCCCGGTCCTCGCAGACCCGGCACAGCGGCCAGCGGCCGGCCGTCTCGAGCAGGTGGTCCTGGACGTCCTGGGCGACCAGGCCGGCGATGTAGTGACGGCCCTCGGCCCAATGCTCGAGCCACCAGGCTCGGTCGGCGATGGCCTCCTCGAGCGCGGAGACCACCTGGGCGTCCGCGATGCCGGTCACCTCGAGGTCGTGCAACACGAGCGCGCGTGCTGCCATCACGGGGTCGTCGGGTGTCACGATGACCATTGTGACCCCTGTCCAAGCGCAGCCCGACCGGCGCGAGGCGCCGCTGCTCGAGGTCGTCGTCCTGCACCCCCGCGACGCCGCCGCGGCGACCGAGGGCGGTGCCGACCGGCTGCTCTTCCTGCGCGACCCCGAGGGCGGCGGCTTCTCGCCCGAGCCGGCGCAGGTCTCGGCGATCGTCCGGGAGACCGACCTGCCGGTGCGGGTGATGCTGCGGGTCGACGAGGGCTACGGCATCACCGGCGGCTCGTTCCGCCGGCTGGCCGGCCTGGCCGGCGACTACGCCTCGCTCGGCGCGGAGGGGGTCTCGTTCGGGTTCCTGGACCCCGACCTGCTCGTCGACCGCGCGTCGTGCGCCGAGCTGGCCACCGAGACCGGCCTTCCGTGGACCTTCCACCAGGGCTTCGACGTCTCACTCGAGACCGACCGGGGCTGGCGTGACGTCGCCGGGCTGCCGGGCCTCGACGCGGTGGCCTCCGCGGGGTCCTCGCGCGGCCTCGCCGTCGGGGGTGACGAGCTGATCGACCGGGCCGCCTCGTCGCCCGACGTGGCCCGGCTGCTGCTGGCCTCGGGCGGCCTGGTGGCAGACCAGGTGCCGTGGCTGCTGCGGGCGGGCGTGCGCCAGTTCGGCGTCGGCAGGTCGGTGCGGCCGGACCGCTCGTGGACCAAGGCGTACGTCGACGCGGGGCATGTCCGGGCCTGGCGGCTGCTGCTCGACGACGCGCTGTCCCGCGCCCTCGGGATGCCGGTCGATTGATCCTCATCGACCCGCCCGACGTGCCGGCCCGGGGGCGGCTGTGGTCGCACCTGGCCTCGGACACCTCCTACGACGAGCTGCACGCCTTCGTGCGCTCGCTCGGCATCCCGGCGCGCGGCTTCGACCGCGACCACTACGACGTGCCGGCCGAGCTCTACGAGGCCGCGGTCGCCGCCGGTGCGGTGCCGGTGCGCAGCCGCGAGCTGGTCGCCGCCCTGCTGGCCGCCGGCCTGCGTCGCCGCAAGCCCGGCTAGTCGGCCAGCTCGTCGATCTCCGCCTGCACGTTCGCCCGCGCTCGCTCCTCCCAGCGGTCCCGCGCGGCCTGGCTGTGGAAGAGCGAGTCCCTGGCCAGCAGGTCCTGGAGCACCTTGCGCCGACCGGTGCGGAAGGCCGGGTCGGGGATCGCGTCGTACTCCTGCCGGACGCCTGCGGTGTACTCGTCGTACCTCTCCGGCGACGCGGCCAGGATCGCCAGGTCCGCGTCGCAGAGCAGCTGCCCGTCGAGGTCGTTCTGGGCCGGGCGGTGGGTCTCGGTGAGGCGGACCAGCCGGGCCACCTCGGCAGCGTGCGGCGTCGCGGCCAGCTCCTCCTCCGCCAGCTGCGCCGACCGCTCCTCGTTGTCGCCGGCCATCGAGCCGTCGTAGACCGCGTCGTGGAACCAGGCCGCCAGCAGCAGCGTGTCCCGTGTCGGGTGGCCGGCCGGCACCAGCTCGTCGAGCCGCTGCAGCACCTCGGCCAGGTGGCGCAGGCCGTGGTAGCCGCGGCCCGGGTCGTCGTAGGCCTCGCACAGCCGGTCGCGGAGGTCGGTGCGGTCGGGGAGCGGCCACCAGCGGGCCAGGTCGCTCATCGGTGCCGGACCCACAGGTTCTCCTCGCGGCGGGTCGCGCGGTCGGCCTCATCCATGGCGGGGATCCTAAGGTGCGTCAGTCGGGCACCACCAGGAGCCGGCCCTCGGCGCCGGCCTCGACCGCTCGGTGCGCGTCGGCCGCCCGCGCCAGCGGGAAGACCTCACCGGCCCGCGATCGCAAGGCACCGCCTGCCAGCAGGGCGTTGATCGGACGCGCGGCCGAGGCCAGGTCCGACACCGAGGCGTTGGAGATCGCGAAGCCGAGCAGGGAGGCGTCCCGCGGGTAGAGGTCGCCTGCCCGCAGCGACGGTTGCGAGTCCATCCCGCTGATCATCAAGAACCGGCCGCCGAGGGCAAGCCGTGGCAGCGCGAGGCCGACGTCGTTGATCCCGGAGCTGTCCCACCACACGTCGATGCCGCACGGCGCGGCGGAGCCGATGTCCCCGGCCAGCGACGGTGACCGGTAGTCGAGCACCTCGTCGGCGCCGCAGGAGCGCACCCAGTCGATGCGGGCCGCCGAGGTGGTCGCGACGACCCGCGCACCCGCCGCCTTCGCCAGCTGCCCGACGGCCGTTCCGACCCCGCCGCCGGCACCGTGGACCAGCACCGTCTCGCCGAGGGAGAGCCCCGCATGCCGGAACAGGCCGAGCCACGCCGTGGCCGCGACGTGCAGCACCCGGGCCGCGTCGTGGGAAGGGACGCCGGTGGGCAACGGATAGAGCCGCTCGGCAGGCACCACGACCGAAGCGGCGAACGTGCCCTGCCGGCCGCCGTGCCCCATGCTGTTGGTCCAGACCCGGTCACCGACCGCGAAGCCGGTCACGGCATCACCGACCGTCAAGATCGTGCCGACCAGGTCGCGCCCGATCACGAACGGGAGCGGCGTCGGTGTCGCGTAGGACCCCGAGCGCACGAAGGTGTCCACGTGGTTGACCGCCATCGCCTCCGCCGAGACCAGCACGTCCAGCGGGCCGACGGCGGCCACCGGCAGGTCGCCGACCTCGATCACCGACGGGTCGCCGAGCTGGTTCACGAACGCAGCGCGGGTCATCACCCCGCCGACGTTAGCCCCCGAGCGCTGCAGGCAGCGGCTTCTCGTGCAGCACGGTCAGGGACGTGACCGCCCGGGTGAGGCAGACGTAGAGCCGCCGCAGCCCGGTCATCTCGTCGGGCTCGCCGGCCACGATGTCGGCCGGCTCGAGGAGCACGACGTGGTCGAACTCCAGGCCCTTCGCCAACGAGGCCGGGACCAGGTCGAGGCGGGAGTCGAACTCGACCGCCACCGTCTCCGGGTCCGACGAGGAACCCACCAGCGCAAAGGGGATGCCAGCCAGGGCGGCCGCCGTCGACGGCACCAGCGAGTCCGGCACGACCAGCCCGACCGACCCGGTGCGCGAGAGGACGTCGGGGAGAGCGGTCTCGACGAGCTCGACCAGCGGGGAGGGCACCCGCGTCACCGCGAGCTCGCCGCGCGTCCGCCGCACCGAGACGGGCGGCTCGAGGTCGGGCGCGATCAGCGGCAGCAGCCGGGCGGCGAACTCGATCACCTCTCCGGGCACCCGGAAGCCGCGGGTCAGCTGGTCGACGACCGCGGCCGGTTTCCCGAGCAGGGCAAGGGCATCCGCCCACGACCGCACCCCCCACGGCGTCGTCGCCTGGGCGAGGTCGCCGAGCACCGTCATCGACCCGGTCGACGCCCGGCGACCCACCGCGCGCAGCATCATCGGCGAGTTGTCCTGTGCCTCGTCGACCACGACATGGCCCAGGGAGGGCTCACGCGTGACGAGGTCGGCGGCCTCGTCCACGAGCACCGCGTCGGCCAACGACCACGGCGCCGATCCCGGGGCCCGGCCGGGCTTCGGCCACAGCAGCGACTGCTGCTCCGGTGGAGACAGCACCCCCTCCGCCGCCGCCGCGAGGAAGGCGGCGTCCGACAGCAGCCGCAGCACCAGCCGGGCGGGGTCGACGGCCGGCCAGAGGGCGTCGGCGTACTTCTTCACCGGCCGGCTTCGCGCGACGGCGTCCTGCACGCGGTCGTCGGGGGAGTCGCCGGCCTCCTCCATCTTCACGAGCAGCGCGTGCGCCAGCCGCTGCGGCAGCATCGCCCTGGCCGCGCCGTACCGGACCCCGCGCGCCCGCAGCGAGGCCACGATCTCCTCCGCCTGCCAGGCCGACACCCGCCACCGCGAGGCACCACGGGGTACGACTAGGCCCTCCGTGGGTGCTGCCAGCCCGGACCACAACGCGTTGGTGAGCACCGTGGCCATCCGCTCGTCGCCCTTCAGCGTGGCGACGGCGGCCGGGTCCGAGCGACGCAGCGTGGCCTTGGGGTGCAGCGAGGTGAGCGTGCGAAGGACCAGCCCCTCCAATGTCGTCTGCCTCGCGTCGATCTCGCCCAGCGCCGGCAGCACGTCGCCGATGTAGCGCAGGAACGAGGCGTTCGGGCCGACCACCAGCACGCCCTGCCGGGTCAGCTGGTCGCGGTGGGCATAGAGCAGGTAGGCCGCGCGGTGCAGACCGACGGCGGTCTTGCCGGTCCCGGGCGCGCCCTGCACGCAGACCGACCGGGAGAGTTCGGCGCGGACGATCACGTCCTGCTCCGGCTGGATGGTCGCGACGATGTCCCTCATCGGGCCGACGCGCGGCCGCTCGATCTCGGCCTCGAGGATCGCCGAGTAGGCGCTCTCCTCCTCGGGCCGCAGCGTCTCGTCCTCGAAGCCGGTCAGCTGCCCGTGCACGAAACCGAACCGCCGCCGCAGCGCTACGCCCATCGGCTCGGCGGCGGACGCCCGGTAGAACGGCAGGCTCACCGGCGCCCGCCAGTCGACGACCATCGGCTCGCCCTCGTCGTCGTTGACGTGCCGGCGGCCGACGTGGAAGGACTCACCGGCGTAGTCGCCGCCGTCGGCCCGGTAGTCCAGCCGGCCGAAGAACAGCGGCACGGACGGGTCGTCGGCCAGGGCCTTGCGACGCTGGACGAACGCGGACTCGAGGAACTGCTGGCTGACCCAGTCGCCCGCGGCGGTCGAGTCCAGCGAGTCGATGCGGGCGCGCATCCGGGCGAGCGCCGCACGGGCGTCGGCGAGGTGCCGCCGCTCGGCGGCAAGGTTGGGGTCGACGGTGTCGGACGGGGCGGACGGCGAGGACACGACAAGACCTCCGCGGTCGCGGACGGGGTGTGGGGGCCGGGCGACGTTACCAGCGGTGGTCGCGGGCCGCACCCGGTTTTCCGCCGTCTACGGTGTGTCCGTGACCAGGGGAGGACGCGACGCGCTGTGGCGACTCCCCGGCATGGCCGGCCTGCTCGTGGTGACCCTGTGCGGCTTCACCAGCTATGCCGTCGAGATCACCACGGCTCCGCTGTGGGCCGCCCGGGGCGGTGCCGGCGCCGGGCAGGCCGGGCTGGTCACCGGCCTGCTGATGCTGGCCACAGTCTGTGCGCAGCTGACCGTGCCCGCCCAGATCGCCAGGGTCGGCCTGAACGGCGCGATGGCAGTGGGCCTGGGGTTCCTCGGTGGCGGCTCGCTGCTCTACCTCCTCTCCGACTCGCTGGCGCCGGTGCTGGTCACCTCCGCCGTCCGCGGCATCGGCTTCGCCACCCTGACCGTCGGCTGTGCGACCGCCCTGGCGCAGCTGGCCCCGCCCGGGCGGCTCGGCGAGGCGGCCGGGCTCTACGGCCTGGTCGTCGCGCTGCCCAACGTGCTCGGCCTCCCGGCGGGCGTGTGGCTCGCCGAGCACGTCGGCTTCCCGGTCGTCTTCGCGATCGGCGCCGCGCCCCTGCTCGCCATCCCCGTGGCGCTGCGCAGCCTTCAGCGCGTCGGCACCGGCCGTCGGCAGGCCGCGGGCTACGACCGCGCGCTGGTCCGGCGCATCGGCGCACCCAGCCTGGCCCTCTTCGTCGTGACCATCGCCGGTGGCGCGCTGATGACGTTCCTGCCGCTGACGCCCGGGCTCGGCGGCCTGGTGAGCCTGTCCCTGCTGGTCTTCGGCATCACCGGCGCGCTCGGTCGCTGGCGGGTCGGCACCCTGGTCGACCGGATCGGCCCCGACCGGCTGGCGGTGCCCTTCCTGGCCACCGCCGTGCTGGGCATGCTCTGCGTCGCCGCAGCCGCGCACTGGGGGAGCCTGGCCTGGCTGGTGGTCCCCGGCGGGCTGGTCGCCGGCATCGGGTACGGCGCCATCCAGAACTCCACCCTGGTCGCGGTGATGACCAGGGTGCCGAACCACCAGCAGCCCGCGGCGAGCGCGCTGTGGAACGGCGCCTTCGACCTCGGCACCGGTGTCGGCGGAGCGGCCGCCGGCGTGCTGATCGGCGCGACCACCTTCGGGGCCGGTTATGCCGCGTCCGCCGGGCTGATCCTGCTGGTCGCCCTCGTCCTCGCCTGGACGGCGCGGCGGCGCCGGGGACCGGCTCAGACGTCCTCGGCGTCGACGATCCGGTAGGCGTATCCCTGCTCGGCCAGGAACCGCTGCCGGTTCTGGGCGAAGTCCGCGTCGACCGTGTCCCGGGACACGACGGCGTAGAAGCGCGCCGTACCCCCTCCGGCCTTGGGTCGCAGCAGCCGGCCCAGCCGCTGGGCCTCCTCCTGACGGGAGCCGAAGGAGCCCGACACCTGGATCGCGACCGCTGCCTCCGGCAGGTCCACGGAGAAGTTGGCGACCTTCGAGACCACCAGCAGGTCGATCTCGCCGGAGCGGAAGCCCTCGAAGAGCCGCTCGCGCTCCCTGACCGTCGTGGAGCCCTTGATCACCGGCGCCCCCAAATGGTCGGCAAGCTCGTCGAGCTGGTCGAGGTACTGCCCGATCACCAGCGTCGGCTCCCCGCGGTGCTGCTCCACCAGCCGCTCGGCGATCCGGGTCTTGGCGAAGGTGCAGGACGCCAGCCGGTAGCGCTCCTCGGGCTCGGCGGTGGCGTAGGCGATCCGCTCGCCCTCGGGCAGCGTCACCCGCACCTCGACACAGTCGGCCGGGGCGATCCATCCCTGGGACTCGATGTCCTTCCAGGGAGCGTCGTAGCGCTTGGGCCCGATCAGGCTGAAGACGTCGCCCTCCCGGCCGTCCTCGCGAACCAGCGTCGCGGTCAGCCCGAGGCGCCGCCGGGCCTGCAGGTTGGCGGTCATCCGGAAGATCGGCGCGGGCAGCAGGTGCACCTCGTCGTAGACCACCAGGCCCCAGTCGCGGGCGTCGAGCAGCTCCAGGTGGGAGTAGACGCCCTTCCGTCTCGTCGTCATCACCTGGTAGGTCGCGATCGTGACCGGCCTGACCTCCTTGACGCTCCCGGAGTACTCCCCGATCTCGTCCTCGGTCAGGGAGGTACGACGCACCAGCTCGTGCTTCCACTGCCGGGCGGCCACGGTGTTCGTCACCAGGATCAGGGTGGTGGCGCGAGCGTGGGCCATCGCGGCCGCTCCGACGATCGTCTTGCCGGCACCGCAGGGCAGCACGACGACGCCGGAACCGCCGTGCCAGAAGGACTCCGCGGCCTCCTTCTGGTAGGGCCGCAGCGACCAGCCGTCCTCGACCAGGTCGATCGCGTGCGCCTCGCCGTCGACGTAGCCGGCGAGGTCCTCGGCCGGCCAGCCCAGCTTGAGCAGCGCCTGCTTGAGGTTGCCGCGCTCGCTCGGGTGCACCACCACGGAGTCGGCGTCGAGGCGGTCGCCGAGCATGCCGGCCACCTTCTTGGCGCGGATAACCTCCTCGAGCACCGCCCGGTCGGTCGAGGAGAGCACCAGACCGTGGACCGGGTGCTTGTCGAGCCGCAGCCGGCCGTAGCGGGCCATCGTCTCGGCGACGTCGACCAGCAGGGCGTGCGGCACGGCGTACCTGCTGTAGGCCAGCAGCGTGTCGACGACCTGCTCGGCGTCGTGCCCGGCGGCGCGGGCGTTCCACAGCCCGAGCGGGGTGAGCCGGTAGGTGTGGATGTGCTCGGGCGAGCGCTCCAGCTCGGCGAACGGCGCGATCGCCTTGCGTGCCTCGTCGGCCTGCTCGTGGTCGACCTCGAGCAGCAGGGTCTTGTCCGACTGGACGATCAGCGGGCCGGCCACGGCGGGATCAGTCATCGCCGCGATCCTACGTGGCCGCTGCGCGGGTGATCCGGTGCAGCGCGAACGACCGCTGCTCGTCGCTGCGTTCGTCCCAGGCCGTCAACCGCCCGCCCTCGACCCGCAGCGGTCGGACCACCCGCTCGCTGTCGGTGCCGTGCTGGTCCACGTAGCCGATCCACACCGGCTGACCGGTCTCGGCGGCTGCTCGCAGCACGCCCATCACGTCGGCGGGGCTGGTCACCGGGCCGCGGGTGGGGCGCTCAGCGGCGGCACGGTCACCGGCCCGGATCGCGGTCACCACGGCCGACACCCGGGCCGCGGTCCGCGCCTCGTCGCGGGCCGGTGCCACCCGCGTGCGGGGCGTCTTCGCCCGGAAGACGTCAGGGCGGGAGACGTGCACGGTGCCGTCGGCGGCCTCGACGACCGGCGCGACCCCCAGGGCACGCAGCCTGGGCAGCAGGGTGTCCAGCGGGACGTCGGAGACCAGCACGGTCGGTGCGACCCGGCGCAGCCGCAGCCCGGCGGCCCCCTGGTCGTGCACCAGTTCGGTCAGCGCGGTCTCGTCGTCGGAGCGCAGGAACGAGGCGGCGTGTCCCGCGCGCACCGTGCCGAACCGGCGCGCCACGTCGTCGACGAGGTAGCTCAACGACTGCGGGACCGGTGTCCGCGAGCTGTGCCGGAGGAAGTCGTGGACGTCGGCGGCCGACCAGCCGGCGTCGAACGCCCGGCGCACCGAGCCGGCCGCGAAGCGGTAGACGGTGGCGCCGCCCCGGGACTCGACGTCGGCCACGAGCGCCAGCTTGCGGGCCAGCTGCTGCTCGAGCGGCCCGGGTGCGACCGCCGTCAGGTCGGCCTGGACCAGCACGTGGTCGACCGGCTCGGGCAGCAGACCGGCCAGGGCCCCGGCCGGATCGGCCGCGGCCGAGTCCGTCGAGGCCGTCGCGACCAGCGCCCGGCCGAACGAGGAGAGCCCGTGCAGCCCGGCGATGCCGAGTAGCGCCGCCTCGTCCAGCAGCGCCGGAACGACGTCGAGGTGGGCGCGCGGCCGGCGCGGCCGCAGCCAGCGCATCCGCTCCAGCAGCGAGGCGACCCCCGTGCCCGGGGCGAGCACGTGTCCGGCGGGCAGCGCCGCGATCTCGGTCAGCACGTCGCGCCGCAGCGCCGGCAGCCAGCCCCGCTCCAGACCGGGAGAGAGGGCGTTGACGGGGCCGGACGAGGCGTCGCGGCCGCCGACCGCGGACACCAGTCGAGGGCTGGCCAGCCACGCCCGGGCCAGCACCAGCCAGCGCTCCGCCGGCGCGCGGCCCTGCCAGGCGTCGAAGGCGTCGGTGGGCAGCCAGGCCGCGTCGAGATCGTCGGTCATCCCGATCGCCATCAGGCCGGCCGCGGCCGCTGTCTCGACGAGCAGGGCCGCGACCGGCTGCTCGGCGTGCACGAGGGCGGCCGCCGCCCGCAGCTCGCGCACGCCCATTCCGCCAGCACGCAGCGCGCCGGGTGGATGGGTCCCCCAGCGGTCGAGCAGCAGCTCGGTGCGGCGCAGGAACTCGAAGGCCGCGCCGGCGCCCGCCCGGTCGACCAGCGGTTGCTCGCGCTCGCCGGTGGCGACCGGCGGTGGGCCGGACAGGTCGTGGCGCGTCGACCGCCCCCCGCGCAGCGCCAGCCGCACAGTCCACGGCAGCGTCACCTGCCGGCCGTCGCGCGGCACCAGCAGCCGCCT
This sequence comes from Nocardioidaceae bacterium, assembly GCA_025980475.1. GTDB lineage: Bacteria > Actinomycetota > Actinomycetes > Propionibacteriales > Nocardioidaceae > Marmoricola. The sequence continues at coordinate 26,047 of JAICXL010000007.1, read as the reverse complement.
GGCGAGCAGCGCCTCGGTCGGCGTCCGCGCCCCGGTCACCGTGGGCCGGCGCTGGGCGTCCGCCACCGTGCCATCGGCCCCGGTGTGGTCGAGGTGGTCGAGGATCGTGCGCGCCTGCTCGTCGAGCTCGGCGAGCAGCGCCGGGACCTCGTCGGCGGGAGGGCCCTCAGGAAGGGCCAGCAGCTCGGCGGCCATGCTGACCGGTCGCAAGGCGTCGGAGGCGCCCCACACGAGGGCGCGGGTGCACAGCACGTCGAGGGCGGCGGCGACCGCCTGACCGGAGGCGTGCACCACCGCACCCACCGCGGCAGCATCGGTCGGGCCGAGCTCGACCAGGGCCTCGAGCACCGCCAGCTCCAGGGTGTCGAGCGCCTCGAGCGAGCGCAGCACCGAGGAGCGCACGACTGCGCGCGAGGCCAGCTGCGCGGAGTCGGCAGGAGCGGGTACGGCGAGGTCCAGGCGGGCGGCCAGCAGCCCCGCGAGCTGGTCGCTCGACCAGCTGCGGAGCGGGTCGGCGAGCGGGCGCGGGGTGGGCGACCCCTCGACGGGCCTCGGAGTGGGCATCCGGTAAATCCTAGTGCCGAATGGCAGGATGCCCCGCATGGCGACGATCGAGGCACGGGGGCTGAGCAAGGCCTACGGCGGGAAGGCTGCGGTGTCCGACCTGTCCTTCGAGGTCCACCCCGGAAGCGTCACCGGCTTCCTCGGCCCCAACGGTGCCGGCAAGTCGACGACCATGCGGCTGATGCTGGGCCTCGACCACGGCGCCGGCACGACCACCTTCGGCGGCTTGGCCTTCACCGAGCTCGACCGGCCGATGCGGCACGTCGGGGCCCTGCTGGAGGCCAGGCCCTTCCACCCGACCCGCAAGGCCCGCAACCACCTGAGGATGCTGGCCGCCGCGAACGGCATCCCCACCAGCCGCGTCGACGAGGTGCTCGGCCAGCTCGGCCTGGCCGAGGTGGCGCGCAAGAAGCCGAAGACCTTCTCGCTCGGCATGGGCCAGCGGCTGGGCCTCGCGGCAGCACTGCTCGGCGACCCCCACACGCTGATCCTCGACGAGCCCGCCAACGGGCTGGACCCGCAGGGCATCCAGTGGATGCGGCAGCTGCTCAAGCACCTTGCCGGGCAGGGACGCTCGGTCTTCGTCTCCAGCCACCTGCTCTCGGAGATGGCGCTGCTGGCCGACCACCTCGTGGTGATCGGCCGTGGCCGGCTGATCTCCAGCGGCCCGGTCGCCGACTTCGTCCGGGGCGCCCGCGGCAGCGTCGTCGCGGTCCGGTCGCCCCAGGCCGCGGAGCTGGCCGGGCTGCTCCAGGGGAGGCCGGGTGTCTCCGTCGACCCGGTCGAGGGCGGCCTGACCGTCGCGGGGATGGACGCCCAGGCGGTCGGGGACGTCGCCTTCGACAACGGCATCCGCCTGCACGAGCTGACCACCCAGCTGGCGACGCTCGAGGAGGCTCTTCCTCGAGGCGACCTCGGGATCCGAGGAGTTCCTCGCCCAGGAGGCCGGGCAGGCACCTGCCCGACCACCGCAACCGGCCGACCGGCCGCAGGGAGGCGCCTGGTGAGGGCGGCGCTGGCCTACGAGTGGACGCGAATCCGCACGATCCGCTCGACGTGGTGGCTGACCGGCATCGCCGTGGTGATCGGCCTGCTGATCGCCTTCGGGATCGCCTTCGGCACCGCGGTGCAGATCTCCAACCACCCGAGCAGCGTCAGCAGCGGCGACCGCAACCTGCTCGGTGCGCTGGTGGTCAGCCAGGCCGCGGCCGCAGGGGCGCCCTGCCTGATCGGCTTCGTCCTCGCGATGATCGGCATCTTCGCCTGGGGACACGAGTACCGCCACGGCATGATCCGGGCCTCGCTGACCGCTTTGAACTCGCGAGGCAGCTTCTGGGTCGCCAAGTTCCTCGTCGCCGGCGCGTGGTCCGCGGTGGTCAGCTTCGTCGTGATGCTGCTGGCCGGCTGCCTCGGCTGGCTCTTCCTGCACGACGACGCCGTGCCGGTCTTCACCGGCCGCACCTGGGGGGTCGCCGGACGCGAGGTCGTCTACGTCGTGCTGCTCACCTGGCTGGCGATGGCGTTCACCGCGCTCACCCGCAGCCAGGCCTTCGCGCTGGTGATGATCTTCCTGTGGCCGCTGCTCGTGGAGTCGGTGATCGCGGCGATCCTCAACCTCGTGCCGGGACTGCAGGAACACTCCGACCTGGTGCGGTTCCTGCCCTTCCAGGCCGGCTACCGGATGATCAGCGTCGAGGGCGGCCACCACGGGATCTTCGGCAACCCGCTGTCGTCGGTCGGCGGCTTCATCGTGTTCGGCGGGCTCGGCGCCGTGCTGATGCTGGTCTCCTGGCTGCTGCTGCAACGACGTGACGCCTGAGCTGCTGACCGGCCGGACGGCCCGGCTGGTCGCTGTTGCGAGCGGGGTGTGGCTGCTGGTCGACCTCTGGCGGGTGTGGACGCCGTCGCTGATCACGATCTTCGGCCTGGCCGCCTCGACGCCGCCCGAGGCGATCGGCGGCTTCGCGGTCGGGGTCATGGTGGTCCCGCTGGTCCTGCTGCTCCTGCTCCGCCGCGCGCTGACCGCACCCGTGGCCCTCCGCTGGCTGCTGCTGCTCGCGCTGGCGGCGCGGCTGGTGGTGATGGTCGTCGGCGGCGGCCGACCGCAGCTCTACGTCGCCTCGGCCGGGGTCGTCGTCATCGTGCTCTGGCTCTGCCTCGCCACCGCGTCCCTGGGCGACGTGCTGGTGCCCGGCGTCTTCCTCGGCCTGCTGCTCTCGGCGACCACCCATGCCGCGCTGGGGTCGTTCGGTGCCGTCTGGCGTGACGACGCCTGGGGCTGGCTCGTGCTCGGGGTCCAGGTGCTGCTGGTGGCCGCGGCCTGGGCCGGGCACGTCCCGGGCGAGGCAGCAGGGGTGGGTCGTCGTACCGCCTGGCTGGTCTTCCCGGCGCTCCTCCTGGCCGGCATCGCGCTGGCTGACGTGGGCCGCGCCTCGACCGTCGACACCATCTGGGGGCCGGTGGTGCTGGTCGCCGGCTGCGCGGCCGGGTTCACGATCGCCGCCCGGGTCTCGCCCCGCCGGTGGGCGACCGCCCTCGGTGCGCTCCTGCTCGTCGGCTCGGTCGCTGTCGCGATGCTGGTCACCGCGAGCCGGCACGGCGTGTCCGGGTCACTGCCGTCGTGGTCGCTGGTGGCCTACTTCGTGGGGATGCCCGCCCTCGCCCTGTGCCTGGGCCGGCCCGGGCTGCGTGCCACGACGGGGCCGGGGCCCGCGCCCGGAGCTGCGGCGGGGCGGCCGCTGGCGACGGCGGGCGGGGCCGTGGTCTGGGTGCTGGTGCTGTTCGGCTACTACGCCGGCTACGACCTCGGCTACCGCGCGGACTGGCTCGTCGTCGCGCTCGCCGGCGTGGTCGGCCTGGTGGCCGTGCTCGGCCCCGGCAACCCGGTGCGGGCGCGCCGGCCGGGCTGGCCCGCGCTCGCCCTCGGCACCGTGGTGGCGCTGCTGCTGGCCGGCTTCGGCCCGTGGGCGACGCTGCAGCCGATCCAGGGCGCTGCCGCGGTCGCCGCTCCCGCCATAGCCGCGGGCGCCGCCCCGTTGCGGGTGCTGGCCTGGAACCTGCGGATGGGCTACGGCCTCGACGGCCGGTTCGACGCCGCCGGGCAGGCCGCGCTGATCGCCCACGAGCATCCCGACGTCGTCCTGCTCAGCGAGGTCGACCGCGGCTGGCTGCTCAACGGCGGCCAGGACCAGCTGCGCATCCTGGCCCGGATGCTCGGCATGCACGCGGTCTTCGGCCCGGCCGCCGACCCGGTCTGGGGCGACGCGATCCTCACCCGCGGTCCGGTCTACCGGCTGCACCGCCTGGAGCTCGGCTCCCACGGCTCGCTCACCGGCGCCGAGGCGCTGTCGCTGAGGGTCCCCTACGACGGCAGGAAGGTCACGATCGTGGCCACCCACCTGCAACCCCGCGACGACGAGCTGAACCAGACTCTCGGACAGGTCCAGGAGCTCGGCGTCCCACTCGTCGACTTCTCCGACGAGGGCCCGGTCGTGCTCGGCGGCGACCTGAACACCACCCCCGGCAGCCCTGCCTGGCGGGCGCTGCTGGCCGGCGGCTTCGGCGACATGCTCGCCCGGGCCCGGCCGCTGCCGACCGACCCCGCCGGCCACCCGGTGCACCAGATCGACCACGTCATCGGCTCACCGGGCATGCGCAGCTCGGACCCGCACGCCCCGTCGACACGACTGTCGGACCACCTGCCGGTGGTGGTGGACCTGCGGCTGCCCCGCGGCGCGCTGGGCTAGGACTTCGCCGAGAGCACCTGCACGACGGTCTCGCCGGGGCACGAGCCCGACTCGCGGATCGCCCAGCGGCCGCGGTAGCCGTTGCCGGTCCAGTTGGCCTCCGCGTCGTGCTCCTCGGTCTCCCCGTCGGTCACCTTGAAGCCGGCCTTCTGCGCCGGTCCGTTGAGCGACGCCAGCACCTGCTTGAACGGCAGCGGTGTCACGCCGGTGGCCACCACACCGTCGGCGCCGCGGTCCTGGGCGTTGAAGACCACGGTCCGCGGCGGGAACGGGAAGCGCGCCGGGAAGCCGTCGGGATAGGACGACACCTGCTGGGCGTCCTTGACGCAGGTGCTGGTGTCCGCCGCCGCCCCGAACTGCGCGTCGTGGGCATTGCCGGACTCCCCGCACCCGGCGACGAGCAGCAGGCTCGCCGCCAGGGCGGGGGCCACCAGGGTGAGCCGCCTCACTGGCTCACTACCTGCTGGGCCTTGTTGTCCGCCTCGTCGGACTCCGCGATCACGTTCTGCGGATCGACCACCGCGGTCACCGTCTGGGTCGTCCCCGACGACTTCCACGAGTAGCGCAGCGTCGTGCTCGCCCCGGGCGCCAGCGACGTGCCGGTGGTCGAGCCGACCTGGTTGCCGTTGTCGGTCACCTGCGTGGCGAACGCCTTGATCGCGGAGTCCCCGGTGTTGCTGACCCGCACGGCGGCGGTGTAGACGCCCTTGGTGCGGCTGACGTCCAGCGAGGACAGCGTCAGGTTCGGCTGCGGGTCGGAGGTGGCGAAGAGCGTCTTGCCGCTGCTCTGCCGGGCGATCGTCGCGTAGGCGGCCTGCGCGTCGGCCGGGCCAGCGCCGCTGGTCTCGGACGTGTCGGTGACGCAGGTGTTGATGCATCCGTCTGCGTAGGCGACCTGGATGCGGCCGTGGTCGTCGATGGTCGCGTCGATGAAGTCGAGCAGGTTGCGGTCGCTGCCGCAGGTGGTGCCGCCGGTGCAGATCGAGCCGCGCTGCACCGGGTCATTGGGCGTCGCGTCGGCGGTCTGCCAGGTCTTGCCACCGTCGTAGGTGGTGGCCACGTAGAGGTGCCAGACGCCCTTGAAGTTGGCGGTGTCCTGGTAGTTGCCGCCGGTCGGCGTGCCGATGAAGGCCAGCGCCGCGCGGTCGTCGTCCCCGGCCACCATCGCCGGGAAGACGGCATTCTGGATGCCGAACTCAGCTCCGACGGTCTGCTGGTCGGTCCAGGTCTGCCCGTGGTCGTGGCTGACCGCGACGCCCGGCCGTCCGTCGGAGCCGACGTAGCCGAAGTAGACGGTGCCGTTGCTGCCGATGCCCACGGAGGGGTCCGCGTCGCTCGAGCTGCTGCCCGGCACCTTGTGCACGGTCCAGCTGGTGCCGTTGTCGGTGGAGGTCACCACCGCGGCGTTGTTGCCGCAGGCCTTGTTGGGCAGGTAGGCGGTGCCGTCCGGCGCCACCTTCACGTGCCCGTGCAGGCCGCCGCAGTCGAGCAGGCTGTAGGTGGGGACGCCGGGCCCGAACGTCGTACCCCCGTCGCGCGAAGCCGCGCAGAAGGCGGTCGCGATGTCCTGGCTGCAGTAGTAGACGGCGTCCGGGTAGGTCGACGTGGGCAGCGCGCCGACGCCGTTGGCGCTGAAGGGGCCGCCACCGATCGTCTGGTGGTCGACGCCGCTGGGGATGCCGCCACCCTGCGACGGGTGCCAGGTGGTGCCGTCGTCGTCGGTCCAGCAGGTCAGCGAGTCCTGCCCGGACAGCTGCGACTCGAAGGTCCGCCCGGTCTGGTGGTCGGTGAACAGGATGGGGTCGAGACTGGTCGTGTCACCCTGCGGGCAACCGTTGGCGAGGGTGGCGGTGACGTCGCTCCAGGTCGCCCTCGCCGGCGAGGTGCTGTCGTCGAAGACGGCCTTGAAGGTGGAGAGACCGGCCTGGTACATCGTTGCGCCGGACTTCCAGTTGGTGCCGATCGACGGCTCACCGGCGTCGTTGGCGCCGGTGAAGCTCGACGGCGCGGCGTAGTTGGTGAACCCGGGCGGGGTGTCGGTGCCGGGGGTGCTCACCGGGGTGCCGACGAGCTGCGCCTTCGCCGAGTAGGACTGGCCCAGCGGCGTGAACGGGACCACGCGCACGGTGTAGGTGCCCGTGGTCGGTGGCAGCACGACCTCCTCCGGGTCGGCGCTCGAGGCCGAGGTGCCGACCACGTTGCCGGCGGCGTCGAGCACGTAGACGTCGAAGTCGGCGGCGCTGTTGGGCCACGAGACGTCGATCTTCAGCTGGTGGTCGGTGCCATAGCCGGCCGGTGTCGAGACGTTCAGGGTGAAGTCGTCACACGACTGGGGCACCGTGCAGTCCGGGGTGCCGTTGGCCTGCGCGGTGACGTTGGCGGCGACGAACGGCCCGCCGCCCCAGCTGGTCACGGGGTTGGTGTCGGAGATGCTGCCCTTCGTGGGAGTGCTGGCGTCACTCGCGGTCGCGGTGACGAGGGTGGCGAGGCCGAGGGCCGCGAGGGCGGCGGCCCCTGCGAGCCGTGACCGGCGGAGCGTTCCGAGAGTGAGCATGCCTGCTGTCCCATCAGGTGTCGTGGTGTCCCGTGGTGTGCGCATTCCCCAACGACCGGAGCGCGAAACCGTCACGGCCGCTGGGCGAGGCGCCCCGGTCGGGCTAGTTTCGCCCCATGGAGTCCTACGCACGCGGAGAGACCGGTCCGGCCCTGCTGGAGGAGACCATCGGGGGCAACCTCGAGCGGATCGTCGCCGAGCGCGGCGACCGCGAGGCGATGGTGGAGTTCGCCACCGGTCGCCGGTGGACCTACGCCGAGCTCGACCGGGACGTCGACGACCTGGCCCGGGGGCTGGTCGCGGCCGGCATCGAGAAGGGCGACCGGGTCGGGATCTGGGCGCCGAACTGCGCGGAGTGGACGATCACGCAGTACGCCACCGCGAAGATCGGCGCGATCCTGGTCAACGTCAACCCGTCCTACCGCACCCACGAGCTCGCCTACGCGGTGAACCAGTCGGGGCTGCGGATGCTGGTCTCCGCCGAGTCGTTCAAGACCAGCGACTACCGCGCGATGGTCGAGGAGACCGCGTCGGACTCCCCCAGGCTGGACCGCGTCGTCTACATCGGCACGAGCGACTGGGACGAGCTGGTCGCGTCCGGCCGTGACCTGCCGGAGTCGACGGTGCCGGACCGGATGGCGGTGCTCCGGCCGGACGACCCGATCAACATCCAGTACACCTCCGGCACCACCGGCTATCCCAAGGGCGCGACCCTGAGCCACCGCAACATCCTCAACAACGGCTTCTTCACCACCGAGCTGCTCGGCTTCACCGAGGTCGACCGGCTGTGCATCCCGGTGCCCTTCTACCACTGCTTCGGGATGGTGATGGGCAACCTCGGCTGCACCAGCCACGGGGCGACCATGGTGATCCCCGCGGCCGGCTTCGAGCCCGAGACCACGCTGCGCTGCATCGAGGCCGAAAAGTGCACCGGCGTCTACGGCGTGCCCACGATGTTCATCGCGATGCAGAACAACCCGACCTTCCCGGACGTCGACCTGACCTCGCTGCGCACCGGGCTGATGGCCGGGTCGCCGTGCCCGGTGGAGGTGATGAAGCGGTGCGTCAACGACATGCACATGGCCGAGGTCGGGATCGCCTACGGGATGACCGAGACGTCGCCGGTCTCCACCCAGACCCGGATGGACGACGACCTCGAGCGTCGTACGGCGACCATCGGGCGGGTGCACCCCCACGTCGAGATCAAGGTCGTCGACCCGGTCAGCGGCGAGACCGTCGAGCGGGGCGAGCCGGGGGAGTTCTGCACGCGCGGGTACTCGGTGATGCTCGGCTACTGGGAGGACCCGGAGAAGACGCACCAGGCGATCGACGCCGACGGCTGGATGCACACCGGCGACCTGGCCGAGATGCGCGAGGACGGCTACGCCAACATCGTCGGCCGGATCAAGGACATGGTCATCCGCGGCGGCGAGAACGTCTACCCCCGCGAGATCGAGGAGTTCCTCTACACCCACCCCGACATCGAGGACGTGCAGGTGATCGGCGTCCCCGACGAGAGGTACGGCGAGGAGCTGTGCGCCTGGATCCGGATGCGGTCCGGGGCCGATCCGCTCGACGCGGAGAAGGTGCGGGAGTTCTGCACCGGAAAATTGGCTCACTACAAGATCCCCCGGTACGTCATGCTGGTCGACGAGTTCCCGATGACCGTGACCGGCAAGATCCGCAAGGTGCAGATGCGCCAGGAGACCGCGGAGAGGCTGGGCCTGACCGAGGAGAAGCATGCCTGAGTCGATCGACCAGCTGGCCAAGGAGTACTTCGCCGCCCTGATGGAGATGTCGCCCACCTGGGCGCACATGCTCGGCGACTTCAGCCATGCCGACCGGTTCGAGGACGCGAGCCGGGAGGCCGAGGACCGCGAGATCGCGATGCACCGCGACTTCGCCGAGCGGGCCGAAGCGGTCGAGGCAGCCGGGCTGCCCGACGACGAGCAGGTGACCCGGTCGGTGCTGGTCTCGCAGGCGAGCACCCACGCCGACCTGCTGGCGGCCCGGCTGCACGAGCGCGGGGCCAACCCGATCTTCGGGCTGCAGTCGTCGTTGCCGGTGATGGCCGGGATGCTCGGCGTGCCGGACGAGGCCGTGGCCGAGGCGATGGTGGCCAAGCTGCACGCGGTCGGCCGCAACTTCCGCGACCTCGCCGTGCGGCAGCAGCAGGGTGTGGCGGAGCGCCGTACCTCTCCTGCCTTCGCCGTCCGTGCCACGATCGCGCAGCTCGAGAAGGCGCTGGCGGTGCCGGCGGCCGAGGACCCCGTCGTGACCGCGATCAAGCTTCCCGAGGGCGTCGACGCCGACGCGTGGCGCGGCCGGTTCGCGGAGGCGCTCCGGCAGTCGGTGCGCCCGGGTATGGAGGCCTACCGCGACGTGCTGCGTGACCAGGTGCTGCCGGTCGCGCCTCCCGACGACCACTGCGGGCTGTCCTGGCTCGCCGGCGGAGACGAGGCCTACGCCAGCGCGCTGGCGTTCTTCACCACCACGGACAAGTCCGCCCACGAGATCCACCAGATCGGGCTGGCCCAGGTGGAGCAGCTCGCGGAGGAGTACCGCCAGCTGGGCCCCGAGGTGGTCGGCAGCGACGACCTGGAGACGATCTTCACCGCCCTGCGCACCGACCCGGCGCTGCACTTCGACAGCGCCGATCAGCTGGTCGAGCAGTCGGAGGTGGCGATGCGACGCGCCTGGGAGGCGCTGGACGACTGGTTCGAGGTGCTGCCGCAGGCGCCGTGCGAGGTCCACGGCGTGACCACCGGGGCGAAGGCCTACTACTTCCCGCCGGCCAACGACGGCAGCCGGGGCGGCACCTTCTTCATCAACGTCGAGGACCCCGAGGCGTGGGGCACCTTCGAGCTGGAGTCGCTGGCCTTCCACGAGGGCATCCCGGGCCACCACCTCCAGCTGGCGATCGCCGCGGAGCTGCCCGACACGGTTCCGGAGATCCGGAAGTACTCCGAGTCGGCCGCCTACGCCGAGGGCTGGGGGCTCTACTCCGAGCGGCTGGCCGACGAGATGGGGCTCTACTCCTCGCCGACCGCCCGGATGGGGATGCTGTCGGCCGACTCCCTGCGCGCCTGCCGACTGGTCGTCGACACCGGCATCCACGGGCTCGGCTGGGGCCGGCAGCAGGCGATCGACTACATGCTCGCCAACTCGCCGATGACCGAGCGGATCGTCCGGCCCGAGATCGACCGCTACATCTGCTCGCCGGGACAGGCCTCGTCCTACATGATCGGCCGCCTGGAGATCCAGCGGATGCGCCGGGAGGCCGAGGAGCGGCAGGGCGCGTCGTTCGACATCGGGAAGTTCCACTCCGCCGTTCTCGACTCCGGCGCCCTGCCGCTGGGCGTGCTCGACGAGGTGGTGCGGCGCCGGCTGGCCTGACGGTCTCGAGAACCCGGTCGCCGGGCCGGGGCCGGGCACGTATCCTGTGCCTCCGCGACAACGCACTGCAGAGAAAGGCAAGAGGGTGCCCACCGGGAAGGTCAAGTGGTACGACGCCGAGAAGGGCTTCGGCTTCCTGTCGCGCGAGGACGGTGACGACGTCTACGTGCGCTCCTCCGCGCTGCCCGAGGGGGTCACCACCCTCAAGGCGGGCACCCGGGTCGAGTTCGGCATCCTCTCCGGCCGGAAGGGCGACCAGGCCCACCAGGTGCGGGTGCTCGACGCGCCGCCGTCGGTGGCGAAGGCGATGCGCCGCAAGCCGGAGGAGATGGTCGGCATCGTCGAGGACCTGATCCGGCTCCTCGAGGGCGTCCAGGGCGCCTACCGCCACGGCCGGCACCCTGACCCGAAGACCGCCCGGCCGACCGCCAAGCTGCTCCGCGGCCTGGCCGACGAGCTGGATCTCTAGGCCGCCATCGCGGGTCGTCGCCACAGCACGAACGCCGTCCAGCACCCCATCAGCCCCGCGAGCACGCCGAGGCCGAGGTGGGGGACCAGCGGCAGGGCGATGCCGATGAAGCCACCGATCACCCACGACAGCTGCAGCAGCGTCTCGGACCGTGCGAACGCCGAGGTGCGGTGCAGCTCGGAGACGTCGCGCTGGATCGTCGAGTCGAGCGCGACCTTGCCCATCGCCTGGGCGATACCCGCGGTCAGGCCGAGCAGCACGGCGGTCAGCAGGCCGTAGAGCGCGGCGACCACGACGGCCATCGCGGTGTCGACCAGCAGCGCCGCCACGACCGTGCGGACCGGGTCGATCCGGCGCAGCAGCGAGCCCATCCCGATGCCGACGGTGTTGCCCAGCCCGGCGGCGCCGATGACCAGGCCCATCAGGATGGTGGCGTGGTCCTGCCACCCGGGCAGGGGATGCTGGCGCAGCAGGAAGGCCATGTACATCGTCAGGAAGCCCGACAGCATCCGCAGCCCCGCGTTGCAGCGCAGCGCGAACACCACCGCTACCGGCACGTGGAAGCGCCCGCGCCGGCCACGCATCGAGACCTCCTCCTCGCCGTGGGAGGCGTCCGACCGCGCCGGCAGCAGCACCGCCAGCACGGTGGCGCCGGCGAAGACCACGAAGGCGAAGCGCAGCGACCACTGCGAGCCCTGCGTCGCCAGGCCGGCGGCGATCGGGCCGGCCACCGAGGCGCCGACCACCCCGGCCAGCGAGATCCGGCTGTTGGCCTTGACCAGGGTCAGCGACGGCGGCATCAGGCGGGGGACGGTGGCGGCGCGGGCGACGCCGTACGCCTTGGAGGAGACCAGCACCCCGAGCGCGACCGGGTACATCCAGACCGAGTCCGCCGCCACCGCGCCGGCCATCACCCAGCACAGGAACGCCCGGATCGCCATCGTCAGGCCGATCGCCCAGCGGCGGCCGTGGCTGAAGCGGTCCAGGAACGGCCCGATCAGCGGCGCCACCACCGCGAACGGCAGCATCGTGATGCCCAGGAAGAGCGCGACGTTCCCGCGGGCCTCGCCGGGGTTGGCGAAGAACAGCGTGCCGGCCAGCGAGACGGCCACGGCAGCGTCGCCGGCGGCGTTGAAGGCGTGCAGCTCGATCAGCCGGTAGAGGCCGGACTCCCCGGCACCCTCCGCGGTGGAGGCGCGGCGCGCCTGGTGGAAGGTGTACGACGCCGCGCGGCCGGTCGCCCTGCCGGCCCCCGCCGCGGCGCGCCCCGCCGACGCCGCCCCCCGGCCGGTCACCCGACTGGCGCCGGCCGCGAGCCGGCGCCCACGCCGGGGCTGGGTCGTCGGCTCGTCGGACCTGCCCTCCATGCCACCCATCCTGCCAAGCCTGGAGGCCGATCCGGGGCCGACCGGGCGGGATCACCGCCGATGGGGGAGAATCGGGCCGTGATCACCGCATCGGACCGGCCCACCACCGGGGCAGCGACGCCGCCGGCTGCGCCTCTCGACGAGGTCGCCGCGGGTGCCGTCGACCGTGCCCGCGAGGCCCTGGTCGAGGAGGTCGGCGCCGAGGCCGTGGGAGAGCACCGGGGCGCGCTCGCCGAGCCCGGCTCGGGCGGCGCCGGCGTGGTCAGCCACCTCTTCGACTGCCGGCTGGCCGGCTACCCGGGCTGGCGCTGGGCGGTCACCGTGGTGCACGTGCCCGGTGAGGATGTCACGGTCGACGAGGTGGTGCTGCTGCCCGGCGAGGACGCGATCCTCGCCCCGGCCTGGGTGCCGTGGCGGGAGCGGATCCAGTCCGGCGACCTCTCCCCGGGCGACATCCTGCCCACCGACGAGGACGACCCCCGCCTGGTGCCCGCCTACCTCTCCGGCGACCCCGGTGACGACGTCGTCGACCGGCAGGCGGTCCGGGAGGTCGAGACCGAGGTCGGCCTGGGCCGCTCCCGGGTGCTGTCGCTCGAGGGCCGTGACCTCGCCGCCCAGCGGTGGTACGACGGCGACCGGGGCCCCGATGTCCCCCTCGCCCAGTCGGCCCCGGCTCGCTGCGCCAGCTGCGGGTTCCTGGTCCGGATCACCGGTCCGCTGGCCGGGGTCTTCGGGGTGTGCGCCAACGAGTTCGCCAACGACGACGGCCGGGTCGTGTCGCTCGACCACGGCTGCGGCGCTCACTCGGAGGCGCAGCTGCGCAAGAAGCAGCTGCCGCCGCCGCTCCCGGAGCCGGTCTTCGACACGATCACCCCCGTCGACATCGAGGACTTCTAGGAGGTCTCGGCCTCCCGCGACCGGTGCGCGTTGCGGCGCCGGCGGCAGTAGTCCCAGCCCAGCAGGCCGCCGCCGAAGCCGGCCAGGCAGGTCCACAGCATCCACAGGTGGCCGGTGGCGTGCAGGTGCCCCACGAAGGGCAGCAGCAGCAGGAAGGCCAGCCCCCACAGGGCAGTGCCGACCGCGGTGGTGCGCAGCCCGTCCACGTCGAGGGGCGTGATCGGGGCGACTCTGCGGTCCGGCAGGGGGTCGCGGCGGGCGGAGGCGTCCTCGGGCGGGGGCACGGCCCCAATCTAGACGGCGCGACGACACTACGGCACGCTGCTGCCGGCAGGGACCGCGATCTGTCAGGATGCCGCGCGTGGACAACACCAAGATGGCTCCCGTGGACGCGAGCAGATTGAGTCCCGTGGACAGGTTCTTCAAGGTCACCCAGCGCGGCTCCACCGTGGGCCGCGAGGTGCGCGGGGGTGTGGTGACCTTCTTCACGATGGCCTACATCGTCGTGCTCAACCCGCTCATCCTCGGCTTCGCCAAGGACGTCGACGGCCACCTCCTCGGCGGCAGCGCGCCGGGCAACCTCGCCGCGATCGCCGCCGGCACGTCGCTGGTCGCGGGGGTGATGACGATCCTGATGGGCGTGGTCGCCAACTACCCGCTGGCGCTGGCGACCGGGCTGGGTCTCAACGCGTTCGTGGCCTTCGCGATCGCCTCGCAGATGACCTGGGCCGATGCCATGGGCCTGATCGTCATCGAGGGCCTGGTGATCCTGGCCCTGGTGCTCACCGGCTTCCGGACAGCGGTCTTCCACGCCGTCCCGGCCCAGCTCAAGGTGGCCATCTCGGTCGGCATCGGCCTGTTCATCGCGCTGATCGGCTTCGTCGACTCCGGGTTCGTCCGCCGGCTGCCCGACGCGGCCAACTCGACGGTGCCGGTGCAGCTGGGCCCCAGCGGCGAGCTGCAGGGCTGGCCGACCGCGATCTTCGTCTTCGGCCTCGCGCTGGTGGTTTGCCTGTGGGTGCTGCGGGTCAAGGGCGCGATCCTGATCTCGATCATCGTCACCACGGTCGTCGCCGTGGTCGCCGAGCGGCTCGGCCACTTCGGGCAGGGCGGTGCGGACAACCCGACCGGCTGGAGCCTGGCGGTCCCCGACGTGCCGGGCAAGGTCATCGGGACACCTCACTTCGGCACGCTGGGCCACTTCAACCTGCTCGGCTCCTTCGAGACCATCGGCATCGTCGGGGGGATCCTGCTGGTCTTCACGCTGATGCTGGCCGACTTCTTCGACACGATGGGCACGATGACCGCGATCGGCGCGGAGGCCGGCCTCCTCGACGAGGAGGGCATCCCGCCGAAGACCCAGCAGATCCTGGTGATCGACTCGATCGCCGCGGCCGCTGGTGGTGCGGCAGGCGTCTCGTCCAACACCTCCTACATCGAGTCGGCCTCCGGCGTGGGCGAGGGTGCCCGCACCGGCCTCGCGTCGGTCGTGACCGGTTGTCTCTTCCTGCTGTCGATCCTTTTCGCCCCCGTGGTCGAGATCATCCCGAGTGAGGCCGCCGTACCCGCCCTGATCCTGGTCGGCTTCCTGATGATGCAGCAGGTCCGGGGCATCGCCTGGGACGACCTCGAGATCGCCATCCCGGCCTTCCTGACCATCGTGCTGATGCCGTTCACCTACTCGATCTCGGTGGGCATCGGCGCCGGCTTCGTCGCCTACGCGCTGATCAAGCTGGTGCGGGGAAAGGTCGCCGAGGTGCACCCGCTGCTGTGGATCGTGGCGATCCTCTTCGTCGTCTACTTCGCGATCCACCCGATCAGCACGCTGCTCACCTGACCCGCTGACCGGTCGGCGTTCTGCGTGCGCCAAAGGTGACGCCTCGGCGGGCGGGGGGAAAATCGGAATACTTAGCAGGGCTAATGAGTTAGGCTAAGCATCATGCCCTCGATCGAAGCCACCACGCGCACCGACTCCGGACTGGCCAGCCAGCTCCGTGTGTCGCTGATGCGCCTCTCCCGGCGGCTGCGCAACGAGCGGCAGCCGGAGAACCCGTTGAGCGTCGCGGCGATCAGCGTCCTCGGCACCCTCCGCCGCAACGGCGAGTGCACGATCGGCCAGCTCGCCGCCCACGAGCGGGTCCAGCCGCCCTCGATGACCCGCACCGTGAACTGCCTGGTGGAGGACGGCTTCGTCGTCCGCCGCGCCTCGGAGCACGACGGCCGGCAGGTGCTGGTCGACCTCTCCGACAAGGGTGCTGCCGTCCTGGCCGCCGACCGCAGGCGCCGCGACGCCTGGCTGACCCGGCGACTGCACGAGCTCACCCACGAGGAGCGCGACATCCTGCGCAAGGCGGCCCCGTTGATCGACCGGCTGGCCACCGAGGAATGACCCGCGGATGAGCCCCACCTTCCGGTCCCTGCAGGTCCGCAACTACCGTCTCTACGCCACCGGTGGCGTGATCTCCAACACCGGCACCTGGATGCAGCGCATCGCCCAGGACTGGTTGGTGCTCCAGCTGCACCACGGCAGCCCCGCCCAGGCCGGCACCGCGCTCGGCATCACCACGGGCCTGCAGTTCCTGCCGATCCTGCTGTTCTCCGCCTATGCCGGGGTGGTCGCCGACCGGATCCCCAAGCGGCGGCTGCTGCAGGGCACCCAGACCTTCATGGGCGTCACCGCGGCGGTCCTCGGCGTGCTCGCGATCACCGGTGTCGTGCAGTCGTGGATGGTCTTCGCGCTGGCCTTCGTCTTCGGCGTCGGCGCCGCCTTCGACGCCCCCGGGCGGCAGGCGTTCGTCAGCGACATGGTCGGCCCGGACGACCTGTCCAACGCGGTCGGCCTCAACTCCGCTTCCTTCAACCTGGCGCGCATCGTCGGCCCGGCGCTCTCCGGGGTGCTGATCGGCATCCTCGGCGGCGGCGTCTTCGCCACCGGCGCTGTGATCCTGCTCAATGCGGTCAGCTACTCGGCGGTGATCTGGGCGCTGCAGAAGATGCGGGTGACCGAGCTCGCGCCGTTCCGGCCCAGCGGGCGGCGCAAGGGCATGCTGCGCGACGGGATCCGCTACGTGCGCGGCCGCAACGACATCCTGCTGATCCTCGCGGTGGTGTTCTTCGCCGGCACCTTCGGGATGAACTTCCAGATGACCTCCGCCCTGATGGCCACTCAGGTCTTCCACAAGGGCGCGGGGGAGTACGGCCTGCTCGGCACCGTGATGGCGGTCGGCTCGTTGTCCGGCGCGCTGCTCGGCGCCCGACGGAAGAACCGGCCGCGGCTGTCGCTCGTGGTCGGCGCGGCGATCGCCTTCGGCCTGATCGAGATCGTGTCCGGGCTGATGCCGTCGTACCTCACCTTCGCGCTCTCGACCCCGTTCCTCGGGTTGAGCATGCTGATCATGATCAACGCCGCGAACACCAACGTCCAGCTGGGCAGCCAGCCGGCGATGCGCGGCCGGGTGATGGCTCTCTACATGATGATCTTCCAGGGTGGCACCCCGCTGGGCGCGCCGGTCGTCGGCTGGGTCGGGGGCACCTTCGGCGCCCGCTGGACGCTGATCGGCGGCGGCGCGCTCACGCTCTTCGGCGTGGTGGTCGCGGTGCTGCTCTTCATGGGCCGCGAGCACCTCACCTTCCCGTTCGGCCGCCGGGTCGGTCCGACCCCGCAGGAGACCGCCGACGAGGTCCTCGCGGCGTAGCCCTCCCTACACTTTGCCCATGCACCCCCGCTACCGCCGCCTGGTCATCCCCTGCGCGCTGGCGGGCCTGATCCTGATCGTCGTCATCGCGGCCATCCTCGGGCATGGCTGAGCCACTGCTCCGCGGGCTGGCCCGGGTCCGCGGGCTCATCCTCGACGACGACACCCTGGTCCGCGCCGTCGGCTCCGGGCGCCGCAAGGGCACCACGGCACGCTGGCGGCGGGTCGAGCTGCGCTACGTCGACCTCAAGGCCGGCCGGCACCTCCAGGTCACGGCGTACGACGACACCCAGGCGCACACGTCCAACCACGAGGTCGGTGCGGCCGCCCGCGACGCCGTGGACGCCCTGCTGGACGAGCCGTTCGGCAACTGGCACGTCGAGACGACCACCGAGACCCACCAGCTGCGGGTGACCAGGAAGCAGCAGGCGCTGATGCACACCAGCGCCCGGGTGGAGCAGGTCGCCCCGGACCGCAGCCACGACCGGGCCAAGGACCGGCTGCTGCCCGAGGACGACCCGCTGCTGCGGGCCCTCGGCATCACCGACGCCCAGGGCCGGACCAAGCCGAGCCGGCAGGCGAAGTACCGCCAGGTCGAGGAGTTCCTCCGCGCCCTGTCCGGTGCCCTCGACGACGCTTTCGCGTCCGGCCGGCTGCGCACGCCGACGGAGGACGCGCCGCTGCAGGTGGTCGACCTCGGCTGCGGGAACGCCTACCTGACCTTCGCGGCGCAGGCCTGGCTCGCCCGCGTCCGCGGCCTGCCGGTGCACCTGGTCGGCGTCGACGTCAAGCCGCAGTCCTACCGGCACAACACCGAGCTCGCCGAGCGGCTCGGCGTCGCTGACCGGATGACCTTCCTCGTCGGCGGCATCGACGACGTCGAGCTCGACCGCCATCCCGACGTGGTCCTCGCGTTGCACGCCTGCGACACCGCCACCGACGACGCGCTGCACCGGGCCGTCGTTTGGGGGGCCGAGCTGGTGCTGGCCGCGCCGTGCTGCCACCACGACATCTCCGCACAGCTGCGGCGGACCCCGACGCCCGCGGGCTACGCGATGCTCACCCGCGACGGGATCCTGCGCGAGCGCCTCGCCGACACCCTCACCGACGCCCTGCGCGCCGGGATCCTTCGGCTGTCCGGCTACCGGGTCGACGTCGTCGAGTTCGTCGAGAGCAGGCACACCCCACGCAACACGCTGCTCCGCGCGGTGCGCACCGGCCGGGCACCGGACGCCGCCGCCCACGCCGACTACAGCGCGCTGGTCGACACGTGGCGGCTGCGGCCGCGGCTCGGCGAGCTGCTGGCCGAGGAGCTGGGTGAAGGGCCGGTCGGGGAGCGGATCGACGGGCCGGCCGGGCCCGGCCGATGAGGACGGCGGTCCTGGCAGCAGTGACCGCCCTGCTGGTCGTCGTACCGCCTGCGCAGGTGAGCGACCACGATCACGTCGTCTTCCGCTTCCACGACGACCGGATCACCGAGTCGAGCGGGCTGGTCGACCTCGGCGACGGGCTGATGGCGACGGTCAACGACTCCGGCGACGGCCCCTACGTCTACGTCGTGGACCGCAGCGGGCGGACGGTCGGGGTGACCGACTACGGCGGCGAGGCCGAGGACGTCGAGTCGATGGCGCCGATCGACGGGAGCCACGTCTGGGTGGGCGACACCGGCGGCAACCTCTTCTCCCGCGCCAAGGTGACCGTCTACCGCGTCCCGGTCGGCCGTGGCCACCGGACGCTGACGGCGACGGGCTACGACCTGCTCTACCCCGACGGCACCCACGACGCCGAGACCCTCCTGGCGAACCCGCGCACGGGGCGGCTCTACGTGGTCACCAAGGCCTTCCTGGGTGGTGGCGTCTATGCCGCTCCCCAGCACCTGCACGCCGGCCGGAGCAACCGGCTGCGCCGCATCGGGTCGGTGCCCGGCCTGCTCACCGACGGGACCTTCCTGCCCGACGGCAAGGACGTGCTCCTACGCCGCTACGGCACCGCCACGGTCTACACCTTCCCCGGGCTGCAGCCGGTCGGCCCGACGTTCGACCTGCCCAGGCAGCAGCAGGGTGAGGGCATCTCGGTCGGGCCAGGTGGCCGGATCCGGCTCAGCTCCGAGGGGCAGCACTCCCCGGTGCTGCAGATCCGGCTGCCCGCGGCTGTGCGGAGGGCGCTGGCCGAGCCGTCGACCGGCCCCTCGACCGGCCCCTCGACCGGCCCCTCGACCGGCGCGGCGACAGCAGCCCCGCCGACGCGCCGACCCGGCGCCGCGGCCTCTGCGAGCCAGGAGCCCGGGTTGTGGTGGGTGGCCGGCTCGGGCGTGGTGGTGGTGCTGCTCGGCAGCCTGTGGGTGTGGTCGGAGCGGCGCCGTCGCTAGCGTGGGTCGCATGGAGCTCACGGTCGTGGAGGGCGACATCACCACCCAGGACGTCGACGCGGTGGTCAACGCCGCCAACCGCCGGATGCGCGGTGGGGGCGGCGTCGACGGCGCGATCCATGCAGCCGGCGGGCCCGAGGTGCTCGAGGACTGCCGGCGTCGATTCCCCGACGGGCTCGCGACCGGGGCGGCCGGCTGGACCACCGCCGGCCGGATGTCCGCCCGGTGGGTCATCCACGTCGTCGGCCCGAACTGGACCGCCGGCGAGCGCGACCGCTCGCTGCTGACATCCTGCTACGCCAACGCCCTGCACGTCGCCGACGAGCTCGGCGCGCACACGGTGGCCTTCCCGCTGGTCTCCGCCGGGATCTACGGCTGGCCGAGGGAGGACGCGATCGCGGCCGCGGTCGAGACGCTGCGCGGCACCGGCACGCAGGTCGACGAGGCGCGCCTGGTCGCCTTCGGACGCAGGGCCTACGAGGAGATCAGCTCAGCCTTGTGACCACGTGGTCGATGCACGCCGTGAGTGCCTCGACGTCGCCCGGGTCGACCGCGGGATACATCGCGATCCGCAGCTGGTTGCGGCCGAGCTTGCGGTAGGGCTCGGTGTCGACGATGCCGTTGGCGCGCAGCACCGCGGCGACCTCGATGGCCTCGATCGACTCGTCGAGGTCGATGGTGCCGATGACCAGCGACCGGTGGGCGGGGTCAGCGACGTACGGCGTGGTGTACGACGTCCGCTCCGCCCAGCCGTAGAGCGCCTCCGAGGACGCGGTCGTCCGCTTGACCATCGCGTCGAGGCCGCCCTCGCCGAGCATCCAGTCGAGCTGCTCGGCCATCAGGAAGAGGGTCGCGATCGACGGGGTGTTGTAGGTCTGGTTCTTCCGCGCGTTCTCGATCGCGGTCGGCAGGTCGAGGAACGCCGGCACCCAGCGCCCGGACGCGGCGATCTCCGCGGCGCGGTCCAGCGCCGCCGGGGACAGCAGCGCGATCCAGAGCCCGCCGTCGGAGGCGAAGCACTTCTGCGGCGCGAAGTAGTAGGCGTCGGCCTCGCGCACGTCGACGGGGAGACCGCCGGCGCCCGAGGTGGCGTCGACCAGCACCAGGGCCCCGTCGTCGGCGCCCTCGACCCGGCGCACCGGGGCCATCACCGCGGTTGAGGTCTCGTTGTGTGCCCAGGCGTAGGCGTCCACGCCGTGCTCGGCCACCGGCGCCGGCAGCGAGCCGGGCTCGGCGGCGACCACCGACGGCTCCTCGAGGAACGGCGCCGCCGCCGTGGCCCTGGCGAACTTCGCGGAGAACTCGCCGAAGGACAGGTGCTGGGAGCGGGACCGGACCAGTCCGAAGGTGGCGACGTCCCAGAACGCGGTCGAGCCACCGTTGCCGAGCACCACCTCGTAGTGCGCGGGCAGCGAGAACAGCTCGCGCAGGCCCTCCCGGACCCGGCCGACGAGCCCGCGAACCGGTGCCTGCCGGTGGGAGGTGCCCATCAGCGACGCGCCGGTCGCGGCCAGCGCGTCGAGACGGCCCGGCTGGATCTTCGACGGGCCGGCGCCGAAGCGGCCGTCGGCTGGCCTGAGCCCGACCGGGATCGTGATGGCGTCGTCCACCGTCCTATCCTTTCACCGTGGCTGGGACCCTCGGCGCCGACCTTCGCATCGTGAGCGTGCCGGTCACCCACCCCGACGCCGTCCGGCTGGTGGAGGAGGTGCAGCAGGAGTACGTCGCCCGCTACGGCGGTCGCGACGACACCCCGCTGGACGGCACCGAGTTCGAGCCCGGGAACGGCGCTTTCTACGTCGGCTACGACGGCGGGACTGCGGTGGCCTCCGGTGCCTGGCGGTGGCTGCCGCTGCCGGAGGGCATGCCGTGGACCCCGGCCCGCTGCGTGGAGATCAAGCGGATGTACGTCGTACCTCCTGCACGCGGTCACGGACACGCGAGGCGGATGCTCGGCCACCTCGAGGCCGACGCCGCCGCGCAGGGGGCGGAAGTGGTCGTGCTGGAGACCGGCACCAGCCAGCCCGAGGCGATCGGGCTCTACACCTCCAGCGGCTACCAGCCGGTGCCGAAGTACGGGCACTACTGTTGCGCGCCGGGATCCCGCTGCTTCGGTCGGCCCCTCGCCCAGGCGTCCTCGAGGTACTAGGCGTCTTCCAGGTCGGGCGTCGCGTGGTCGGAGGCGATCGCGGTGGCCACGTCGCGCGGGTAGGTCTTCCGCGCCCGCAGGCACAGCAGCAGCCCGGCCGCCAGCAGCGAGACCAGCATCACCAGAAACGTGTACTCCAGCGCGTGCCCCATGGCCGGACCGCTGCTGCGCGGCTCGCCGAAGCTCGAGCCGTGGCCACCGAAGAGGATGGAGACGTAGCCGAAGAGCAGCGGGGCGGCGGCCTCGAGCAGCGTGCGCAGCACCGTGCGGACCGCTTCGGCCCGGCCCCAGAGCCGGGAGTGCACCAGGTCGAGACGAGCGGCGTCGAGCGGCGGGTTGGCGCTGCCGAGGCCGGCCGCCGCCACGAAGAGGAGCGCTGCGGAGCCGAGGAACGCCGGGACCAGGAGCCCGGGCACGAAGACCACCGCCGCCACCAGGAAGCCGATGCCGGCCACCACCGGCCGGGCGACCAGGTGCCCGCGGCCGATCAGCCTGTCAGCCAGCCGGCCGCTGACCAGCACGCCGATGACCGCGCCGAGCCCGACGAGGAAGAGGAAGCTGCTGGCCGCCGACTGGCCCAGGCCGAACCGCCCGCGCACGTAGACGACCGCGAAGGTGCGCAGCCCCGCGAAGTAGAAGTAGCCGAGGGCGGAGGCGAGGATCATCACCCGGATCGAGCGGATCGAGAGCACGTAGCGCAGCGTCCACCACAGCGACCGGTCGGTCGGGTCCTCGTGCAGGACCAGGTGCTCGTGGGGACGGATCGCCTCGGCCTCGACCTCCTGCTCGACGACGTCCTCCTCCTCGTCGTCGTTCTCGATGGTCTCCTGCTCTCCTGCGTCGACGCGGTCGGGATCGATGGCGTCCTGGATGTTCTCGGCTCCGATCTGCAGCCGGGACTGACCTCCGCGGGCCGGCTCGGGCAGCAACCGGAGGAAGATGACTGCGAGCGCCGCGCCGGGGATCGCCAGCGCCCAGAAGGCGTAGCGCCAGGAGAGCAGGCCGGCGATGTCGCCGGAGACCACGAAGCCCAGGCCCGCGCCCACGAGCTCGCCGGAGAGGATGAAGCCGTAGATCCGGCCGCGCTCGGCTGCGGGGAAGAGGTCGCCGGTCAGCGACGCGACAGCGGGGGTGGCCGTCGCGCCGACGGCACCGAGCCCGATCCTGGTGAGCAACAGCATCTCGTAGGAGTTCGATGCCCCGCTCACCACCATCGCGAGCGACCAGACCAGGATGGCGGCGCTGAGCAGCCGGATCCGGTTGACCCGGTCGGTGAGCACCCCGATCGGCAGCGTCGCCAGCGCGGCGATCACCGTTGAGATGGTGACCAGCAGGCCGATCTGGGGGTTGCCGATCTTCATGTCCTTCTCGAGCTGGGCGGCGACGGCGCCGACGGTGGCCTTGTCGGCGCTGTCCAGTGCCAGCACGCAGGCAAGCAGCACGATGACGCGCAACCGGGCCGACCCGCCGACCTGGTCGCGCAGGCGAGCCGTCACGTGTGCCTCGATCCAACCCCTCACAGCGGTTGCGGGTGCCCGATGTCAGCTCGGGCCTAACGCGTGGCCCTGCGCGCAAGCCCGATGAGCTCCGCGGCCAGCGGCGTCGGCCGGGTGCCCAGCCACAGGGCGGTGAGCGGTCGTTCGGCGTGCAGGTCGTGCACGGGCACCTCGACCAGGATGCCGGCAGCCAGGTCCCCGGCCACCGCGCGGACGCTCACCACGCCGACCCCGCCGCCGGCGCGCGCGGTCGCCACGATCGTCGAGGTGGAGCCGAGCTCGACCGCGTGCGGCAGGTGGGGGATGCCGGCGCCGAGGGCCTTCCCGAGCGCCTGCAGGAAGGTGTCGCGGGTGCCCGAGCCGGGCTCCCGCAGCAGCAGGGGCAGGTCCAGGAGGTCGCGGGGGAGGACGCCGCCGGCGGCCCGGGCGGCGAGCGGGTAGGTCGACGCGACCACCAGGGCCAGCCGGTCGCGGCCGACCCGGCGGGTGCTGAACTCCGCGGGCACGTCGGGGCTCTCCACGAAACCGACGTCGGCCCGGCCGGCCCGGACCCGCTCGCACACCCCCTGGCTGTTGGCGACGGTGGCGGCCACCTCGACGTCGGGGTGCACCCGGCGCAGGGCGAGCAGCCAGGGCGGCATCAGGTACTCCGCGACGGTCAGGCTGGCGGCCACCCGCAGCCGTGCGTCCGCGGCCTCGCGCAGGGTGCGCACGCCGTCGGTGAGGGCGCGGGCGGCGTCGACCACGCCGGCGCCCCAGGTCAGCACCGCCTCCCCGGCCGGGGTGAGCGTGCTGCCCCGGGTGCCCCGGACGAGCACCGGGACGCCGAGCTGCCGCTCGAGGCGGGAGAGCCGCGAGCTGGCGCTCGGCTGGCTGATCCCGTGGGCGGCTGCTGCCCTCCCGACGCTGCCCAGCTCGGCGACCGAGAGGAGCAGGTCCAGCGCGGGCAGGTCCGGCGTCCAGGTCGGCAGCATGCCCCTATCCTGCCGCCCACTGCAGCAGCAGGCTGGTGCAGGCGACCACGACCCACAGCACGCCGCCGAGCATCAGCGGGCGGGGGCCGGCGCGGCGCAGGGCGCCGATGTCGGTGGAGAGGCCGATGGCGGCCAGGGCGACCGTGATCAGGAAGACCGACGCGTGCTGGAGCGGGACGTGGGCGCTTGCCGGCACGAAACCGACGCTGTTGGCGGCAGCGACCAGGAGGAAGCCGACCAGGAACCACGGCACCAGGCCGGCCGCCCGGCGGACGAGGTGCGGCCGTGGGCCGGTCGTTGCCGTACGCCGGCTGACGATCCCGCCCAGCGCCAGGCAGATCGGGATGATCATCAGCGTCCGGGTCAGCTTCACCACCACCGCATGGTTGCCGGCCTCGGCGCCGTAGGTGGTCGCCGCCGCCACCACCGAGGAGGTGTCGTTGACCGCCGTGCCGGCGAAGAGGCCGAAGGCGTCCTGGGAGAGGCCGAGCAGGTGCCCGAGCGGGGGGAAGAGCAGCACCGCGGCGATGTTGAAGCAGAAGATCGTCGAGATGGCGTAGGCGACCGTGGCGCTGCGCGCCTTGATCACCGGGCTCACCGCCGCGATCGCGGACGCGCCGCAGATGGCGGTGCCGACGCCGACCAGCGTGCGCAGGTCGCCGTCGATGCCCATCCTGCGGCCCAGGAAGTAGGCCGTCACCAGGCAGGCGGCCAGGGTGCCGAGCATCACCGGCAGCGAGGACAGGCCGACGTCGGCGACCTGGCGCAGCGAGAGCTGCGAGCCCAGCACCACCACTGCGAGCTGCAGCACGAACCCCGAGGCCAGCACGATGCCCGGTCGCAGGCCCGGTCGCAGGCCCGGTCGCAGGCCCGGTCGCAGGCCCGGTCGCCGGTGCGCCAGCCCGCTCAGCGCGACGCCGATCAGGATCCCGGCGACCGGCGCACCCAGCAGCGGCAGCACCTCGCCGACACCGGTCGCAGCACCGGCGATGGCCAGGACGAGCACCAGCCCGGGAAGCACCCGGGCCCAACCGCCTCGGGGCGGCGGCGCGGTGCCGGTCCCTGCGGGCGGGGTGGCGGTCGTGGTCACCCCGCCACGATCTCCCGGGTCCCGGTCTCCCGGTAGCCGCCATCTGGCTGGCGTGGGCATAGCCGTGGCCTATGGGCAGCGACCTGCGCTCAGGCCGGCAGCCGGCCAGCGGCGAACCCCCTGTTGGTCAGCCTGCGTTAACCCGCGTCCGGCAGACTGCCCGGATGAGCGGCTTCCTCGACCAGATCCTGCACCTGTCCCCGGTGTGGGTCTACGTCGTGGTCGCCGCGCTGGTGTTCGCGGAGGACGCTGTCTTCGTCGGCTTCGTCATCCCCGGCGAGACCGCAGCGGTGCTGGCCGGTGTCGCGACCAGCCTCGGCCACGCCAGCCTGCCGGTCGCGATCGCGGTGGTCGTGGTGGCGGCGATCGTCGGCGACAGCGTCGGCTACGAGGTCGGTCGCCTCGTCGGCCCGAAGATCCTCGACCTGAAGATCGTGCGCAAGCGCCGCCGCGGCATCGACCGGGCGATGGACTTCCTGCGCCGCCGCGGTGGGGTCGCGGTCTTCCTGGGCCGGTTCACCGCCTTCTTCCGCGCGGTGATGCCGGCCCTGGCCGGGGTCTCCCGGATGCGCTACCGGACCTTCCTGGTCTGGAACGCCGCGGGCGGCATCGTGTGGGGCACCGGCTACGTCGTCCTCGGGCACGTCGCCGGGTCGTCCTACAAGGCCATCGAGAAGACCGTCGGCCACGACGCGGCCATCGGCATCGGTGCGGTGATCGTGGTGGCGATCATCGTCTGGCGGGTTCGCGCCCACCGCCGCGAGGGCTGACCGGCCGGCTCACGCCCAGGCGTCGTTCCAGCCCTCGACCTCGGAGGCCTTGCGGGACGCGGGCCCGGCGTAGATCGCCGACGGCCGGACCAGCCGACCGGTGCGCTTCTGCTCCAGGATGTGCGCCGACCAGCCGGCGGTGCGCGCGCAGGTGAACATCGAGGTGAACATGTGCGGCGGCACCTCGGCGAAGTCGAGCACGATCGCCGCCCAGAACTCCACGTTGGTCTCCAGCACGCGGTCGGGCCGCCGCTCCCGCAGCTCGGCGAGCGCGGCCTTCTCCAGTGCCTCGGCGACCTCGTAGCGAGGGGCCCCGAGCTCGCGAGCCGTACGGCGCAGCACGCGCGCCCGCGGGTCCTCCGCACGGTAGACCCGGTGGCCGAAGCCCATCAGCCTCTCGCCGTTGTCGAGCAGCTCCTTGACGTAGGTCGATGCGTCCCCACGACGCTCCACCTCCTCGATCATGTGCAGCACCCGCGACGGTGCGCCGCCGTGCAGCGGACCCGACATCG
>JAICXL010000065.1 GCA_025980475.1 Nocardioidaceae bacterium | reverse complement strand
GCGCCTTCTGGAGCGCCTCGGTGAAGTTGCGGCCGATGGCCATCGCCTCGCCCACCGACTTCATCGTCGTCGTGAGCGTCGGGTCGGCGGCCGGGAACTTCTCGAAGGCGAACCGCGGTACCTTGACGACGACGTAGTCGAGGGTGGGCTCGAACGACGCGGGCGTCTCCCGCGTGATGTCGTTGGGCACCTCGTCGAGGGTGTAGCCGACCGCCATCTTCGCCGCGATCTTCGCGATGGGGAACCCGGTCGCCTTGGACGCCAGCGCCGAGGACCGGGAGACGCGGGGGTTCATCTCGATGACGATGATCCGCCCGTCCTGCGGGTTCACCGCGAACTGGATGTTGCAGCCGCCAGTGTCGACGCCGACCGCCCGGATGATCCGGATCGAGAGGTCGCGCAGGTACTGGTACTCACGGTCGGTCAGCGTCATCGCCGGAGCGACCGTGATCGAGTCGCCGGTGTGCACGCCCATCGGGTCGAGGTTCTCGATCGAGCAGACGATCACGACGTTGTCGGCGCCGTCGCGCATCACCTCGAGCTCGTACTCCTTCCACCCGAGGATCGACTCCTCCAGCAGCACCTCGGTGGTCGGGCTCGCCGCGAGGCCCGCCCCGGCGATGCGGCGCAGGTCGGTCTCGTCGTAGGCCATCCCAGACCCGGCGCCGCCCATGGTGAAGCTGGGGCGGACCACCATCGGGTAGCCGAGCTCACCGGCGGCGGCCAAGCAGTCCGCGATCGTGTGGCAGATCACGGACCGGGCGACGTCGCCGCCCAGGTCCTTGACGATCTCCTTGAACGTCTCGCGGTTCTCGCCGCGGTCGATCGCCTCGATGGACGCGCCGATCAGCTCGACGCCGTACTTCTCCAGCACGCCCGCCTGGTCCAGCGCGACCGCACAGTTGAGCGCGGTCTGCCCCCCGAGCGTGGCCAGCAGGGCATCCGGCCGCTCCTTGTCGATGACCTTCTCCACGAACTCCGCGGTGATCGGCTCGACGTAGGTCGCGTCGGCGAACTCCGGGTCGGTCATGATGGTGGCCGGGTTGGAGTTGACCAGGATCACCCGCAGCCCCTCGGCCCGCAGCACCCGGCACGCCTGGGTCCCGGAGTAGTCGAACTCGCAGGCCTGGCCGATCACGATCGGTCCCGAGCCGATCACCAGCACCGACTCGATGTCATCCCGGCGCGGCATTCAGGCGTCCTTCCTGTCGGTCATCAGGTCGCAGAACCTGTCGAAGAGGTAGGCCGCGTCGTGCGGACCGGCGGCCGCCTCCGGGTGGTACTGCACCGAGAAGGCCTTGAGCCGACCTGCCGCGCTGCGGAGCTCGAGGCCCTCCACGACGTCGTCGTTGAGGCAGACGTGAGAGACCGTGACAGTCCCGTACGGCGTCTCGGTGGGACGCTCGCTCGGTGCGTCGACCGCGAAGCCGTGGTTGTGCGCGGTCACCTCGACCTTGCCCGTCGTGCGGTCCAGCACGGGCTGGTTGATGCCCCGGTGGCCGTACTTCAGCTTGTAGGTCCCGAAGCCCAGCGCGCGACCGAAGAGCTGGTTGCCGAAGCAGATCCCGAAGTAGGGCACGCCGGCCTCCAGCGCGCTCCTCAGCAGGTCCACCTGTGCGGTGGTGGCCGCGGGGTCGCCCGGGCCGTTGCTGTAGAACAACCCGTCCGGCGCGACCGCCAGCACGTCTGCCAGCGAGGCGGTCGCCGGGAGCACGTGCGTCTCGATGCCGCGGCCGGCCATCATCCGCGGCGTGTTGGCCTTGATGCCGAGGTCGAGGGCGGCGACGGTGAACCGCTTCGGCCCGGTCGCCGGGACGACGTACGACTGCTGTGTGGTGACCTCGTCGGCCAGGTCCGCGCCGGCCATGCCCGCGGACTCCAGCACCCGCCGGCGCAGCGCATCGGGGTCGGCCTCGGTGCTGGAGATGCCGACCCGCATCGCGCCTCGCTCGCGCAGGTGCCGGGTCAGTGCCCGGGTGTCGATGCCGCTGATGCCGACGACGCCCTGGTCACGCAGCTCGTCGGTGAGGCTGCGCGCCGCGCGCCAGCTCGACGGGGCGCGGGCAGGGTCTCGGACCACGTAGCCCGCGACCCAGATCCTCCTCGACTCGGGATCCTCGTCGTTGATGCCCGTGTTGCCGACGTGCGGCGCGGTCATCACCACCACCTGGCGGTGGTAGGAGGGGTCGGTCAGGGTCTCCTGGTAGCCGGTCATGCCGGTGGCGAAGACCGCCTCGCCGAAGGTCTCGCCCTCGGCGCCGAACGACTCGCCGTGGAAGGTGCGGCCGTCCTCGAGGACGAGCATCGCAGGAACGGTGGCGGCACGACTGTGCACCCCAGGCCTCCTTCTCCGCCTCACAGGACGGTTCGTTAAAGGATGTCGAGCGAGGCCGACACTACCAGCGGCAGCTCCCCTGGGCGGAGACGGCTCGGGGCGGCAGCGGGCGTGGCGTGGCGCGGCGGTACGGGAAGCCGTCTGTGGCCCCGGCGACGGCGCCTGGCTCCGGGGAGCCATCGTCAGCTTTGCTTGCCGTCGATGACGGTCGGCCTGCCACGCAGGAAGGTCGCGACCACCCGGCCCGGAAGCTCCATCCCGGCGTAGGGCGTGTTCCGCGACAGCGACGCGCCCTCCGCCGGGTCGACGGTGCGCCGGACGCCTGGGTCGTAGAGCACCAGGTTCGCCGGCTCCCCCTCCGCAAGGGCTCGTCCATGGCCGTCGAGACGACCGATCCGCGCGGGCGCGTGCGACATCCGCTCGGCGACGCCGGCCCAGTCGAGCAGCCCGGTGTCGACCATGGTCTGCTGCACGACCGAGAGCGCGGTCTCCAGGCCGAGCATCCCGAAGGCGGCCGCCTGCCACTCGCAGTCCTTGTCCTCGTGCGGGTGGGGGGCGTGGTCGGTCGCCACGGCGTCGATGGTGCCGTCGGCCAGCCCGGCGCGCAGGGCCTCGACGTCGGCGGAGGTGCGCAGCGGCGGGTTCACCTTGTAGATCGGGTCGTAGGTGGCCGCCAGCTCGTCGGTCAGCAGCAGGTGGTGGGGGCACACCTCGGCGGTGACCTCCCAGCCGCCCTCCGCCCTCGACCGGGCCTTGGCCCAACGGACGATCTCGACAGAGCCCGCCGTGGAGAGGTGGCAGACGTGCAGCCGCGAGCCGACGTGGGCGGCGAGCAGGCAGTCGCGGGCGATGATCGCCTCCTCGGCGACCGCGGGCCAGCCGCGCAGCCCGAGCCGCCCGGAGAGCTCGCCCTCGTTCATCTGGGCCTCCTCGGTCAGCCGTGGCTCCTGGGCGTGCTGGGCGACGAGACCGTCGAAGGCGCGGACGTACTCCAGGGCACGGCGCATCAGCACCGGGTCGGCGACACACCTGCCGTCGTCGGAGAAGACCCGCACCCGGGCGGCGGAGTCGGCCATCGCGCCGAGCTCGGCGAGCCGCTCCCCCGCCAGCCCCACGGTGACCGCACCGACCGGGAAGACGTCGCAGTGGCCGGCCTCCCGGCCCAGCCGCCAGACCTGCTCGACCACCCCGGCCGTGTCGGCGACCGGGTCGGTGTTGGCCATCGCGTGCACCGCAGTGAAGCCGCCGAGGGCGGCCGCCTGCGTGCCCGTCTCGACGGTCTCGGCGTCCTCGCGTCCTGGCTCGCGCAGGTGGGTGTGCAGGTCGACGAGGCCCGGCAGCGCGATGAGGCCGGTGGCGTCGACGACCTCGGCCCCGTCGGCGCTCGCCGTACCGGCCGCGACGATGCTGCGGAGCACGCCGTCCTCGACGAGGATGTCGACCGGGCCGGCACCAAGCGGGGCGGCGCCCTTGATCAGGTAGCTGGTCACGCGTCGGCTCCATCCGTCGTCGGGATGCTCGGTTCGGTCCCGGCCTCGGCCCGTGCGCCACCGATCGCCGACTCGTTGCCGCCGAGCAGCAGGTAGAGCACGGCCATCCGGACCGCGACGCCGTTGGTGACCTGCTCCACGATCACCGACCGCTTCGAGTCGGCGACGTCGGCGGTGATCTCCATGCCGCGGTTCATCGGTCCGGGGTGCATCACGATCGTGTGGTCCTGCAGCTGCGCCATCCGCCGGGAGTCGAGGCCGTAGCGGCGGCTGTACTCCCGCACGGTCGGGAAGAACCCGCCGCCGCTGAGGTTCATCCGCTCCTTCTGGACGCGCAGCATCATCACCACGTCGCTCTTGGGCAGCACCGCGTCGAGGTCGTAGGAGGTCTCGACGGGCCAGCTCTCGACGCCGTAGGGCAGCAGGGTCGGCGGCGCGACCAGAGTGACCTCGGCGCCGAGGGTGTTGAGCAGCAGCGCGTTGGACCGGGCGACCCGGCTGTGCAGGATGTCGCCGACGATCGCCACCCGGCGCCCGTCCAGGCCCTGTCCGGGATCCGCGGTGAGGTGGCGCCACATCGTGAACGCGTCGAGGAGCGCCTGGGTGGGGTGCTCGTGGGTGCCGTCGCCGGCGTTGATCACGCTGGAGCGGGACCAGCCGGCATTGGCCAGCAGGTGCGGGGCACCGGAGGCCCAGTGGCGGACGACGACCGCGTCCGCGCCCATCGCCTCGAGGGTCAGCGCCGTGTCCTTCAGCGACTCGCCCTTGCTGAGCGAGGAGCCCTTCGCCGAGAAGTTGATGACGTCGGCCGAGAGCCGCTTGGCCGCTGCCTCGAAGGAGATCCGCGTCCGGGTGGAGTCCTCGAAGAAGAGGTTGACGATCGTGCGGCCACGCAGCGCGGGCAGCTTCTTGATCGGCCGGTCGGCCAGCGACCTCAGCTCCTCGGCCGTCCGGAGGACCAGCAGCGCGTCGCCACGGGTCAGGTCCGCCGCGCTGAGCAGGTGCTTCTTCACTTGATGGTCACCTCGTCGACGCCGTCGAACTCCGCCAGTCGGACGGAGACCGACTCGACCAGGGAGGTGGGCAGGTTCTTGCCGACGAAGTCGGCGCGGATCGGCAGCTCCCGGTGACCCCGGTCGACCAGGACCGCCAGCCGGACGGCGCGAGGGCGGCCGATGTCGTTCATCGCGTCAAGAGCCGACCGGATGGTCCGGCCCGAGAAGAGCACGTCGTCGACGAGCACCACGGTGCGGTCGTCGATGCCGCCGGGGGGGATCTCCGTGGGCAGCAGGGCGCGGGCCGGCTTCATCCGCAGGTCG
Organism: Nocardioidaceae bacterium; assembly: GCA_025980475.1. Lineage (GTDB taxonomy): Bacteria > Actinomycetota > Actinomycetes > Propionibacteriales > Nocardioidaceae > Marmoricola. Next base: position 12,212 of record JAICXL010000065.1, on the reverse strand, counting down.
TCGCGATACATCGTGGTGTCCAGCGACCCCGCGGGGACCTCGGCGCCCTCGACCTGGGAGATCTTCGCGGCGATCCGCCGGGCGAGATGGACGCCGCGGGTGGGGATGCCCAGCAGGACCAGACCCTCGGGGCCCTTGTGGCGCTCGAGGATCTCGTGGGAGATGCGGGTCAGGGCCCGGGCGATGTCACGGGCATCGAGCACGACGCGTCCGTCAGGGGCGGCGTCGGCGGTGGTGTCGGCGGTGGAACCGACCTGTGTCTCCGGGGCGGGCATCAGCGTGCCGGACCTCCTTCTCCGCCTCACTGGACGGCTCGTTAAAGGATGTCGAATTGGCCACAGGCTAGCAGGTTGCCGGACGGCACCGGGTGCAAGAGCGGGGCCGCGGGCGGGTTCGGGCCGTGCCTAGGGTGCGACCTGTGGCTGGGGCGCCGCCGGCATCCCCTCGTCGCCGATCTCGGCCTCGTAGTCGGGCGCCGTGGTCTCGTCGAGCCCGCGGGGCAGGCGCAGGGCCTTGCAGACCGGGTCGGCGATCAGGAGCACGATCACGTTGACGGCCAACGCGATGAGCCCGGCGTAGGCCGAGAACTGCAACGGGCCCAGGTGCACGGCGTAGACCGAGCTGGCGAAGGCGTTGGCCACGGCCATCAGCGTCCCGGTGGCGATGCCGGCGGCCCAGGCCAGCAGCAGCGCCCACCGGTGGAACCACCGCGTGTAGAGCCCGAAGACGATCGCCGGGAAGGTCTGCAGGATCCAGATGCCACCCAGCAGCTGGAAGTTGAGGATGAAGGTCGTCTTGATCACCAGGATGAAGAGCAGCGCGAGGCCGGTGATCACGACCGCGGCGATCCTGGCGAGCCAGGTCTGCAGGCTGGCGCTGGACTGGTGACGGATGTAGGTGGTCCAGATGTTCTTGGAGAACAGGTTCGCCGCCGAGATCGCCATGATCCCGGCCGGCACCATCGCCCCGATCCCGATGGCGGCGAACGCGATGCCGACGAACCAGTTCGGGAACGATGCCTGGAAGAGCCTCGGCAGCGCGAGGTTGGGGTCGGACACGTGGATGCCCTTCGCGTAGGCCATGTAGCCCAGCAGGGCGATGAACCCGAGCATCAGGGTGTACGCCGGCAGCGCGGCCATGTTGCGGCGGACGGTGTCGCGACGTCTGGCGGCGAGGACGCCGGTCACGTTGTGGGGATACATGAACAGCGCCAGTGCCGACCCGAAGGCCAGCGTCGCGTAGGGGGCGTAGGCCGCCGCCGGAGTGATGAACGCCGCCTTGGCCGAGGCGGGCTTGGCCGCGAGGGCGTGCCTGGCCGAGTCGAACACGGGCCCGTACCCGCCGAGGGAGAGGGGGATGTAGATGACCGCGACGATCACCACGGCGTAGATCAGGATGTCCTTCAGGAAGGCGGTGAGCGCAGGCGCCCGCAGGCCGGACTGGAAGGTGTAGAGCGCAAAGACCACGAAGGACAAGAAGAGCGGCAGACTGGTGCCCAGACCGGTCGTGCCGAGCCCCATCGCCTCGAAGACGACCCGCAGCCCGTAGAGCTGCAGGGCGACGTAGGGGATCACCGACACGATCCCGGTGACCGCGACGGCCAGGGCGAGCAGCTTCGAACCGTGCCGGCCCAGGACGAAGTCGGCCGGTGTCACGTAGCCGTGCCGGCGCGCGACCGACCAGAGCCGCGGCATCACCATGAAGGCGAAGGGATACAGGACGATGGTGTACGGGACGGTGAAGAAGCCGATCTGTCCCTGGCCGTAGACCAGCGCCGGAACGGCGATGAACGTGTAGGCGGTGTAGAGGTCTCCGCCCAGCAGGAACCAGGTCACGATCCCGCCGAAGTTGCGTCCGCCCAGCCCCCACTCGTCGAGGTTGTTCAGCGACTCCGCGCGCCGCCACCGGGCGGCTGCGACGCCGATGAGGGCGACGACGACGAAGATGAACGCGAAGACGCCCAGTTGCACCGGCTGGATCCCCGACATCAGTCCCGTCCGCCCCTGCCGGTGGTCACGTGGTAGACGAACGCCAGGATGAGCGCGGTGATCACGATCCAGGCGAACTGCCACCAGTAGAAGAACGGCCACGGACCCGCCATCGGCGCCTCGCGGGCATAGAACGGCGGCACCAGCGTCGCCGCGAAGGGCAGGACGAGCAGGAGGTACCAGATCCGGCGGATCGGGCGCTTGCTGCCTGGCGTGGGCGTCCGTCCCGGGCCCGACTGCTCTCCGGACGACATCGGCGGCCTCCCTGGGGGTGCTGCGGCTGGCGTACCCATCCGGCCGGGCCCGAAACGTGACGACCGCCCCACGGCGCCCAAGGGCGCGGTTGGGCGGTTCCGTTGGAGGCGATCAGTCCTTGAAGGCGTCCTTGACCTTCTCGCCGGCCTGCTTGAGGTCGGCCTTGGTCTGGTCTGCCTTGCCCTCGTTCTCCATGCTCTTGTCGCCGGAGGCCTGGCCGAAGGCTTCCTTGGCCTCGCCGAGCTTCTCCTCGCCGGCGTTCTGCAGCTTGTCGTCCTTACCCATCGGCGTTCCTCTCTCTCGAGGCGGCGGCCGGACCCGGCCGCCTGCTCCACCCATCGGTGCCCGGCGGCGGGCGCCTCAAACGGAGCGGGTGAGTCTCCTCACGCCTCGACCGCGAGCTCGCCCACCACGGTCTCCACGGCCCGGTGGAAGGTCGGGTAGGCATAGATCATCGACTGCAGGGTGGCCACCGGCACCTCCGCATGCACCGCGGTCGTCAGCATCGACAGCACCTCGCCCCCGGCCGGTCCGGCCACCGTGCCGCCGACGAGGACGCCTCGGTCTGCGTCCGCGACGAGCTTGACCACACCGTCGCGCTCCGCGATCCAGCCGCGGGCCCCCAGGTCCCCGGACGCGGTGCGGACGTCGATGCCGGCCTCGCGTGCCTGCCTCTCGGTCATCCCCACCGAGCCGACCTCGGGATCGGTGAAGGTGACCCGCGGCACCGCGCGGTAGTCGGCCCACGGGCCCTCCCGGTCCAGGATCGCCCGCACCGCCACCGCCGACTGGTACATCGACACGTGGGTGAAGGCACCCTTGCCCGTGATGTCGCCGATCGCCCACAGCTTCTCGGCGGCGCACATCCGCTCGTCGGTGTCGAGCGCCCGGGAGGCCGGGTCGAGTCCCACAGCCTCGAGCCCGATGTCGTCGAGGTTCGGCCTCCGGCCAGTGGCGACGAGCAACTTGTCAGCGGTGAGCCGCTGGACGCCGAGGTCGACGGTGAAGGTGCCCTCGGCGTGGGAGACCGAGCCGATCCGGACCCCGGTGCGCACCTGGATGCCGTCGACGGCGAAGGCGTCGGCGACCATCTTGGCGGCCTCCGGCTCCTCGTTGGCGAGCAGCCGCTCGGCAACCTCCACAACGGTCACCTCGACGCCGAAGCGGGCGAAGACCTGCGCCAGCTCGCAGCCGATCGCACCACCGCCGACGACCACCAGGGACGCCGGCAGCGCGGTCAGCCGGACGACGTCGCGATTGGTCCAGTACGGCGTGTCCGCCAGCCCGTCGACCGGCGGCAGGGCGGGTTCGGTGCCGGTGTTCAGGACGACTCCGCGGGAGGCGTCGTACGTCGTGTCCCCGACCTGCACCTGCCCGACCCTGGTGAGTCGACCATGCCCGCGCACGAAGCGCACCCCGGCGTCCTCCAGGCGCTTGACCGCGACCGTGTCGTCCCAGTCATCGGTGGCCTCCTCGCGGATCCGCCGCGCGACCGTCCCCCAGTCCGGGCGGACCTCGGCCGCCCCGGGGAGGCGCCGCGCCTGGGCGATCGGCAACGCGGCGTGGATCATCATCTTGCTGGGGATGCAGCCGTAGTAGGGGCACTCACCGCCCACCAGCCGCTGGTCGACCGCCACCACGTCCAGACCGCCGCCGGCCAACTGGGTGGCCGCCGCCTCGCCGCCGGGTCCGAGTCCGAGCACCACCACGTCACAGGTCGTCATGCCCCGACCCAACCCGGTCGTGCGTCCGGGCACAAGGCCTCAGCGGTGGAGGTGCCGTGACCGGGCGAGGCAGAACAGCCCGTAGCAGGCGATGCCGGCGGCGATCAGAATCAGGATCGGGGAGCCCGCCGGCCAGTGCACCAGGTCGTGGACGGCCTGGTCCAGGCCACCGGACTGCTTCGGGTCGTGGGTGATCGCGGCGTAGCAGATGATCGAGCCGACCAGACAGCTGCCGATGCCCTTGGAGAAGTAGCCGATCCTCCCAGCGAGCAGGTAGACGCGGCCGGTGTCGCCCCTCCGGCCCTCGGCGGAGAGGTTGTCGGCGTAGCCGCCGCTGAGGCTGTGCCAACACATGCCCACCCCGACCCCGAAGACGACCAGGCCGACGACGGTGATCAACGCCTGGCCACCGGTCATGTCCATCACCTTCGCTGTCATCGACGAGCCGCCGCCCGAGCTGGACCCCCCGAAGACCGTCATGGTGGCCTGGACGCCGAGGAAGACATAGATGACCGCGGTGGCACCACTTCGGAACCGGCGCAGCCAGAGTCCCCACCCCTCGCGGTCGGCATGGCCGAAGGCTGCCTCGAGCCCCTGCCAGACCACCATCAGGAACAGGCCGGCGGCGACCGCGACGAGCACGACCTTGCCGATCGTGTCCTGGGCGAGCTGCTGGAAGGCGCCCTGGCTGGAGACCTTGCCCTTGCTCCTGCCCAGGGCGAGCTCGACGGCGAGCCAGGCGACCATGATGTGCAGGAAGCAGTAGACGACCAGCCCGTAGCGGACCAGGTTGTCGACGGTCTCACTGCGCTCCGCCTTGCGCCCGGCCTGCTCGACCGACTCCTCCATCCGGTCCTCGTTCCTCAACGTGACAGGTGCCGGGCACGGGCGAAGCAGAACAGCCCGTAGCAGGCGATGCCCGCCGCGATCGCGTCAAGCAACGGCACGCCGAAGGGCTGGTGCAGGACGTGCCTCATTGCGGTGTCCAGCCCTCCGGACTTCCGTGGCTCGTGGGTGATCGCTGCGTAGCAGACCAGTACCCCGACGAGCCCTGCCGCGATCCCCTTCGCCGCATATCCGCAACGCCCCCACAGCAGGTAGAGCCGGCCGACGTCACCGCTGCTGCCCTCGGCCGACAGCTTGTCGGCCAGGTCCCCGCGGAGTCCGCGCCCCACGTTGGCAGCGCCGTAGCCCACGATGCACACGCCGGCGATGCCGACGAGCACCTGACCCGCGGGCAGGTCCATCAGCCGGGCGGTCCAGCCCTGGGTGCCCGAACCCCCCGCGGCGGCCCCCAGCACCACCTTGACGGCGCTGATCCCGATGGCCGCGTAGACGACCGCCTTGAGCACGTCCGTGGCCCGATGGCGCCACAGCTCCGCCCCGTCCTCGTCGCGATGACCGGCCCAGGCCTCGAGGAGGCGCCACAGCACGAGCACGAAGAGTCCGACCGCCACCACCAGCAGCACCGCGGTGCCGAGCGGTTGCCGGGCGAGCTCGTGCAGGGCGCCCTTGCTGGAGACCTTCCCCGAGTGGTTCCCGAGGGCGAGCTGGACAGCCAGCCATGCCACCACGAGGTGGACGAGACCGTGCGCGACGAAGCCCAGGCGCACGGCGTGGTCGAGCGTGTCGCTGTGCCGGAGCTCACGGCCGAGCTGCTGGGCTGACTGTGGCATGGACGAAGACTGGCAGATCCCGGCACCGCTGCCCAGTCATGTGCTGGTGAGGAGGTTGGCCGGCACGGGTCGCTCGTGCGCGCTCGCCGTGCGCCCACGCTGGGCGCCGTACCGGCTACCGGATGAGTTGCGCCTTGTCGCGGACGATGTTGCCCAGCACCCCGTTGACGAACGCCGGCGACTCGTCGGTCGACAGATCGCGCACCAGGTTGACCGCCTCGCTGACGGCGACGGCGTCGGGCACGTCGTCGACGTACAAGATCTCGAAGATGCCCAGGCGCAGCAGGTTGCGGTCGACGGCCGGCATCCGCTCCAGGCTCCAGTCGCGGGAGTACGACGAGATCAGCTGGTCGATCCGCTCGCGGTGCTCCTCGACGCCACTGACGAGCGTTGTCGTGTAGCCGTTGGTCGGTCCCTCCCCGGAGGCGACCTGCTCGTCGAGCCACTCGGCGGCCGACCGCCGGCGGATCTCGGCGGCGTAGAGCAGGTCGAGGGCGCGCTTGCGGGCCTTGGAGCGGGCGCTCAAGAGGTGACGCGACCCAGGTAGGACGAGTCGCGGGTGTCGACCTTGACCTTCTCGCCGGTGGTGATGAAGAGCGGCACGCTGATGCTGTGGCCGGTCTCGAGCGTGGCCGGCTTGGTGCCACCCGTGGAGCGGTCGCCCTGCAGGCCGGGCTCGGTGTAGGTGACCTCGAGCTCCACGGAGGCAGGCAGCTCGACGTAGAGCACGCGGCCCTCGTTGAGCGCCACGATGGCCTCCTGGTTCTCCAGCAGGAAGTTCTTCGCGTCGCCGAGGATCTCGGCAGTGACCTCGATCTGCTCGTAGGTGCCGGAGTCCATGAAGACGTAGTGGGTGCCGTCGTTGTAGAGGTACTGCATGGCGCGCTTGTCGACGTTCGCCACCTCGACCTTGACGTCGGCGTTGAAGGTCTTGTCCACGACCTTGCCGGACTCCACGTTCTTCAGCTTGGTGCGCACGACCGCGCCACCCTTGCCGGGCTTGTGGTGCTGGAACCACACGACGGCCCAGAGCTGGCCATCCAGGTTGAGCACCATGCCGTTCTTCAGGTCGTTGGTGGTTGCCATGCGCGCGTGAGCCTCGTCGTTCGTCGGGATCGGAGTGGGCCGGGCGCTCGACTGCGCCCCGGGCAGCGGCCCAGTCTATACGCCGTCAGTCGAGGCTCCAGACCACCTTCACCCGGACGTCGAGGCCCTGGCGCCCGACGCGCAACGGGACCGACAGCCCTTCCAGGCCAGCCGGCTGGGCGGCGGCACGGTTGAAAATGGCCCTGGGCCGCGGAGCGGCTGTACGCACCTCGACGAGCGACATCATCCGGCCGACCTGCTGACCGCTGACGGCGGCGTACTGCCGGGCCTTGACCATCGCGTCGCGGACCGCCGCCTTCCGGGCCTGCTCGAGCAGCGCGTCACGGTCGGAGATGTCGAGCGAGACCGAGCTGATCCGCACGTCGTTGCCGCCGGCACGCGTCGCCACCCCGACCGCCTTGCCGCCGCGGCCGATGTCCCTGACCGTCACCCGGGCCCGCTGGGTGACCGTGTAGCCGGTGATGTGCGCGGAACCGCCGCTGTAGCTGTAGTGCGGACCGACGTGCAGACCGGTGGTCTGGACGTCCTTCGGCCGCACGCCGAGGCCGGCCAGCGAGTGCAGCACCGCCCGCATCCGCGCACTCGTGCCTGCGAGGGCGGTGCTGACGTCGGCCTGGGTCTGGGTGACCGCGACGCTGAAGGACAGCTCGTCCGGGATGCCGGTCACCGTGCCCTGCCCGGAGGTCGTCATCGTCCGCTCCGGCGCGTCCGTCGGCGGGGTGCTCGCACTCGCCGTGCTGCGGCCCGTCGTACCCAGGGCGTAGGCCGTCACCACCGCCAGCGCAGCCACCAGCGAGCCTGCGACCGTCGCGATCCCCGATGCCTTGCGCCCCATCGCCACCACTCCGTCCGCGCTCGACTGGGAGTGGGACGCACGGCCCGGCTCACCGGTTCCACCCGGTCGCCTGCTGGGTCAGCCGTTGGGGACGTGCGGCGACCGCTGGTGCCCGGTGACCCCGGGCCGGTCCCGCGCCCGGGGGCCGGTGGCGCGGTTCTCCTCGACAGGTCCAGCCGCGCGCTGGCTGGGGAGCTGCTCCGGTCGGGCCAGCTGGTCGAGCAGCTCGGTGCAGTGACGCCCGAAGCGGGGACGGACCGAGAGGACCATCACCGTGCCGTCGAGGGCTCGGCGAAGGACGACCACCGCCGGCCCGGTGACGCCCAGCGCACGGATGGCCGCCCACGCGGTCCGACCCACATCGTCGGCCTGGCCCGGTGGGACGGGACGCACCTCCTCGTGGGCCGGACCCGGACGCAGGCTCTCGAAGACGACAGACCCCCGCTTGGCCGCGCCCTCGGGACGGTAGAGGACACAGACGTACTCCCGGCCGGGGATGAACTGCTGCACGACGAAGTCGTCGTCGAGGCGTCCCCAGTCGATGTCGTCCGCGGTGAAGAGCACCCGTGCTCCGCCTGCCCGCCTCCCCGCGCGCCGGGAGCGGACGACGACGGCCTGCCCCAGGGACTCCAGGGCAGCAGCCGTGTCGGAGAAGTCACTCGGTGACACGGTGCGAGGTGTGGCCACACCCCGGCCGGCGAGCTGCCAGGCCATCACCAGCTTGTCCTGGGCCAGGCCGACGGCCGTCGAGCCCGCCACGATGACGACGACGCCGGCTTCCGGCCAGTGCCGCACCGCTGCCATCACGGGCAGCTCCTCGTCCAGCGTGGGGATCACGATGCTCACGCCGTGGCGGTTCACGATTCGGTGGAGGGTGGGCAGGTAGCCGGCCTCCTCGGAGCGAGGCACCATGTGCCACACGAGGTCGGGGATGCTTCCCGCGTCCGCTCCCGGCCGGCTGTCCGCGCCATGGACGGTGAAGCCGCGGACAGCGAGGTCCCGGGCCACGGCTGCGCCAACCGGCCCGCCGACCCCGGTCACGAGCACCGTGCACCGGGCGCGCGTCCCGGCCGGCTCCTCGGACGTGGAGCTGGCGGCCTCGACGAGGGCTCTTATCAGCGCTGACATCTGACTACCTCCCCGAGAGTCAGAAATCCGCCGCTCGCTTCTCGACGGCGGACTGCATCTCAGGGAGCGTATGCACCGCCGTGGCCGACCGGTGAGGCTTTCGCCGGGGCTCGGCCGCGATGTCTATACCAACGTCACCAGTTGACGGGCTCCGAGCTCCCGGGATCTGGACAGCGGTTCCTGCGGGGGCCTATAACGAGACCCTCAAGTCGCGAGCCGGCAAACGGGTCCGCAGTCCCAGCGGGACAACCGGAGCCCATCGTCAGCTCGATCAGCGCCCCTCTCCACAGGAGACCTGGGCCCCCGGCCGGCAGTCCTTGCCGGCTCCATGCGTGGGCCCGGCACGCCAACCCGGGACAGCAGTTCCCTCGGCCTTTCCCCTGGCTCGTACGTCGACACCAGGTGATCCGGCCGGACGAGGAAGGGACGAGTGCATGAGCATCTTGCAGGACGAGCGCCCGTGGGGGCGCTATGAGGTCATCGACGTCGAGGAGGCGGTGTTCCAGGTCAAGCGGATCTCGGTGCTGCCCGGCCAGCGGCTGAGCTACCAGCGGCACTGCTTCCGGGCGGAGCACTGGTTCGTGGTCGCCGGCCATGGCGTCGTGACGCTCGACGACGTGGACCGCCCGGTGGGTCCCGAGACCACGATCAACGTCCCGGCCGGCGTCGCGCACCGGGTGGCCAACACCGGTTTCGAGGTCCTCGTCTTCATCGAGGTCCAGACGGGGACCTACTTCGGCGAGGACGACATCGAACGATTGCAGGACGACTACGGCCGTGATGCAAGCTCAATGGCTCCGGTCGTGAGGGCCCCGGCTGCACGCATCCCTGGCCAGCGCACGCCTGAACCGATCGAGCTGGATCCCCCCGAGCTCGATGTCCCCGAGGTCGACGGGGCCGCACCCGCCACGGCTTGGGTCGTGGTGCCGACCCGCAACGAGGCCGACAACGTGCAGCCCCTGGTGGAGAGGGTCGAGGCCGCGTTCGACGGCCAGGCAGCCGTGATCCTCTTCGTCGACGACAGCGACGATGACACCCCTGAGCGGATCACCGCCGTGGCGGCGAGCAGCGCGCTGGCCGTCGAGCTGCTCCACCGGTCGCCTGGAGAGCGGGACGGCGGGCTCGGGTCCGCCGTCCTCTCCGGCTTCCGGCGCGCGGCCGGGGCCGGCGCCACGTGGGCAGTCGTGATGGACGGCGACCTGCAGCACCCGCCGGAGGTGGCGCCGCGGCTGGTCGAGCGCGGCGAGCGCGCGGGCGCCGACGTGGTGGTGGCGAGCAGGTATGTCGGCAGCGGGAGTGCGGCCGGCCTCGACGGCGCGTCGCGGACCCTGGTGTCGAGTGGTGCGACCCGGCTCAGCAAGCTGGCCTTCCCCCGCAAGCTGCGCTCCTGCACGGACCCGATGAGCGGGTTCTTCGCCGTGCGCCTGGCTTCGCTTCCCCTGGAGCAGCTGCGCCCGCAGGGCTTCAAGATCCTGCTCGAGGTGCTGGCTCGCGGCGACGGGTTGCATGTCACCGAGGAGCCCTTCGCTTTCGCGGAGCGGCACAGTGGAGAGAGCAAGGCCTCGTGGCGCGAGGGCGTCATGTTCGGGAGGCGACTCCTCGGGCTCCGGCTGGGTGGCCGGATGGGCACCGTGCTGAAGTTCGGTGCGGTCGGCGCCTCCGGCATCGTCGTCAACAGCGTCGCCCTGTGGCTGCTGGTCACCGGGCTGGGCCTGTCGGTCCTGGTCGGCGCGGTGCTCGCCACCCAGGTCTCCACGGCCTGGAACTTCCTGCTCACCGACCGCCTCGTCTTCTCGGGTCACAAGCACCGCCCGGGCTGGCAGCGCTTCCTCGGCTTCGCTGCCGTCAACAACATCGTGCTTCTGCTGCGGCTGCCGCTGCTGTCCTGGCTCGTCGCCGCTCTCGGCGTGCACTACGTCGCGGCCAACGCGATCACGCTCGTCGCCGCCTTCGCTGTCCGGTTCGTCGTCTCGGACCTGTTCCTGTTCACCTCGAGGAGAGAAATGACCATCACCAGCCCGCCCAGGATCGCCACCCCGCCCGCCGCCCCCCACGAGCGGCCGGCCGGACACGATCACCGAACCACGCGCTCAGGGCCCACAGACGTCGTCGTGGACCTGCGCGACGGCGGCCTGCCGGTGGCGCGGGTCCGGGACGCACAGCTCACCTGGCACTACGACATCCACGGGCTCCTGACCGTCGGGTCGGTCGTGCAGCTGCGCGAGCTCGAGGCGTTCCGCACGCAGCACAGCGGACCCTTCGATATCGAGATCCGCCGAGGCCACTTCGGGAACCACCGGGTCCGGACCCGGGCCCGGGTGACGCAGTACGCAACCGCAGCAGCGGTGTCCTACGAGGAGCATCTGGGCCGTTACGGTTCGGACTTCCTGGTCGAGATGGGTGTTCCGATCAAAGTCACCGTCGGACCCCTCCTCGTGGCATCGCCCCACGTTCTCTACACCAACGTGGTGGAGGCGCTGCTGCGCTTCGTGCTCGTCTCCCGGGACCGGGTCCTTCTTCACTCGGCCTGCCTGGACCTCAACGGCAAGGGCGTGCTGCTGTCGGCCCGCACCGACACCGGCAAGACGGGCACGGTGCTCCGCCTGCTGCGTGAGGGCGGTGGGCGCTTCCTGTCAGACGACATGACGATCATCGCCGCGGACGGATCAGCGCTCTGCTTCCCCAAGCCCCTGACGATCAGCCAGCACACCCTGCGGGCCGTCGACGCGGGCGAGCTGACCAGCTCCGAGTGGCGCCGGCTGCGGGTGCAGAGCCGGCTGCACTCCAAGGAGGGCCGCGGCGTCGGGACGTGGCTGGGCGACCGGAACCTGCCGATCATGTCGTTCAACGCCGTGGTCCAGCGGCTCATCCCGCCGCCGAAATACATGGTGCAGCGGCTGGTCGACTGCCTGGACGCCACGGAGGTCTCGGTGTCCGACCTGTTCGTCATCGAGCGGGGTGAGCACCACCTCGAGCCGATCGCGCCGGAGACCCTGGTGGACGAGCTGATCGAGAACACCGACGACGCCTACGGCTTCCCCCCCTTCCGCTACTTCGCCCCGGCGCTGGAGGTCGCCGGCCAGGGCTACGAGGAGCTGCGGGCCCGGGAGCGCCTGATCCTCGGCAAGGCGATGGAGGGCGTGCAGGCGCGCCGACTGGCGACGCCTGACTTCTCCTGGTGGTCCCACATCACCGACCTGACGGCCCCGCAGGCAGCAGACGCCGAGTGATCGACGAGCACGGCTCGGGAGGCAGGACGACCATGGGACGACACCAGCGGACGAGACGACGGCCGGTCGTCCTCGCCGGGTCCGTGCTCGTCGTCGCAACGGCACTGACCCCGGTGGCGACGGCCGCCGCGACGACCGAACCCGTCGCCACCGGCCAGCTGCAGACCGCGCAGTTCGACAGTCACCTCACTCGGGCGCCGTACCTCACCGATCTGGTCGGGACCCATGTCGCGGTCAACTTCGCCACCGATCGGTCGGCCACCAGCGGC
>JAICXL010000079.1 GCA_025980475.1 Nocardioidaceae bacterium | reverse complement strand
CGCTGCCGGCCGTCGATGTGCATGGAGTAGTTCTCGATGCCGGAGCACGAGCCCACCTGGCGCATCATCTCGACGTCGTAGGTGGTGCGCATCCGCAGCCGTTGGGCCTCCAGCAGCTTGCCCTGCTTCTCGAAGAACCGGACCTGGTCCTCCAGCTCGGCCTCGATGCCGCGGATCGCGCGCTCCATCCGCTCCGGGCCGGCGACGTAGTGGGTGGCGGGGAAGACATAGAGCTCCTCGTCGTCGGTGAGGACCTCCCCGGTGACCGGGTGGAGCGTCATCAGGCGCTCGATCTCGTCGCCGAAGAACTCCACCCGGACGGCGAGCTCCTCATAGACCGGGAAGATCTCCAGCGTGTCGCCCCGCACCCGGAAGGTGCCGCGGGTGAAGGACAGGTCGTTGCGGGAGTACTGGTTGCCGACCAGCCGGCGGAGCACCTCGTCGCGATCCATCTCGGCGCCCACGCGGAGCCGGATCATCCGGTCGACGTACTCCTGCGGCGTGCCCAGGCCGTAGATGCAGGACACCGTGGAGACCACGATCACGTCGCGACGGGTGAGCAGCGAGTTGGTCGCGGAGTGGCGCAGCCGCTCGACCTCGTCGTTGATCGAGGAGTCCTTCTCGATGTAGGTGTCGGTCTGGGGGACGTAGGCCTCCGGCTGGTAGTAGTCGTAGTAGGAGACGAAGTACTCGATCGCGTTGTTGGGCAGCAGCTGGCGCAGCTCGTTGGCGAACTGGGCGGCCAAGGTCTTGTTGGGCTGCATCACCAGGATCGGGCGCTGCACCTGCTCGGCCACCCAGGCCACGGTCGCGGTCTTGCCGGTGCCGGTCGCGCCGAGCAGGACGACGTCCTTCTCCCCCGCCTTCATCCGCTTGCTGATCTCCGCGATCGCTGCCGGCTGGTCGCCCGAGGGCTGGAACTCCGAGACGACTTCGAAGGGCGCCACCCGGCGCTCCAGGTCGGTCACAGGACGCATGGCAATCAGCCTACGTGGGACCACCGACAGCCCCGGTAGGTTGTGCCCGTGAGGCTGCTGACCTACCTGCGCCGGACGCTGCTGACCCTGGTCGGCGTCCAGCTGGCGATCGCGGTGGGGCTCACCCTGGTCGACTCCTACCGGCGGCGCAACAAGAGGCCGAAGCCCTTCCCCACGAGGCCGCCGGCGGACGTGCCGGTGGGCAGCGGTGTGCTGACGACCTACACCGCCGGGACCGACCTCTACGACGACATGCTGGCCGCCATCGAGGCGGCGGAGCGGCAGGTGCTGCTGGAGACCTACATCTGGAAGGGGGACGAGGTCGGCGAGCGGTTCAAGCGCGCGGTGTGTGACGCCGCCGGCCGCGGCGTCGACGTCTACGTGATCTACGACAAGTTCGCCAACCTGGTCGTCTCACCCGTCTTCAAGCACTTCCCCCCGGACGTGCGGGTCCTGCCCTACCCGGTCTACGGCGCCGGCTGGCGGTTCTTCGACCTGCGCCGCTACGGCCGGGACCACCGCAAGATCCTGGTGGTCGACGACGCCGTCGCCTTCGTCGGCGGCTACAACATCGGCTCTCCCTACGCCACCGAGTGGCGCGACACCCACTGCCGGATCGCGGGCCCGGCCGTCCACGACGTCAAGCGGGCCTTCGCCGACCACTGGAACCTCCACCGGGCCAAGTCCAGGCTCAAGCGGCTCAGTCGGCGCAGCGGGCCGCCGTTGCTGATGCAGACCGCGTCGTCGTGGGAGCCCCAGATCCGGGTCCAGCGCAACGTCCCGCGGCTGTGGATGTTCCCGATCCGGTCGATGTACATCGAGGCGATCAACCGGGCCACCCGCAACATCTGGATGACGCACGCCTACTTCATCCCCGACGAGGCGTTCATCGACGCCCTGACGGAGGCGGCCGAGCGCGGGGTCGACGTACGTCTGGTGCTGCCCGCGAAGTCGAACCACATCGTCATCGACTGGATCTCCCGCGGCTACTACTCCCGGATGCTCGAGGCCGGCATCCGGATCTTCCGTTTCCGCGACGCGATGGTGCACGCCAAGACCGCCACCATCGACGGCAACTGGTCGACCGTCGGCACCGCCAACGTCGACCGGCTGAGCATGACCGGGAACTACGAGATCAACCTCGAGGTGATCGACCCCGGGTTCGCCGAGGAGATGGGGCGGATCTTCGAGACAGACGAGTCACACTGCAACGAGCTCTTCCAGGCCGAGTGGGACACCCGGGACATCTACCGCCGCTTCACCGAGCTGATCCTGAACCCGCTGCGCCACCTTCTTTGAGCGTCGAGGCGACCTGCAGCTCGCCGTCGGCGTACCACTTGCGGATCACCTTCTTGTCGAACTTGCCGACCGACGTGCGGGGCACCGCCTCGATGAAGCTGAACGCGTCGGGCAGCTGCCACTTGGCGAAGCTCTGCGCCAGGAAGTCGCGCAGCTCGGCCGGGGTGACGGTGGCCCCCTCCCGGAGTACGACGCTGGCCAGCGGGCGCTCCTGCCACTTCTCGTCGGGGATGCCGACCACTGCCGCCTCGACCACGTCGTCGTGCGCCATCAGCGCGTTCTCGAGGTCGACCGACGAGATCCACTCACCGCCGGACTTGATGACGTCCTTGGCGCGGTCGGTCAACGTGATGTAACCGAGGCGGTCGATCGTGCCGACGTCCCCGGTGCGGAGCCAGCCGTGGTCGAACTTCGCGGCGGCCTCCTGGTCCTCGGCCTCGTAGTACGACGCGGTCACCCAGGGCCCGCGGACCTCGACCTCGCCGACCGCCTCACCGTCCCACGGCAGCGGCTGCCCCTGGTCGTCGACCAGCCGGGCCTCCACCCCGGCCAGGATCCGGCCCTGGTTGCCGCGGTAGCGCCAGTGCTCCTCCCCCTCGGCGCCCACCGGCGGGATCCCGACGGTGGCGACGGGTGAGGTCTCGGTCATCCCCCATGCCTGGCGCAGCAGGATGCCGTGCCGCTCCTCGAGCGCCTTCTGCAGCGCCACGGGGACGGCGGAGCCGCCACAGAGCACCAGCCGCAGCGAGTCGATGTGCTCGTCGGGGTGGTGGTCGAGGAACTGCAGCACGTCGTTCCACACCGTCGGCACCGCCCCGGACAGGGTGGGCCGGCAGGACTGGATGAACCGCACCACGGGCTCGGCCTGGAGCCACCGGTCGGGCATGCACAGTGACGCGCCGCTCATCAGCGCGGCATAGGGCAGGCCCCACGCGTTGGCGTGGAACATCGGCACGATCGGCAGGATCCGGTCGGTGAAGTCGATGCCGGCGACGTTGCCGCTCATCACCGCAGCCGAGTGCAGCCAGGCCGAGCGGTGGCTGTAGGCGACGCCCTTGGGATTGCCGGTGGTGCCGCTCGTGTAGCACATCGCGGCTGCGTCGCGCTCGTCCACCTCCGGCCAGTCGACGTCGGTGGGCTGCCCCGCCAGCAGCTCGTCGTACAGCAGCACCTCCTTGCCGCTCGCCCGCAACGCGTCGAGGTCGGCCGCTGCCGCGTCGGGGCCGGAGACCAGGACGTGGGTGACCGTCTCCATCCTGGGCAGCTGCTGGGCCAGCAGGCCGACCAGCGAGTCGTCGACGACCACCACCTTGTCCTCGGCGTGGTTGGCGACGTAGACGAGCTGGTCGGGGAAGAGCCGGATGTTCAGGGTGTGCAGCACCGCCCCCATCGCCGGCACCGCGAGGTAGACCTCGAGGTGTTCGGCGTTGTTCCACTGGAAGGTCGCCACGCGTTCGTCGCCGACGATGCCGAGCGAGCGCAGGCCGCCGGCGAGCTGGGCGGCCCGGGCACCGAGCTCGGCGTAGCTGCGTGAACGGGCACCGTCCGCGGTGGCGGTGACCACCTCGGCGGTGGGGTGCACCGTGGTGCCGTGGCGAAGGATCGAGCCGATCGTGAGCGGGAAGTCCTGCATCGTGCTGCGCATGATGTGATCCTCGCCGCTTCCTCGCGGCCCGTCCAGCACCACGAGGGTGCCCACCGCAACCGCTACTGGGTCCAAACCTCGCGCGCGACATCCGGTGTGCACTTCGCCGGCCGGCTCGGCTGGCCGGGCGGGCCGGACTCACCCGTGACGAGGTGGCCCGGGTCGCGGACGGCCCGGAGGCCGGCGGCGGGAGCGAGCGCGATCGACTGCTGCTCCGGGTGCCGCTCGACCGCCGTCGCTGACCAGTCCGGCCCCAGCGCTCACCGCGCCTTGGGCGGGTCCATCACCGCGTTGAAGGCCAGCGCCTTGGCGCGGTCGCCCTTCAGCTTGAGCCGGCCGGTCATCAGCGCCCGCACGGGGTTGACGTGACCGGTCACCAGCCGCAGGAAGTCGGGTCCGTCGAGCAGCAGGGTCGCGTCGCGCTCGGCGCCCTGCGGCGGATCGGCCTCGACGGTGCAGGAGCCGTCGGCGACGTGCACGATGAAGCGGTCCGCGCCGCCGTCGGGGCGCCCGGAGATGTGGAAGCCGATGTGCAGCCGCTGCCGCTGGGCCTTCTGCTGGTCGAGGAACTCGGGGAACCGGCGGAACACCTCGCCCACCACGAGGTCGCGAAAGGCGCCCCCCATGACCTCGGCCAGGTGGCCCCGCGGGACGTCCTTGATCGCCGTGGCGACGTCGACCGGGTCGAGGGCGGTGGGGTCGACTGCGACCGCACCGGATCCGGGGAGCCGGAAGACCGAGCCGACGTCGAGCGCGAGCAGCGCGTCACCGGTGATGCCGAGACCGCCGGAGAGATAGAGCAGTGCCGCGTTGGACTGGCCGGTCACCAGCCGGACGAAGTCCACCACGGCCGCCCGGATGGTCACGTCGCCGGGCACGTCCTCGAGGGTGACCCGGCCATGGGCGAAGCGCGCCGTGTGGCGCTCGTTGGGCCCGTCGGGACGGGAGAGGTCGAAGCAGACCACCCCGTCCAGCGAGGCCAGCCGGTCGGCGTCCGCGAACTCCGCGAAGCGCTGCAGGATGGCGGTGATGCCCTCCGCGCGGAAGTCGTCCTCGGCGACGAGCCGGCCGAGCTCCTCGTCACTGGTCGCGCGGATCAGATCGGTGATCTCCACCGCGTCGGACCCGGAGAAGAACTCCGCCACCCCTTCTCGGTCGAGCCCGGAGAGTCGGTCGGTGAGGGCGGCCATGGCGGCAACCTATCGAACCGGCAGGTGCGTGCGCGGCGCCATCCTCGGCCCTCGCCTGGGCCGGCGCAGCCCGGCGGCCTCCACGAGCCGCTGCACCCGCAACCGATGGCCGGCGTAGGGGGCCAGCAGCTCGGCGAGGCCGTCGTCGTCGAGCTCGACACCCACCAGCGCCCACCCGATGTCGCGAGCGACGTGGTAGTCACCGAAGCTGATCGCGTCGGCGTCCCCGAGCGCGCGGGCACGGGTCTCCGCGCTGGTCCACACACCGATGCCCGGGATCGTGCGCAGCCTGCGGTCGAACTCGGCGGGCGACTCGCGACCCGCCCGTTCCAGGGCGCCGGCGACCCGGGCCGCGAGCTGGATCGGGCGCGACCTTGCGCCGTCGACCGGCAGTCGCAGCCACTCCCAGCTGGGCACGGCACGCAGACGCTCCGCGGACGGGGGCACCTGCAGGCACTGGGCGGCGGCCGGCCCGGGGGCGGCATCGCCGTACCTCTGCAGCAGCCGGCGGTAGGCGGCGAACGCCTCCTGGCCGGTCACCTTCTGCTCGATGATCGCCGGCACCAGCGACTCCATCACCAGTCCGCTCGCGCCGATGCGCAGGTGTGGACGGCGCCGCCACACCTCGCGCAGCACGTCGTGGCGCGGCTCGAACCCGGCCGGGTCGTCCTCGGCGCCGAGCATCCTCGGCAATCCTTCGAGCACCCACTCGGCCCCCGGCCCCCAGGCGGTCGCGTCCACGGTGCCGGCGGTGCTACCCACCGCGAGGGTGGCGGGTCCCACCGGCGTGCGGACGCCGCGCCAGTGCGTGCCGTCGGCGGAGATCCGGTACGACGGATCACCCGGACCGTGCCGCAGTGGGGCGAGCACCTGCGCGACGTCGCACGGCCATGGCGGGCGCCAGCTGCGCGACGCCGATGTCCCCATGCGCGCAGCGTACGTGCCGGACCCGACACAATGGCCGGCATGCGCCTGCACCGGCTCGTCGACGTCTCGGACCAGGTGGCCGCGACCCGCTCGCGGCTCGCCAAGCGCGACCTGATCGCGGGACTGCTGCGTGAGACCCCGCCCGAGGAGCTGGAGATCGCCACCGCCTACCTGTCGGGGGTGCTGGTGCAGCGACGCACCGGGGTCGGCTGGCGCGGCCTCGCGGACCTGCCGGAGCCGGCCACCGAGCCGCGGCTGGAGCTCGCCGACATCGACCGGGCGCTCTCCCGGCTGGGCGCGCTCTCCGGGGCCGGGTCGGCCGCCGCGCGTCGGGCCGCGGTCGAGGAGCTGTTCGGGGCGCTCACCGGGTCGGAGCAGGAGTACCTGCGCGGCCTGATGACCGGCAACCTGCGCCAGGGCGCCCAGGACTCGGTGGTGCTCGACGCGATCGCCTCCGCCGCGGGCCTCGCCCCGGCCGTGGTCCGGCGCGCCGCGATGTTCAGCGGGCCGACCGGGCCGGTCGCGCAGGCCGCGCTCACCGGCGGCGAGGAGGCGCTGGCCGGGTTCACCCTCGAGGTGGGTCGCCCGGTGCGGCCGATGCTGGCCTCGTCGGCGCCCGACGTCGCGGCCGGCGTGGACAAGATCGGGGCGGGTGTGCTCGCCGCCGACACCAAGCTGGACGGCTTCCGGGTGCAGGTGCACAAGCGGGGTGAGGAGGTCACCGTCTTCACCCGCAGCCTCGATGAGGTCGGCGACCGGCTGCCCACGGTCGTGGCAGCGGTCCGTTCGCTGCCGGCCCGCGACCTGGTGCTCGACGGCGAGGCGCTGGCGCTGGACGAGGAGGATCGGCCGCGACCCTTCCAGGAGACAGCGTCGGGGATGGCGCAGCTGCGGCCGTTCTTCTTCGACCTGCTGCTGCATGACGACGAGCGGTTCATCACCCGGCCGCTGGCCGACCGGCTGGCCCGGCTCGACGACCTCGTGCCCGAGGCCCTGCGGGTGCGACGGCTGGTGACCGACTCGGCCGACGAGGCGACCGCGTTCTTCCACGACACGGTCAGGGCCGGCCAGGAGGGGGTCGTGCTCAAGCGGCTCGACGCGCCCTACGAGGCCGGCCGGCGCGGCTCGGCGTGGGTGAAGGTGAAGCCGCGGCACACCCTCGACCTGGTCGTGCTCGCCGTCGAGTGGGGCAGCGGCCGGCGGCGCGGCCGGCTGTCGAACATCCACCTCGGCGCCCGCTCCGGGGACGGGTTCGTCATGCTGGGCAAGACCTTCAAGGGGATGACCGACGCGATGCTGGCCTGGCAGACCGACCGCTTCCTGTCGTTGGAGACGGGTCGTGAGGGCCACGTCGTACATCTCCGGCCGGTGCAGGTCGTGGAGATCGCGTTCGACGGGGTGCAGCGGTCCTCGCGCTACCCCGGCGGGGTCGCGCTGCGGTTCGCGCGGGTGCTGCGCTACCGCGACGACAAGCGCGCCGACGAGGCCGACACCCTTGCTTCCGTGCGGGCCCTCCTAGGCTGACGGCATGCCCACGTCGCGCCAGTCCACCGCGGCCGCGCGTCGCCGTGCCCGGGAGAAGGAGATCCTCGACGCGACCCGGCAGCTCTTCGACGAGACCGGCGTGCGGGACGCGCAGATCGACGACATCGCCCGTGCGGTCGGGGTGAACCGGGCGATCATCTACCGCCACTTCAGCGGCAAGGAGGAGCTCTTCGCGCTCACGCTGGTCAGCTACCTCGACGACCTGCATGACGAGCTGGCGAAGGCCGCGGCCCGAGGTGACGCGACCGGCAGCGCCACCGACCGGCTGGTCGCGATCGTCGCCGCGTTCGTCGACTTCGGGCTGGCCTACCCGGCGTTCGTCGACTGCGCGCAGACGCTGATGCGGCGGCCCGGACCGGAGTTGCTCGAGGAGATCAGCGAGAGCTCGCTCTTCCGGCTGGGCCGCGGCATCGCCGCCTGCCTCACCGTGCTCAGCACCGCGCTCGACGACGGCGTCGTGAGTGGGGAGTTCAACCCGATGGACACCACGCTGCTGGCAAACCACATGTATGCCTCCGGCCTCGGCGCCCTCCAGCTCGCCCGGGTGGGCATGCTCGTGCACGAGGTGGCACCGGGCGTGCCCGCCGTGGCCGAGTTGTCTGCCGAACAGGTGAAGGGCTACCTGGTGGCCACCGCTCGCGCGCTGGCCACCGGCTGAGTCACCTCGCGGTCACCTCTCGAGGATCGCGGTCACGCCCTGGCCGCCGGCGGCACAGATGGAGATGAGACCGCGAGCAGTGCCGTGCGACCTGGCCTTGTCGTCGAGCAGCTTGGCCAGGTTGGCGATGATCCGGCCGCCGGTCGCGGCGAAGGGGTGCCCTGCCGCGAGCGAGGAGCCCTTGACGTTGAGCTTGCTCCGGTCCAAGGTGCCCAGCGGCGCGTCCAGGCCGAGGCGCTCCTTGCAGAAGATCGGGTCCTCCCAGGCCTTCAACGTCGCGAGCACCTGGGAGGCGAACGCCTCGTGGATCTCGTAGTAGTCGAAGTCGTCGAGGGTCAGCCCGTTGCGCGCGAGCAGGCGGGGGACGGCGTAGGACGGCGCCATCAGCAGGCCCTCGCCGCCGTGCACGAAGTCGACCGCCGCGGTCTCGGCGTCGACGAAGTACGCCAGCGGACGCAGTCCGTGCTGCTCCGCCCACTCCTCGGAGCCGAGCAGCACCGTCGAGGCGCCGTCGGACAGCGGGGTGGAGTTGGCCGCGGTCATCGTGGCCGCCTCACCCTTGCCGAAGACCGGCTTCAGCTTTGCGAGCTTCTCGACGCTGGAGTCCGGGCGCAGGTTCTGGTCACGCTCGAGGCCGTTGAACGGGCTGACCAGGTCGTCCTGCCAGCCGTCCTCGTAGGACGCCGCGAGCTTGTGGTGCGACTCGACCGCGAACTCGTCCTGCGCCTCGCGGGAGATCTGCCACTCCACCGCGGTGAGCGCCTGATGGTCGCCCATCGACAGCCCGGTGCGCGGCTCGCCGTTCTGCGGGATGGCCGGGATCAAGTACGCCGGCCGCACCTTGGCAAGCGCGGCCAACCGGCCCTGCACGGTCTTGGCGCGGTTCGCCTCCAGCAGGATCTTGCGCAGCTTCTCGCCCACTGCGATCGGGGCGTCGGAGGTGGTGTCGGTACCGCCGGCGATGCCGCAGTCGATCTGCCCCAGTGCGACCTTGTTCGCGATGTAGATGGCCGCCTGCAGCCCGGTGCCGCAGGCCTGCTGCAGGTCCACGGCCGGGGTCTCGGGGGCGAGCTTGGAGCCGAGCACCGTCTCCCGGGTGAGGTTGAAGTCACGGGAGTGCTTCAGCACGGCCCCGGCCGCCACCTCTCCGAGGCGCTCCCCCACCAGGCCGAAGCGGCCGACCAGTCCGTCGAGCGCGGCGGTCAGCATCTCCTGGTTCGACGCCGTGGCATAGACGGTGTTGGAGCGGGCGAACGGGATCCGGTTGCCGCCGAGGACGGCGACGCGGCGAGTAGTCGGCTGCATGGCCTCATCCTGACGCGGGCACCTTCAAAACGAAACCGTCTGAGGGGCACGTCACCTTCCTTGGACTCTGAGTTACACCCTTTTTATACTGATCGGTAACCAACCGCGATCCCGGAGGAAGCCCCCATGAGCGACCGCTACCAGGCCTTCACCTCGAGCCCCATCGGCAAACTGCTGGTGAAGAACCTCGGCCTCCCAGCCCCGGTCAAGCTCGAGCGCTGGACAGAGGGCGCCCCCCTCGTCGATGGCACCGTCGTGGTCGGCGGCAGCGGCCGGCTCGGCAAGACGATCGCCGGCACGCTGGACGACCTCGGCGCCAGCAACACCGAGACCGCCGTCGAGGGCCAGCGCTACAAGGCGCTCGTCTTCGACGCCACCGGACTCGCCGGCTCCTCCCAGCTCGTGCAGCTGCAGGAGTTCTTCACGCCGCTGATGCGCAGCCTGGAGAAGTGCGCGCGCGTCCTCGTCATCGGCACGCTCCCGGAGAGGGCCGCCAGCGCCGAGGAGCGGGTCGCCCAGCGGGCGCTGGAGGGTTTCACCCGATCGCTGGGCAAGGAGATCGGCCGCGGCAGCACGGTCAACCTGGTCTACGTGGCGCCGGGGGTCGAGGATGCAATCTCCTCCACCTTGGCCTTCTTCCTCTCCCCCAAGAGCGCCTACGTCTCCGGGCAGGTCGTGCGCATCGGCGCGACCGGCGCCACGGAAGCGACCGCGGTCGCCGATCCGTTGAAGCCGCTGACCGGCAAGGTTGCGATCGTCACCGGTGCCTCCCGCGGGATCGGTGAGCAGATCGCCCGGGTGCTGCACCGGGACGGGGCGACGGTGCTCGGCATCGACGTGCCGCAGGCGGCCAGTGAGCTGCAGGCGGTGATGCGCGATCTCGACGGCGACCACCTGACCCTCGACATCACCGGCAAGGACGCGCCGCAGCGGATCGCCCAGCACGTCAAGGAGAAGTTCGGCGGCGCCGACGCGGTGGTGCACAACGCCGGCATCACCCGGGACCGCAAGCTCGCGAACATGAAGGACGACCGGTTCGCCTCGGTGATCGCGGTCAACGTGACCGCCCCCGAGCGGATCACCCGCGAGCTGCTCGGCCAGGGCCTGATCCGCGCGAACGGCCGCATCGTGGGCGTCTCCTCGATCGCCGGCATCGCCGGCAACGTCGGGCAGACCAACTACGCCGCCTCCAAGGCCGGCGTGATCGGCCTCGTGGACAGCCTCGCCGGCGAGCTGACCGACGGCATCACGATCAATGCCGTCGCGCCCGGCTTCATCATCACCCAGATGACCGCGACGGTGCCGTTCGCGACCCGTGAGGTGGGGCAGCGGATGAACGCGATGGCCCAGGGCGGGCTGCCCGTCGACGTCGCGGAGACGATCGCGTGGTACCTCAACCCCGGCTCCACCGCGGTCAACGGCAACGTGGTCCGCGTCTGCGGCCAGATGATGCTGGGTGCCTGATGGCCCTCCCGACGATGGTGCGCGCCGCGCTTCCTGTGCTGCCGGGCGTGAACCAGCTGCCCGGCATCGCCAAGAAGGGCGGCCCGCTCCCCGAGGACCTGGTGCTGGAGCGCCACGACGTGGCGATAGACCGCTCGCACGTGGCGGCCTACTCCGAGGTGTGCGGCTTCGAGCCGCGCCAGTCGCTGCCGCTGACCTACCCGCACATGCTGGCCTTCGGCCTGCACATGCAGATCATGACCGACCCGTCGTTCCCCTACCCCGCCATCGGCACCGTCCACGTCGGGAACACCATCCACCAGCACCGGCCGATCGACTTCCCCGAGCGTCTCGACGTCTCCGCCCAGGCGGCCAACCTGCGCCCGCACCCGAGGGGCAAGGTCTTCGACCTGGTCACCACTGTGCGCTCCGGCGAGGAGACGGTGTGGGAGTCGACGTCGAACTACCTGCGCGTGGGGAAGCGCAACGAGGATGCCGAGCTCGAGCATGAGCCGCTCGAGGTCGTCCCGGGCACCGGCCAGGTCTGGAAATTGCCGGCGAACCTGGGCCGTCGCTACGCCTCGGTCTCCGGAGACCACAACCCGATCCATCTCTACCCGCTGACGGCGAAGGCCTTCGGCTTTCCGCGCCAGATCGCGCACGGCATGTGGAGCAAGGCCCGCTGCGTTGCTGCGATCACCTCGCGACTTCCCGACGACGTCACCGTCGAGGTGGAGTTCAAGAAGCCGATCCTGCTGCCCGGCAAGGTCGCCTTCGGTTCCCGCCTGGTCGCCGGCGGGGTCGACTTCTCCTTGACCCGTCCCAAGGACGGCAGGCCACACCTGGTCGGGCGGGCACGCTAGTCAGTCGCCGATCACCGTCGGGCTGCCGCGGATCATGCGCCAGTCCTCCCGTCGACAACCTCGCGAAGCAGATCGACGTGCCCGCAGTGCTGCGCGTACTCGGTGGTCATCCGAAGCACCAGCCAGCGCAGATCGACGATCTCGCGGGAGGCCGCACACTCCGCGCGCCAGACCTCCAGGTCGGAACCGAAGTCGGCGTCCAGGGCGGATCGAAGTCGAGCTCAGGGTTGTCTGCGCTGAAGAAGAGGAACGGCACGTCCCGGCGCTCGAAGTTCTGCTGGAACCACCAACGCTCGACGCCGGCGAGGTGTCGGACCAGGCCGTGAAGTGGAGCGCGGACGGAGGTATCGGCCGGACCCGGGTCTGCTGCGCAGTCAGGCTCCGGCACTTCATCTCCACGGTCGCGCGGTAGTACTCCAGGTACGCCGCGAGGTCGTAGGAAGCATCCAGCAGCGAAGCCTCGTGGAGTGCCGCGGCGACGCCCTCGACCTGCAGGCCGGCCTCGGCGGCCATCGCCTTGGAGCGCGCCAGCGCCCTGGGTGAGATGTCCAGGGCGGTCACTTGCCAGCCCTGACATGCCAGCCACACCGAGTCCGCTCGTCCCAGTCCTCAGCAGAGTGCGCCTGGCCGGCCACGTGGTGCTCGTTCATGCGGACAGTCTGCCTCTGGTGGGCCGGGTCGGATCGGCAGCGCAACTGGCCTCGCTTGCCCGAACGCTCTCGTCTGCCCGATGGGGAATCCAGTCCCCATAGACTGTCGCGGTGGTACTGGACGAGGGACCGTTCTTCCACGGCACGAAAGCCGATCTGCGGGTGGGGGAGCTGCTCACCGCAGGCTTCCGGTCGAACTACCGGCCGGAAGTGGTGATGAATCACATCTACTTCACGGCG
>JAICXL010000047.1 GCA_025980475.1 Nocardioidaceae bacterium | reverse complement strand
GCGTGACGAGCTGCTGCGCGACGACTCGGTGATCCTGCTCGGCGAGGAGATCGGTGTCTTCGAGGGCTCCTACAAGATCACCGCCGGGCTGCTGAGCGAGTTCGGACCCGAGCGGGTCCGGGATACGCCGATCTGCGAGGAGGGCTTCGTCGGCGCCGCGATCGGTGCGGCCATGCTCGGGATGCGCCCGGTCGTCGAGATCATGACGATCAACTTCAGCCTGCTGGCGATCGACCAGATCGTCAACCACGCCGCGAAGATGCACGCGATGTTCGGCGGGCAGGTCTCGGTCCCGATGGTGATCCGGACGCCCGGCGGCGGCGGCCAGCAGCTCGCGGCCACCCACTCGCAGAACCTCGAGGTCTGGTATGCCCACGTGCCGGGGATGAAGGTCGTCGCGCCGGCCACCCCGGCCGACGCCAAGGCACTGCTGTCGGCCGCCATCCGCGACGACGACCCTGTGCTCGTGCTCGAGAACCTTGCGCTCTACAACACCCGGGGAGAGGTGCCCGACGACCAGCCCAGCATCGCGATCGGCACCGCCGCCGTGGCCAGGCCGGGGACGGACATCACCGTCGTCGCCTACTCGCGAGCGACCGTGATCGCCCTCGACGTCGCCCGGCAGCTCGAGGAGGAGCGGGGCATCTCCGTGGAGGTGGTCGACCTGCGCAGCCTGCGGCCGCTGGATCGCGAGACGATCTGTGCGTCGGTCCGCAAGACCAGCCGGGCCGTCGTGCTCGAGGACGACTGGCTCACCTACGGGGTGGGCGCCGAGATCGCGGCCACCATCCAGGAGGGCGCCTTCGACTACCTCGACGCGCCCGTGCGCAGGGTCGCGGCCGCGGAGGTGCCGCTGCCCTATGCCAAGCCGCTCGAGCTGGCTGCGCTGCCCGATGCCTCCGACCTGACCCGGGTCATCGGTGAGGTCCTCGACGCGACCCGCTACCCGCGCTAGGAGGCGACCGTGCCCGATGTCCTGATGCCCCGTCTGTCCGACACGATGACCGAGGGAGTGCTGACCAGCTGGCTCAAGCACGAGGGCGACACCGTCCACCGCGGTGACGTGCTCGCCGAGATCGAGACGGACAAGGCCGTGATGGAGCTGGAGAGCTACGACTCCGGTGTCCTCACCCGGATCCTGGCCGCCGAGGGCACCACGGTGCCGATCGGACAGCCCATCGCGGTGATCGGCGAGGAAGGGGCGGTGCCTGCTGCCCCCTCCCCGGTGTCGGCGGCTGCTGCTGCCCCGTCCCCGGCAACAGCAGCCTCTGCGGCGCCCGCCCGACCACAACCGCCCGCGCCGGCCGGCGGGGCCGTGCGCGCCACACCGTTGGTGCGGAGGCTGGCGCGGGAGCGCGGCATCGACCTGACCACGCTGGCCGGCACGGGGCCCAACGGACGCATCGTGCGGGCCGACCTCGAGGAGCTGGCTGCCGGACAGGGTCCGCCACGACGGCCGGAGCAGCCTCCCGCGGCCGTCGCGACCGACGAGGAGGTCCCGCTCACCGCCATCCGCAGGATCACCGCGGAGCGGTTGACCCAGAGCGCGGCGGCACCCCACTTCCACCTGACCATGGCGGTCGACGCCGGGCCGCTGCTGGAGCTGCGCGCCGAGCTGAACCGGCAGGTCTTCACCGGCGGCGACCGGTGCAGCGTCACCGACCTGCTGGTTCGCGCCGCGGCCGTCACCCTGGCCGGGCACCGCGAGGTCAACGCGTCGTGGGCCGGCGACCGGGTGCTGCGACACGGCCAGGTCAACGTCGGGGTCGCGGTGGCGCTCGATGACGGCCTGATCGTCCCGGTGATCCGCGACGCCGACCGCAAGGGCGTGGCCGAGATCGCCGCGGAGGCGCATGCCCTGACGACCCGGGCCCGCGCCGGCCGGCTCACCCCGGACGAGTTCACCGGCGGGACCTTCACGATCAGCAATCTCGGCACCTTCGGCGTCGAGAGCTTCACGGCCGTGATCAACCCGCCGGAGGCGGCGATCCTCGCGGTCGGGAGCGCACGTGAGGAGGCTGTGGTCCGCGACGGCCAGGTCGTGGTCAGGCCCGTGCTGCGGCTCACCATGACAAGCGACCACCGGGTGCTCGACGGCGCGGTCTCGGCGGCCTTCCTGCGAGAGCTCGTGGAGCTGCTCGGCCAGCCGCTGCGGCTCCTCGCGTGAGACGGTGAGGCACCGGCTAGCGCGGTGACACTCGACGGCAATGGATCCAGGACCAGGAGGACAGGATGGACAAGCTCAGCCTGCAGGCGAAGGCCCGCGAGCTCGCGCACAAGGCGTCGGAGTCGAAGAGCGGCCGGGCCGCCGAGACGCTCTTCGGTGGCCACGAGAAGCGGATGCGCCAAACCGTGGTGGCGTTGCGCGAGGGCCGGGAGATGGCCGAGCACGAGAGTCCCGGTGAGGCCACCCTGCTGGTGATCAACGGCCGACTGCGCCTGGTGGCGGGTGAGACCACGTGGTCCGGGCGCGAGTGGGACTACCTGGTCATCCCGGACGCCCCGCACAGCGTCGAGGCCGAGACCGACACGACGTTCGTGCTGACCGTGGCGATGAAGGACCGATGAGCACCGCGAGCGAGTTGACAGTCGATGGGACGTCGTACCTCGTCCACCGGCTCGACGAGGTGCCGGGCTCGGAGCGGCTGCCCTACAGCCTGAAGGTGCTCCTGGAGAACCTGCTGCGCAACGAGGACGGCCGGCTGGTCACCCGCGAGCAGGTGGACGCCGTGGCCGGGTGGGACCCCGCCGCTGCCCACGGCCGGGAGGTGGCCTACACGCCTGCCCGTGTGCTCATGCAGGACTTCACCGGCGTGCCGTGCGTGGTCGATCTGGTCGCGATGCGTGACGCGATCACCGAGCTGGGCGGTGACCCCCGCAGGATCAACCCGCTCGTCCCCACCGAACTGGTCATCGACCACTCGGTGATCGCCGACGTGTTCGCCCGCCGCGACGCCTTCAAGGTCAACGCCGAGCTGGAGTTCGAGCGCAACGCCGAGCGCTACCAGCTGCTGCGCTGGGCCCAGCAGGCCTTCACCGACTTCAGCGTGGTGCCCCCGGACACCGGGATCTGCCACCAGGTCAACCTCGAGTACCTCTCCCGCGTGGTGTTCACCCGGGAGACCGACGCCGGCGTCCTCGCCTATCCGGACACCCTGGTCGGCACGGACTCGCACACTCCGATGGTCAACGGCCTCGGCGTCCTGGGCTGGGGCGTGGGCGGCATCGAGGCGGAGGCGGCGATGCTCGGCCAGCCGATGAGCATGCTGGTCCCGCCGGTCCTCGGCCTGAAGCTGACCGGTGAGCTGCCGGCCGGCAGCACCGCGACCGACCTGGTGCTGACCGTCGCCGAGCTGCTGCGCCGCACCGGCGTCGTCGGCAAGTTCGTGGAGTTCTACGGGCCCGGCGTGGCCAACGTTCCGCTGGCCAACCGCGCCACGATCGGCAACATGAGCCCGGAGTACGGCGCCACCTGCGCGATCTTCCCGATCGACCAGGTGACGCTCGACTACCTGAAGCTGACCGGCCGTCCCGAGCAGCAGATCCGGCTCGTCGAGGCCTACGCGAAGGAGCAGGGCCTCTGGCACGACCCCGACCACGAGCCGACCTACTCCCAGACCCTCGAGCTCGACCTGGCCACTGTCGAGCCGTCCATCGCCGGGCCCAAGCGGCCGCACGACCGGATCCCGCTGCGGATCGCGCCGCACGCGATCGCGGCGCTGCTCTCCGGCAAGAGCCAGGAGGAGGCGGTCGGGCTCGGCCTGGACGAGGCGTCCTCGGAGTCCTTCCCGGCCAGCGACCCGGTGGCGGTCGACCACGACCGTGCCTCGGACCAGCCGCACTCGCCGTGCGTGTGCGGCGGCGACCACGACTGGCCGCGCAAGCCGACCCAGGTCGTGCTTGACGACACCGAGGTTCCGGTCGACAACGGCCACGTGGTGATCGCGGCCATCACGTCGTGCACCAACACCTCGAACCCCAGCGTGATGATCGGGGCGGCCCTGCTGGCGAAGAACGCGGTGGAGAAGGGCCTGACGCGCAAGCCGTGGGTCAAGACCTCGCTCGCGCCCGGGTCCAGGGTGGTCACCGACTACTACGAGCGCTCGGGGCTGACGCCCTACCTCGACAAGCTCGGCTTCAACCTGGTCGGCTACGGCTGCACGACCTGCATCGGCAACTCCGGCCCGCTGATCCCCGAGGTCTCCAGGGCGGTGATCGACAACGACCTCACCGTGTGCTCGGTCCTCTCCGGCAACCGCAACTTCGAGGGCCGGATCCACCCCGAGACCCGGATGAACTTCCTCGCCTCCCCACCGCTGGTGGTCGCCTACTCCCTGGTCGGCACCATGCACGTCAACCTGATGACCGACCCGCTCGGCACCGGCAGCGACGGGGAGCTGGTCTTCCTGCGCGACATCTGGCCGTCGACGGAGGAGATCACGGAGGTGGTGAACGCCTGCGTGCAGGCCGACATGTACACCCGTGGCTACGCCGACGTCTTCACCGGCGACGAACGGTGGGAGGGGATGGAGCTCTCGGAGGGCGAGACCTTCGCGTGGGACGACGAGTCGACCTACGTGCGGAGGCCGCCGTACTTCGACGGCATGCGTGCCGAGCCCGAGCCGCTCGCCGACGTCACCGGGGCGCGGGTGCTGGCCCTGCTCGGCGACTCGGTCACGACCGACCACATCTCGCCCGCCGGTGCGATCAAGCGCGACAGTCCGGCCGGCGCGTACCTGATGGGTCACGGCGTGGAGCCCAAGGGGTTCAACTCCTACGGCTCGCGGCGCGGCAACCACGAGGTGATGATCCGCGGCACCTTCGCCAACATCCGGCTGCGCAACCAGCTCGCGCCGGGCACCGAGGGCGGCTACACCCGCGACCTGTCGAAGGACGGCGAGGTGACCACGATCTTCGACGCCTCGGAGAGCTACCTGGCGACCGGCACGCCGCTGGTGGTGCTGGCCGGCAAGGAGTACGGCTCCGGCTCGTCGCGCGACTGGGCCGCCAAGGGCACCCTGCTGCTGGGCGTCCAGGCGGTGATCGCGGAGTCCTACGAGCGGATCCACCGCTCCAACCTGATCGGCATGGGGGTGCTGCCACTGCAGTTCCCGGCAGGGGAGAGCGCCGCCTCACTGGGCTTGACCGGCGAGGAGACCTTCGACCTCACCGGGGTGACGGCGCTGCAGGACTCGGTCCCCGAGACCGTGCACGTGCGGGCCGGCAGCGTCGAGTTCGATGCAGTGGTCCGGATCGACACGCCGGGGGAGGCCGACTACTACCGCAACGGCGGCATCCTGCAGTACGTCTTGCGGGAGCTGCTCAACCCGCCAGGCTCGCCTCGACGCTGATCTCGGCCCCCGCGAAGAGGCGGGACACCGGACAGAGCGCCGCCGCGTCGTCCACCGCGGACTTGAAGGCAGCCTCGTCCGCGCCCGGCACCGTGGCGCGCACGGTGATCGCCGAGGTGGTGATGGTCGGCTTGCCGTCCACCTCATCGAGCGTCACCGTGGCCGAGACGGTCGTGCTGTCGGCCGGGATCTTCTTCTCGGCGAGCACCAGGTTGAGCGCCATCGCGAAGCAGGACGAGTGCGCTGCCGCCAGCAGCTCCTCGGGGCTGGTCTTGCCGCCGGGCTGCTCGGTGCGGGCGGCCCAGGTGACCGCCAGCGGGTCGAAGGCCTTGCTGTCCGGGCTGATCTGGCCGGCCCCCTGGGCCAGGCTCCCCTCCCAGGTGGTCCGGGCCGTGCGGTCGGCAATCGGCATCGCTGTCTCCTCCTCGGGTGGTCTGTCCCTGCCATCCTGCCTGCCGCACCGCGGGGGAACAATGGCCGCGCCCCGCCGGCGGCGCTAGCCTCCACTCGTGCGTGTGCTGTTCACCTGCGTCCCGCAGAGCGGGCACGTCACCCCGCTGCTGCCGCTGGCCGAGGCGTTCAGGCAGCGCGGTGACGAGGTGCTGCTCGCCAGTGGCCCGGACGTCGCCTACACGGCCGCCACCCTGGGCCTGGCCTTCCGCCAGGTGGGGCCCTCCTTCGACGAGTGGTTCTCCGGCCTCCTGCAGCGCACCCGTGGGAGGCCCGGCGAGGGGCTGCCACCCGAGCGGGTGGCCCACTACTTCATGCCGCGGCTGTTCGGCGAGGTCGGCGCGGCGCTGGTTCTCGACGACCTGATGACGATCGCGCGGGAGAGCACGCCCGACCTCCTGGTCTTCGACACCCTGATGCTCGCCGGGCCGATGGTGGCTGCGGCTCAGGGCATCCACGGGGTGCAGCACGCCCTCGGCCCGATGGTCGACCGTGACGTGCTCGAGCTGGTGGCCGACGCGGTCAGCCCGATGTGGCGGGAGCTCGGCCTGGCCGCGCCGAGGGACGCCGGCACCGAGGCCGGGACCACCCTGGCGATCTGCCCGTCGTCGCTGGATCCGGCGGCCGTGACCGTCCCTGGCCTGCAGCTGCTCCGACCCGTGCCGTTGCCGCGTGGCCCGGCTGCGGATCCGGCGCGACCGGCCCTGCTCGCCGGACTGCCCGACCACCCGCTCGTCTACGTCACGCTCGGGACCTTCTCCAACACCGACCTGGACCTCTTCCGGCTGTTGTTCCGGGCGCTGGCCGCCCTGCCGGTGGCCGTGGTGGCGACGGTGGGACGGGACAACGACCCAGCGGACCTCGCCCCGTTGCCGTCCAACGTCCGCGTCGAGCGGTTCGTGCCCCAGGCCGACCTGCTGCCGCACTGCACCCTGGTCGTGCACCACGCCGGGGCGGGCACCACCTTCGGTGCGCTGGCCCACGGATTGCCGGCGGTGGCGGTCCCGCGGAGCGCGGACAACTTCACCATCGCGCAGCGGCTGGCCGATGCCGGAGCAGCCCGCACCCTGATGCCCGACGAGGTCAGCGCGGCGTCGGTCCGGCGCGCGGTCGAGGACGTGCTCGCCGACGCGGCGTTCGCGGAGCGGGCGGCCAGCCTCGCGGGGGAGATCGCCGCGATGCCCGCCCCCGACGAGGTGGCGGCGCGGCTGGCGGAGAGCGCGGGGCAGCTCCGGGCAGCCGGTCTCCCCAGCTGATCTCCCCAGGCTATCTGCCCAGGCGATCTCCCCAGGCTGCAAGCTGCCTGTGGACGACCGGCGCGCGATCCGCGGATCCGCGCCACGCTGTCGGCCATGGAACCCCGGGACCACGCCCAGCTGCCCCTCGACCTGCCCGTCGGCGGCTCCCTCCTCGACGGGCCGTTCACGCCGGCCATGGCCCGCGCTGCCGGGATCAACCGGTCTGCGCTCGACCGCATGCACCGCGAAGGCCGGGTACGACGGCTGCTGCGGGGCGTCTACGTCGCCTCGACGGTCGCCGAGACCGTCGCGGTCCGGGCACGCGCCGTCGGCCTGGTCGTCCCGCGCGGGGCCGTCGTGGTCGACCGCACGGCTGCCTGGGTGCACGGCGTCGACGTGTCCCACTGCGGCCCGGAGCCGCTGCCGGCGGTGGAGGCGTTGACGCCTGCGTCGCGCGGGCGGCAGCTCGGCGGCCGTCGCCGGCTGGGGCCCGGCGACGTGGCGATCGTCGACGGGGTTGCCGTGGCGACCCCGCTGCGCACCGCCCTCGACCTCGGCCGGCTGCTCGCCCCCGACCGCGCCCAGGGGGTCATCGACGCGATGCTGCGCGCCGGGCTGTGCAGCCACCGGGAGCTGCTCGCCGAGCTGCCGCGCTTCGGCCGGCACCCGGGCATCGTGCAGCTGCGGCACGTGGTGGCGCTCGCCGACGCCCGCGCCCTCGACGCCGCGGAGTCCGCGCTGCGGTTCCACTGGTTCGCCGCGCAGCTGCCGACGCCGGTCCCGGGCCTGCTCGTGCAGGACGCCGGGCCCTGGTGTGGTCCGCGCCTGTCCCTGGGCCTGCCGATGCAGCGCTTCGGTGTGGTGGTCGCCCCCTCTGACACGGTCACGGTCGCGGCCGCGGCCGCGGCGGTCGAGGCCGGCGGCTGGCGGGTCGTCGTGGTGAGTGGGGAGCGGGTGCTGGCCGACGCCGACCTGGTGCTGCGCCGCATCGAGGTGGAGTTCCACCAGCAGCTGCTCCGGGACGTGGGCTGAGGGCGCGGGTGGACGGCGATGGCTGAGGGCGGTGGGCCGGAGGCGCCGGCTGGGTAGGGTGCCGGCATGGACCAGCCCACGGTGGACGAGAAGCACTGGCCGCGCACCTGCCCGGTCTGCGGGACCGAGCTCGAGCACGCCACGCTCGACTTCGACCCGCGCAACGAGGACCGGGCCGAGCTCAACCCGGGCGAGATGGCGCAGGTGGACTACTGCCCGAACCCGGACTGCCCGACCAACCTGGAGGACTAGCCCGCCAGGGCCCGGATCGCCTCGTGGATGCTCAGCGTCCGCCGGGCCGACTCGACGTGCAGGTTCTCGATCATCCGGCCGTTCCAGGTCACCACGCCCGAGCCCCCGTCGGCCCACGCCTGCAGGATTCCGCGGGCGTCCTCGACGGCCTGTTCCGACGGGGCGAACGCGGCGTTGGCGCCCTGGACCTGCCCCGGGTGGATCAGCGTCTTGCCGTCGAAGCCCAGCTCGCGGCCCTGCCGGCACTCGGCGAGGAAGCCGTCCTGGTCCTTCACGTCGTTGTAGACCCCGTCGAGGATCACCTTTCCGGTGGCCCGGGCCGCGAGCACGGCCAGGCCCAGACCGGTCAGCACGGGCTGCCGACCAGGCACGTGCTCGGCGTAGAGCTCCTTGACCAGGTCGTTGGTGCCCATGACCAGCACGGTGAGCCGGTCCGACGCCGCGGCGATCTCCTCGGCGTGCAGCATCGCGTAGGGCGTCTCCACCATCGCCCACAGTCTGGTGTGCTCCGGGGCCGCGTGGCCGGCCATCGCCTCGACCAGCTGCAGCACGGCATCGGCGCTGTTCACCTTCGGTACGACGACGGCGTCCGGGCCGGCTTCGCAGGCCGCCCTCAGGTCGTCGGCGTGCCACGCGGTGTCGGCCCCGTTGATCCGGATGGCGATCTCCCGACCGCCGTACTCCCCGGAGGCCGCGGCTGCGCAGGCCGCCTTGCGGGCCTCGGGCTTGGCGTCCGGCGCGACCGCGTCCTCCAGGTCGAGGATCAGCCCGTCGCACGGGATCGACTTCGCCTTCTCCAGGGCACGCGCGTTGGAGGAAGGCATGTAGAGCACCGACCGGCGCGGACGGAAGGCGACGTCGGCAGCCATGTCAGGCGTCGACCTGGATGGTGTCGTACTGCTTCTTCAGCTCCGGGTCGATAGCGGCCAGCTCGTCGGCAAGGCGCACCATCACCTGGCACTGCTTGACCGAGGCGTCGTCCTCCATCTTGCCGTCGAGCATCACCGCGCCGGTGCCGTCGCCCATGGCGGCGATCACCCGGCGGGCGTGCTCGACGTCCTCGACGCTGGGGGAGAAGACCTTGTTGGCGATCGCGATCTGTCTCGGGTGCAGCGACCAGGCGCCGACGCAGCCGAGCAGGTAGGCGTTGCGGAACTGGTCCTCGCAGGCAACCACGTCGGCGATGTCGCCGAACGGACCGTAGTAGGGGTAGATGCCGTGCATCGCGCAGGCGTCGACCATCCGGGAGATGGTGTAGTGCCACAGGTCCTGCTGGTAGGTGGGGCGATCGGCCCGGACGTCGCCGTCGGGCGGGTCCTGCCTGACGAGGTAGCCGGGGTGGCCGCCACCGACCCGCGTGGTCTTCATCCGCCGGTCGGCGGCCAGGTCCGCTGGGCCGAGCGAGAGGCCCTGCATCCGCGGCGAGGCCCCGCAGATCTCCTCGATGTTGACCATGCCACGGGCGGTCTCGAGGATCGCGTGGACCAGGATCGGCCGGTCGAGTCCCGCCTTGGCCTCGAGCTGCGCCAGGATCCGGTCGACGTAGTGGATGTCGGCAGGCTCCTGGACCTTCGGCACCATGATCACGTCGAGCTTGTCACCGATGGCGGGCACGATCGTGGTCAGGTCGTCGAGCACCCACGGGCTGTCGAGGGCGTTGATCCGGGTCCAGAACTGCGTCGGTCCGCTCTGCCCACCCAGGTTGGTCGTCTCCTGCCCGATCTTCACCAGGCCCGCCCGCGCGGCCTCCTTGTTCTCCGCCTTGACCGCGTCCTCGAGGTTGCCGAGCAGCACGTCGGTGCTGCCGACCATGTCGGGGACCTTGGCCGCCATCTTCGGGTTGCCGGGGTCGAAGAAGTGGATCGCCCGGGACGGCCGGGCCGGGATCTCGGTCAGCGGCGCCGGTGCGCCGACGGCCAGCGGGCGGAAGAAGTCCTTCGGGGTGCGCATGGCTCCCGACGCTAGCAGCGGCGGGATTCCCGCGGTATGACCTACCTCTCCATGGCCGCCGGACCCGAGGCGCTTGTCCACCGGATCGGCAGCCGCTTGACCCCTCGCTGGAACGAGGACCGCAGCAGCGCCGGCTCGCCGGCCGCCTCGATCCAGCTCGTCCGGGCCAGCAGCTCGGTGAACATCGTGCGCATCTGCATCCGGGCGAGGTGGGCGCCGAGGCAGAAGTGCGGGCCGTGCCCGAAGACCAGGTGGTTGCTCGACCCGCGGTGGATGTCGAAGGCGTCCGGCTGCGCGAACACCGCCTCGTCGCGGTTGGCGGAGATGAAGCTGACCACGACCTTGTCACCGGCCCTGACCGCGACGTCGGCGACCCGAGTGTCGGCGGTCGCCGTACGACGGAACACCATCACCGGCGTCCACCACCGCAGCATCTCCTCGGCGGCGCCCGGGACCAGTGAGGGGTCGGCGCGGAGCTCCCGCTGGGCGTCGGGGTGCTGCAGCAGCGCGACCATCCCGCCGGGCAGGCCGTTGCGGAGCGTCTCGTTGCCGGCGACCGCGAAGAGCCAGAACATGTTCTCGAACTCCTCGACGCTGACCTGACCGCCCACGTCGTCGCGCTGGGACATCAGGATGCCCATCACGTCGCCACCCGGGTCGTGGCGCTTCTGCTCGCCGAGCAGGTACGCGTAGGCGTAGAGGTCGAGCATCCCCTCGCGGCTGCGCGGGTCGGGCATCCGGCCCTGAGCGTCGGGCGACGGCCGTTGCTGCAACGCCTCGCGGGCGATCCCGGTGCCGCCGGCGACGTCGAAGTCGGCGCTGCCGGCGTAGTCGGGGTCCTGGAAGCCGATCACCCGGTTGGACCAGTCGAAGAGCAGCCACCGGTCCTGCGGCGGCACCCCGAGCACGTCCGCGAGCGTCAGCAGGGGCAGGTCCGCCGCGACCACCTTGGCGAAGTCGACCACCCCGCCGTCCCCGACCAGCACCCGGTCGAGGATGTCGGCGACGTGAGCGCGGATGCCGTCCTCGAGCCTTGCGACGGCCCGGGCCGTGAACGACCTCGTCAACAGCTTGCGCAGCCGGGTGTGCTCCGGCGGGTCCATGTTGAGCATCATCCGGCGGACGAACCGCAGGTCCTCCTCGCTCGCCGGGTCACGCACCTGAGTGGCGCCGAGCCAGGAGGAGAACAGGCCGGCCTGCTTGGTGACGCTCTCCACGTCGGCGTGCCGCGTGACCAGCCAGTAGCCGGGCCCGCCCGGCAGGCCGAGCAGCGGCGGCTCTTCGACCCACACGACAGGTTGCTCGTGGCGCAGCCGCTCCAGCACGTCGAAGGGCACCCCGGTCTCGAAGGTCCTGGGGTCGTGGAGGAGCTGGACACCCAGCGGGTCCGTGCTCGGCCGGTCGCTGCTCGGCCGGTCGCTGCTCGGCCGGTCGCTGGTCATCGGGTCAGTGCTCGTGGAGGAAGGGCTCGACGACGTCGAGCAGGGCCAGCGGCGCCTCGAACATGGGGTAGTGGCCGCACTCGGGCAGGCTGACCAGGGCCGCGTTCGGGTACCACTGCAGCCAGGTCTGCTCCGCCACCTCGGCCGAGATCGCCGGGTCGGTCTCGCCGACGACCACGAGCGTGGGAACCTCCGGCGCGCCGAGCGTGTCGTGGAAGTCGCCGTTGATCCAGGACTCGGCGTAGCCGGCGAACGCGTCCCGGTCCGAGGTGCTGGTCGAGAAGCCGACCATCTGGTCCAGCCACGCGTCGCGGTGCCGGCCCCCGGTGGTGATGTCGATGATGGCACGGCGCTTCGCCGGGTCGTCGGCCGCGCCGAAGAAGAGCGCGTGCCCCTGCTCGTCCAGCGGTGTCGGGGCGGGCGGGACCGGGTTCACGCCGACCAGCGCTCGGACCCGGTCGGAGGCGATGTGCTGCAGCCAGGCCGCCGCCTTGCCGCCCATCGAGTGGCCGAGCACCGAGAACCGGTCCGCCCCGATGGCGTCGGCCACCCAGACCGCGTCCCCGGCGACCTCCTCCATGGTGAAGGCCCCGGTCTGGCCCCGCCGGGCGCCGTACCCCCTGATGTCGGGGAAGACCCAGGTGAACGCCTGCGTGTCGGCCACGTCGGGGAGCAGGCCCCAGCCGTCGGCGGAGCCGTACCAGCCGTGCAGGCAGAGCACCACGTGGTCCCCGGAGCCGAGGGTCCGGATCCCCGCCGGGTTCGTGTCGGTCGTCCCGTTGGTCGTCATGGGTCGCACTCAACCACCCGGTCCACGCGCCGTCCAGCGCGTCGCAGATAAGGCATCTGCCTCATGCCCCGGAGTGCCTTAGGTGCCGAGGCTGGAGCCTCGACCTGAAGGGGGATCGATGAACCACCGGACCGAGGTGCCCTGCCGCGGCCAGGCCCACCTGTTCTTCGCCGAGCGTCCCGAGGTGCTGGCCCGCGCCCAGGAGCTGTGCGTGGCCTGCCCGGTGCGAGACCTCTGCCTCGCCGGCGCGATCGAGCGCCGTGAGGAGTGGGGGGTCTGGGGCGGCCAGATCCTGGTGCACGGCAAGGTGGTCGCCAGCAAGCGGGGCCGGGGGCGGCCGCGGAAGGTCGCGGGCACGTCCACGGCCGCCTGACTGGCTCAGGAGCCAATCAGGCCAGCACCTCGGGCGTTCCGCCGAATTCGCCGTCGACCAGCTGCAGCCGGCGGTCGCAGCGCTGGGCGACGTCGGCGTCGTGGGTGGCGACCAGGACAGCCACGCCTCCGCGTGCAGCCGCGACCAGGGCGCGCAGGATCGCGTCGCGGTGGACGGCGTCCTGCTCGGCGGACGGCTCGTCGACCAGGAGCACCTCCGGGCGACCGGCGAGGGCGCGAGCGATGGCGACCCGTTGCTGCTGGCCGCCGGAGAGCTCCTCGACCAGGTGCCCGGTGCGCTCCGCGAGCCCGACCGCGGCCAGCGCCTCGCGGGCTCTCTCGGCGGCGGTCCCGGTGTCGTGACCCGACGCCATCAGGGGCAGCTCCACGTTCTCCGCCGCAGTCAG
Organism: Nocardioidaceae bacterium; assembly: GCA_025980475.1. Lineage (GTDB taxonomy): Bacteria > Actinomycetota > Actinomycetes > Propionibacteriales > Nocardioidaceae > Marmoricola. The sequence goes on along the minus strand of JAICXL010000047.1, from coordinate 10,342 downwards.
CAGGGCGACGAGTGCGTAGCCCTGGAAGACCACGCCGATCCGGCGGCGCAGCGCTGTGGCAGCTGCGGTGACCGGCTCGCCGTCGAGTCGCACCGTGCCGGCGTCGGGTGCCTCGAGGCCGGCGAGCAGGGCCAGCAGGGTGCTCTTGCCGGACCCCGACGGCCCGGTGAGGGCGACCATCTCGCCGCTGCGCACCACGAGGTCGACACCGCGCAGGATCTTCCTGCCCCGGTGGGAGGAGTGCAACGCCGTGCCACGCAGCTCGCGGCTCATGATGGTGCTCCGTCGGTGGTCGGCTGGATCCGCTCGAGCCGGCCCTCGTGGATCCCGTAGGCCACGTCGAGGGCATCGCTGACATGCCGGTCGTGGGTCACCACGACCAGGGTCGTGCCCCGTCGCTCCCGCGCCGAGAGCAGAAGGTCGACCACTCCCGCGCCGGTCTCGCGGTCGAGCTGGCTCGTGGGCTCGTCGGCCAGCAGGACGGCCGGTCGGCCGGCCAGGGCCACCGCGACCGCGAGCCGCTGCTGCTCGCCACCGGACAGGCGCCCCGCAGGATCGTCGACGCGATCACCCAGGCCGACCGTGAGCAGCAGCTCGACTGCCTCGGCCCGGCGCTCCGCGCGGCCGGTGTCGGTGAAGCGCTGGGCGAACTGCACGTTCTCGCGTGCCGTGGCATAGGGCAGCACGTTGCGCGCCGGAGTCTGCAGCACGACGCCGAGCCGGCGGGCGCGAAGACGGCGCAGGGCGCCCTCGGACATGGCGGTGACGTCCTGGCCCACGACCCGGACCTGTCCGGAAGTAGGTCGGGTCAGTCCGGCGAGCAGGGTGAGCAAGGTGGACTTGCCCGCCCCTGAAGGACCGACCAGGGCCACTGCCTCGCCCGCACGGATGCACATGTTCACGGAGTCCAGCGCCGTCAGGTCCGCACCGTCGATGTCGGGATAGACATGGGTGAGCGACACGCACTCCACCGCCGCTTCGCGCCGGTTCATGCCGGTGCCTCGCGGAGCTGGTCCGGACGGGATGCGCGCAGCAGCGCAGCCGCGTTGATGGCGATCACCGCGCCGAGGACGAGCACGGTCACGGCCACCGTGACCAGGACGGGCAGTGGCCGGACGCCGTACAGCAGGGGTGGGGCGGTGGGGGTGTCGGCGAACTCCGGCACCGCCGGCAGGGCCAGCAAGGCGCCGACCACGCCGGCGCCGACCCCGACGGCGACCCCGAAGGCGGCAAGCAGGGCCTGCTCGGCGAAGAGGGACGCGAACAGCGCGCGTCGTCGCAGGCCGAAGGCCTCCATCGCCGCCATCTCGTAGGTCCGGCGCCGGCCGGCGATGTGCAGGGTGATCACCGCACCCCCGGCCGCCAGGAGGCAGCCGAGCGCCGCGCCGACGAGGAACAGCAGCACCGCCAGGGCCGGCCCCTGTCGCTGGTAGATCGCCGTCTGCCGCGCACCGCTGGCTGTGGCCAGGATGCTGACCCCGGCCCGACGGAGCCGCTGCTTGAAGGCCGTCGCAGCGCCGCCGGTGACCCAGACGGTGTCGGTGCCGAACGTGCTCGCGCCGAAGGCGGCCCGCTCGGCGTAGGTGCGATCCACGACCACGCCGCGGACCCCCGCGCCGGGGATCGCGGAGCCGTGGGCAACCGGATCGAGGTGGAGCTCCTCGTCGGACAGGCCGGCGACCCGAGGGCCAGCGCCTGCATAGGCCGGAGCGCCGACCAGGGCGGGGAGCCGCTGCGGCCAGTCGGCGACCTGCCACGTCGGGGCCTGTGCGAGTGGGGCATCGACGTGGAGCGTCAGGGTGCGTCCATCCGTCGAGGCCGCGGTCGCGCCGTTGCCGGCGGCCCGCCAACCACCTGAGGTGCCCAGATCTGCATCCCGGGTGCGCCAGACGCCCTGGTCGTGCACCCGTACGGCATGCACGGTGAGGCGTCCCCGGATGCGATAGAAGCTCACGCCCGGCCGGTCGAGGTGCAGGCCGGCGAGGCGGCAGCCGCTCTGCTCGCAGGGGATGCGCGCGCGGAGGTCGTGGCTCCCCGGGGCGAGCCGGCCCAGCGTGACCGGGTCGAGACCGGCGCCTTGCTGGGCGATGTAGGCGACCAGGAGCGGGGGCCGGCGCCCGAGCGGCTCCGGGACGTGCACGGAAACCTCGAGCCGGTCGCCGGTCAGCGGCACGGGCGGTGCCACGCGTGTCGTGAGCCGGTGCATGATCGACGGCAGCGACGCTGCGGAGAAGTCCGGGCGCCAGAAGGCGATCCTCGCGAACCGGTCGGGCTGGACGGCGAGCAGCTGCACCGGCACCGGCCCGTTGTAGTCGGTGGCCTCGGTGACCGCGACGGCACGATGGCCGGTGGGGTCGAGGTGGTCGACGATCTTTCCGATGTCGCGGCCGGGTGGGACGGAGACGGTCAGGACCTCCGCGGCCCCGGTCTCCAGCCAGGCGCGGTCGTGCTGGTTGCCGCGGGCCACCGACCAGGCGTCGACCCCGAAGGTCACCAGGCCGAAGGCGACCGCCAGCACCAGTGCCAGGCGCAGCGTGCTCGGTCGCCGGCCGAGCTGGCGCACGGCGAGGAACCAGGCGAGCCTGGTCGGCCGTCTGGTGGGCCCGGCCGCGGCCCGGCAGAGAGCGGGGAGCAGGCGCGAACCGAGGAGCGCGGCGGCCACCACGAGCAGGCCCGGGACGGCGAGCGCGAGCACCGTGGTCCTCCCGGAACCGATCGCACCACGGCGGGCGAGGACGACGAGTCCGGCGACGGTCGCGGCGACCAGCACGGCGTCGACGATCCACGAGCGCGGACGGCCTCTCCGGTTCGCCCGCCGCCACTGCTCCACCACGGGGCGGCGCAGCATCCCGGAGGTGGCGAGGACCGCAGCCGCCACGGCCCCGGCCCCGGCCGCGGCGGCGGCGACGAGCGACCCTGGCGTGATGACCACCGGCGTCCCGGGAGCCAGGTGGACAGCGGCGATGACCCGGACCGCGGCCCAGCCCAGGGCGAACCCGGTCGGCACCGCCACCAGCACGAGCAGCACCGAGTCCAGCAGGCCGAAGGCCAGCGTGGAGCCGAGCGACGCCCCGCGCAGCTTGGCCAGCGCGACCTCGGGTCCGCGGGCCTCGGCAGCGTTGGCCACGACCAGGAAGAGGACCAACCAGGCGAGCGCGAGCAGCTGTGCCTCCACGACATCCACCGGAAGGACCAGGCCGTTGGCGATCTCGCGAGCCTGTTGGAGCACCGAGGTCATCGCGGTGTCGGCGTTGTCGTTGACCGGCTGGCCGTTTCCGGTGAACAGGGGGACGAGGTAGGCCAACAGCTCCTTCTGCAGCGCCGGCGTGTTCACGAGCCGCAGCTGCGCCACGCGGACGCGCCTCTCGAGCCCCGCCGTCGCCTCGATGTTCCCCGGTTGTGCTTCGAGGGTCGCGCGTGTCGCGAACACCGCGTCCAGCGAGCTGACTGACGAGCCGGCCACCCCCGACCCGGAGAATGCGGCGAAGTACTGGCTGGTGCCCCAGTAGTCGCCGGTGGGCGCGACCGGGTCGTAGAGCCCCGACACCGTGACGCGCCGTTGGTCCACCACGAGCCCTTCGCCCAGGTGCCAGCCCATCGCGGCGGCGGTGCCGGCGCTGATCATGACCTGGCCGCGTGCCCGGGGGCAGTGACCGCTGCGCATCCGGACGTGGTCGCACACGCGCTGCCGGTAGACGAGGGTCGCCGACTCACCGGTGGTGCCCGGCGGACCGATCACCGCAGCGACCTGCAGGGAGGCCACCGGTGGCCCGAGCACGTCCTGGAGCCGCGGCAGCCGAGCGAGCTTGCGTCGCGCGGCCTGCTGCACGGTGGCCAGGAGATTGCTCGAGTCGGGTCCGGACACCTCGTCGGAGACGATCCGGGCACTCGGCAGCGCCTGTTCCATCGTGTCGTGCAGGACGGAGTCTCCTGCCGCGCGGAGGAAGAGCGGCCCGGTGCATGCGCCGCCGACCACCAGCGCGGCGACGACGAGCACGGCGACCGACGTCCCGCGCCGGAACCACATCCCGCGCAGGGTCAACCACAAGTCCGACATCTGGTTCGCTCCCACAGGTGGGGCCAGGCTCGGACCCCGGGGGCCATGTTGCCACCAGAGGATGCTGGTCCTGCTCGGGCCACGCCAACGTCCCCATCATCGAGCGCCTCTGACTACGGTGGGCAGATGGCGGATGCGACTGGCCTGACCGTGGCGGTCACCGGGCCGACCGGGACCTTCGGGACGGCCCTGGTGCCGCTGCTCGAGGACGACCAGCAGGTCGGTCGCGTCATCGGCATCGCCCGGCGCCCCTTCGACCCGGTCGAGCGCGGCTGGACCAAGATGGAGTACCGGCGCGGCGACGTCCGCGACGCCGACGTCCTGCGCGCCTCCTTTGAGGGGGCCGACGTGGTGGTCCACCTCGCCTTCCTGATCCTGGGCGGGGACAGGGCGACGACGCGGGCGACCAATGTCGAGGGCACGCTCAACGCCTTCCGTGCTGCGGCCGAGGTCGGCGCGACCAGGTTCGTCTACGCCTCCTCGATCGCGGCCTACGGCTTTCACCGCGACAACCCGATCGGCATCCGGGAGGAGTGGGCGACCCGCCCGGCTGAGCGCCTCTTCTACGCCCAGGAGAAGGCGGAGCTCGAGCACCTGCTGGAGCAGGAGGCCGCCGCGCACCCGGAGACCGCGCTCTACCTGCTGCGGCCGCCGATCGTCCTCGGCCCCGACGCGATCGGTGCCAAGGTCCGCGTCCCCACGGTGCTCGAGCCCTTGCTGCGGGGCGTGGGCGCAGGGCTGCGGCATCTCCCCGGGTTGCCCGCCCTCGTGCCCGACCTGCCGCTGCAGCTCATCCACCAGGACGACGTGGCCGAGGCGCTGCGCCTGTGCGTCGTCGGAGCCGGCCCCCCGGGGGCCTACAACATCGCCGCTGACGACGTCGTCACCGGCGTCGACGTGGCTCGTGAGCTCGGCCTGCGCGTCGTGCGAGTCCCGGGTTGGCCGTTCGCCGCCACGGCGCGAGCGCTGACGAAGTTGCCGTTCCTGCCCTCCACGGCACAGTGGGTGGAGGCGATGAGCCACCCGGTGATCATGGACACGGCCAAGGCGAAGACCGGGCTCGGGTGGAGACCGCGGCACACGGCGATCGAGTCCCTGCGGGCCACCCTGCGCTGACTGACCGGCCGCTGACTGACCGGCCCGGCGGCGGTCAGCTCCGCAGGTAGGAGGCGCCGTTGACGTCGACTATCGTGCCCGAAGCGAAGCGGGCCGCCGGCGAGGCCAGCCACAGCACCGCGGCGGCTACCTCCTCGGGACGCGCGACCCGACCGAAGGGCGACTGGGCCCGCACCGCATCCCCGCGGTCGCCGTCGAGGACCTCGCGGGCCATCTCGGTCTGGACGAAGCCGGGTGCCACCGTGGCGACCGAGATGCCGTGGGGTGCCAGCACGAGCGCCATCGACTGCCCGAAGGCATTCATCCCCGCCTTGGATGCGGCGTAGGCCGGACAGTCCGGCTCGCCACGGAAGGCGCCCCTGCTCGACACGTTGACCACGGCTCCGCCGCCCGCGGCGCGCAGGTGCGGGATCGCGCAGAAGGTGGCGTTGGCAGCCCCGGTGAGGTTGGTGGCAACCGTCTGCGACCAGATGGCCTGCCAGTCCTCGTAGGACGTCGACAACGGCGGGTGCGCCAGGAAGACGCCGGCATTGTTCACCAGCACGTCGAGGCGACCGAGCTCCCGTGCCGCGGATTCCACCGCACTGCGAACCTCGTCGGGCCGCGCCAGGTCGGCCTGCACGGTGACATGCCCCTGCCCGGGCAAGGAGGCGCGCACCGCCGCCGCCTGGTCGCCGGACGCGCCGTAGTGCACCGCCACCCGGTCGCCCTGCTCGGCGAAGGCACGGGCGATCGCGGCGCCGATGCCACGTGAAGCCCCGGTGACGAGGACGGCACGGCCCTGGCAGGTGGAGTCATCGTCGGTCATGGCGTCATCCTGCCCGGGGCCACCCGAGCGGACCATCCGCGTCCGCATCCTGTCGCCCTGCTGGGGGCAGCGTGCATCACCGCGGCCGTGACCGTCAGGCCGGGTGGCCGGGATCGACGTCGCCGACCATCCGCAAGGTGAGCGGGCCGCGGTCGTCGAGCCTCTCGACGCTGACCGGGTCGAGCAGGAAACCGACGTGGTCCCCGAGGTCGTGACGCGCCAGTACTCGGCCGACCAGACGACGAGGTGTGGCCAACAGCGGCGTACCGCCTGGTCCCTCGGCCCAGTCGCACTGCTCGAACTTGTCCACCTCGTCGTCGGTCTCGCCCCCGAACAGCTCGGCCAGGTGGTGCTGGTCGTCGGCGAGGGCGTGTACGGCGAGCAGGTCGGCGTCCTGCGCGACGCGGTAGGTGTGGTTGGCCTTCGAGACGCAGACCAGCATCCGCGGCGGGTCGATCGAGGACTGGGTGGCGAACCCGACCAGGCAGCCGGAGCGCTCGCCGTGGTGGGCGACGGTGACCACGAACATCGGGTAGTCGAGGCCAGCCACGAACCGGTCGAACTCGTCGGTGTCCACGTGCTCAGTGTGCCAACAGGCCGGGAGACGTCGCAGATCGCGGGCCGGGGCGGCCTGTTCTTCGCCAGCGGCAGCCATGACGAGGACGTCTTCGACGAGCCCGGGACCTTCGCCATCCGGCGCGACCCGAACCCGCACCTGTCCTTCGGCGGGCACGGCGGCCGGTCAGCTACGCGCCGTGAGCACCAGCGGGCCGTCCGACGTGATCGCCACCGTGTGCTCGCTGTGGGCGCCGCGCGACCCGTCGGCGCTGCGCAGCGTCCAGCCGTCGGCGTCGGTGTAGATCCGGTCGGTCGTGGCCAGGAACCACGGCTCGATCGCGATCACCAGGCCCGGCTCCAGGCGGAGTCCGCGACCGGGGCGGCCGTCGTTCGGCACGTGCGGGTCGCCGTGCATGGTCCTCCCCACGCCGTGCCCGCCGAACTGCAGGTTGATCCCGAGCCCGGCGGCCCGGGCGACCTCACCGATCGCGTGGCTGACGTCGCCGAGTCGGTTGCCGACCGTCGCCTGGCCGATCGCGGCGACCAGGGCCCGCTCGGTCACCTCGATCAGCGCCAGGTCCTCCGGCCGGGGCGTGCCGACGACCAGGCTCACCGCCGAGTCCGCCACCCAGCCGTCGACCGAGCAGGCGAAGTCCACGCTGAGCAGATCACCGTCGCGCAGCCGGTAGTCGTGCGGCAGCCCGTGGAGGACCGCGTCGTTGACCGACGTGCACAGCACCTTGCCGAAGGGCATCGCCCCGAAGGAGGGGTGGTAGTCGATGTAGCACGACTCCGCACCGCGCTCCTTGATCATCCGGTGCGCCAGCCCGTCCAGCTCGAGCAGGTTCACGCCCACGTCGGCGGCCTCCGTCAGCGCGGTCAGCACCTCGGCGACGAACAGCCCGGCAGGGCGCATCTGCTCGATCTCGGTCGGGTTGCGCAGCTCGATCACGTGCCGAGGATACGTACCTCGCCCAGCGCAGTCGCTTCGTCCGCGAGCTGGTCGGCCTCGACGTGCGCACCGACCAGCCGCCGGACCTCCGAGATCGCGTCCCAGTCGTTGGCGTGCATCCCGGCCACCACCTGGTCGCCGCGCATCCACCAGGCGGTGAAGACCCGGTCGCCGTCGCGGTGGCCGCGTACGACGACGCGGTCGTAGCCCTCGGGGCCGGGGTTGCCGACGTACTCCATCCCGAAGTCGTACTGGTCGGTGAAGAAGTAGGGCAGCGCGTCGGCGACCTCGGAGCCGCCCATCAGGTTGGCCGCGGCCACCCGACCGTGCTTGATCGCGGTGTCCCAGTGCTCCACGCGGATGGGGTGACCGAGCACCGGGTGATCGGCGTTCGCGACGTCGCCGGCCGCGAAGACGTCGGGCGCCGAGGAGCGCAGCTGAGCGTCGACCCGGATGCCGTTGTCCACGGTGAGGCCGGCCGCCTCGGCCAGCCCCGTGACCGGGGCGACGCCGACGCCGACGACCAGGTGGTCGGCGGTGACGGTCGATCCGTCCCCGAGGGTCACGGTGCCGTCGCCGGCGATGCCGGTCACCTGCGCGCCCGTGCGCAGGTCGACCCCGTGCTCGATGTGCAGACCGGCGAAGATGTCGGCCACCTCGGGGCCGAGGACGCGGAGCAGCGGCTTCTCCAGGGCCTCGAGTACGACGACCTCACACCCTGCCTCGCGCGCCGCCGAGGCGACCTCGAGGCCGATCCAGCCGCCGCCGATGATGACGATCCGGCTGCCCGACTGCAGCTTCTCGCGCAGGGCGGTCGAGTCGTCCAGCGTGCGCAGGTAGGTCACCGGCGCGCCGCTGTCGTCGGCGATCGCGAGGTGCCGCGGGCGGGCGCCGGTGGCCAGCAGCAGCTTGTCGAAGGGGACCGCCTCGCCGCCCGCGGTGACCGTGTGCCCGGCCGGGTCGACGGCGGTGACGGGCGTGCCGGTCCGCAGGTCGACCTTGTTGTCGTCGTACCACTGCCGGGACTTGACCTCCGCCTTCTCCGCGGGGTCCTTGCCCATCAGGTAGGCCTTGGAGAGCGGCGGCCGCTCGTAGGGGACGTGCTGCTCGTCGGCGAACAGCACGATCTCGTCGTCGTGGCCGTTCTCGCGCAGCGAGGTCACTGCGGTGCCGGCGGCCAGGCCACCGCCCACGATCACGATCCTGCTCATCGGGTGCCTCCTTGCCGGGTCAGGGACAGGAACTCCGCGCGGGCCGACGGATCCTCGCGGAGCCGGCCGCGGAGCATCGAGGTCACCGTGCGGGCACCCTCGGCACGGGCGCCGCGCAGGCTCATGCAGCTGTGCTCGGCCTCGATGACCACGCCCACGCCGAGAGGGGCGAGCCGCTCCTGCAGGTGGTCGGCGACCTGGGTGGTGAGCCGCTCCTGGGTCTGCGCCCGACGGGCGAAGAAGTCCACCACCCGTGCGAACTTCGACAGGCCGAGGATCCGGTCGCCGGGCAGGTAGCCGACGTGCGCGACGCCGACGAAGGGCAGCAGGTGGTGCTCGCACAGCGACCGCACCGGGATGTCCCGCACGAGCACCAGCTCGTCGTAGCCGGCGGCGTTCTCGAACGTGGTCAGGTCGAACTCCGGGATCGTCAACAGCTCGGCGTAGGCATGCACGAGTCGACGAGGCGTCTCCACCATGTCGGCACCGTCGACCGGCAGGCCCAGCGCGCGCAGCATCTCGGCCGCCGCCGCCTCCGCGGTCGCGAGGTCGACCTCCCGCGGGGGATGGGTCACTCGCAGGCGGCGTGGGGGCGCCGGTTGGTCGACGGCCGGCTGGTCGACGGCCGGTTGGTCGGCGGCTGGCTGGACGAGTGCGCTCATGGTGCGGCCTCCGGGATGGACAACGAGTTCTAAAGGCGACTATGCTCTGCTTTAGAAGTTGAGTCAAGGGAGGCCGTCGTGGACGAGGTCGGCGACAAGTTCTCGGCGATCGGTGCGCTCGCCGACCCGGTGCGCCGCAGGCTCTACGGCTACGTCACCTCCTGCACCGAGGCGGTTGGCCGGGAGGAGGCCGCGGAAGCGGCCGGCGTGCCGGTGCACTCCGCGCGCTTCCACCTCGACCGGTTGGTCGAGGAGGGCCTCCTCGAGGTGGAGTTCCGTCGACTGTCCGGACGGTCGGGACCCGGGGCCGGGCGACCGGCGAAGCTCTACCGCAGGAGCAACCAGGAGGTTGCGGTGTCGCTACCCGGGCGAAGCTACGACCTGGTCGGCGGTGTGCTCGCCGCAGCCGTGGACCGGTCGCTGGCCGGTGAGTCGCTGCCCGACGCGCTGGCCGAGGAGGCCCGGGCGGCCGGACGGCAGGCTGCCGCCGCGCACGAGGGTGCCGGTGACGAGCTGGACCGCGCTGCCGCGGTGCTGGCCGGCGAGGGCTACGAGCCGAGCCGCGGCCAGGCCGCTCCCGTCGACGACCTGGAACTGCGCAACTGCCCGTTCGACTCGCTCGCCCGGGAGCACCCCGAGCTGGTCTGCGGGATCAACCTCGAGTACGTCGGTGGCGTCCTCGACGGCCTGCGGTGCCGGCACGCCAACGCCTGCCTGGACCCCGCGCCGGACCGCTGCTGCGTCCGGATCCGCGCCTGAGCCCCGCGCACCGCGATGGCCGCCCCCCAGGGGCAGGCGTATGGTCGCAGCAGGTGTCTCGGGGTGATTCCGGGAGACAGCCGTGAGCAAACCCACCATCCTGACCGTCGACGACGATCACGAGGTGTCCGCGGCCATCAGCCGCGACCTGCGCAGCAGGTACGGCGCGGACTACCGCATCGTGCGGGCAACGTCGGGACAAGAGGCGCTCGGCCTGCT
>JAICXL010000001.1 GCA_025980475.1 Nocardioidaceae bacterium | reverse complement strand
GGGTCCTGGCGGTTCACCATCGGGCAACGCAAAGGGCTGCGGATCGGCACGCCGGCACCCGACGGACGGCCGCGCTACGTGCTCGACATCGAGCCGGTCGCCGGCACGGTCACCGTCGGCCCGCGCGAGGCGCTGGGCGTGTCGTCGCTGCGCTGCACCCACCCGCTCTGGTGTGGCCCTGCGCCAGCGGTGCCGCTCGAGTGCACGGTCCAGCTGCGGGCCCACGGGGACGAGCACCGTGCGGTCGTCGTACCCGCTGCTGGCGGCTTCTCCGTCACCCTGCGCGACCCCGCGTCCGGCATCGCGCCGGGCCAGGCGTGCGTGGTGTACGACGACACGCGCGACATCGGCTCGGGCACCATCGCGTCGACGGCGCGCTGACATCAGCTCCGCGCCCTCGACGAACGAGGCGGTAGCGGAAGGAACATCGAGGTGCGGGCGGCGTACTCGTCCCAGCCCTCGCGGCGGCTCATGTGCTCTTCGAGCAGCCGGGCACCGGTGGCGAAGACCAGGAAGTAGGTCATCGCGGTCGGCGAGACGAAGGTGAGCACGCCCGGCCAGGCCGAGGCGGCGACCAGCCAGACGCCCCACCACACGCAGGCGTCGCCGAAGTAGTTCGGGTGCCGGGTCCACGACCACAGGCCGCGGTCCATCACCGGTCCGTGGTCGGGGTCGTGCTTGAAGGCGGCCAGCTGGGCGTCCCCGACCGCCTCGAAGAGGAGCCCGACGATCGACAGGACGGCGCCGACGCCGGCGACCCAGTCCCACGACGTGCGCGTGACCGCGGCCACCTGCACCGGCAGGGACACCAGCCAGACCGCGGCGCCCTGGACGACGAACACCTTGACCACGGCGGTCGCGAACGACCTGCCCTCGAGCATCTCGGCGTAGCGGCGGTCCTCCTGGCCGGCGTTGCGCCGGTGCACGTGCCACGCCAGCCGCAGGCCCCACGCGGAGACCAGCGCGAGCAGCAGCCAGCGGCGCCAGTCCCCACCGCCCACGACGGTGCCGACGACAGCGGAGACGACGGAGGTCAGCGCCAGCGTGAGGCCCCAGGTCACGTCGACGACCGCGAACCGACCGGTACGCCGGGCCACGATCGCGGTCACCAGCATCGCAAGCGCGGTCGCGGCGAGGCAGCACCCCGAGACGACCAGCCAGTGCACGACGTTCACCGGACCCGCTCGACCGGCAGCGAGTGCGGGGCACCAGGACGTACGGCGAGCACCTGGTCGACGCCCATCCGCCCGTCCCGGAAGGCCATCCGGCCACCGACGAGGTAGAGCCGCCATACCCGCAGCACCTCGTCGGGCACCAGCCGGGCGAGCTGTTCCTGGTGCTTCTCGAAGTTCTCGAGCCACGCGTCCACCGTCCACACGTAGTGCTCGCGCAGTGCGTGCACGTCGCGCACCTCGAGGCCGCCGGCCTCGATCAGTGCCACCGTCTCGCCGACCGGTCGCATCGTCATGTCGGGTGCGATGAAGGCCTCGATGAACGGCCCGCCGCCTGGGTGCCTGCCGCCGCCCCTGCCGGACCGGGACATCTGCTGGACCAGCACCCGGCCGCCAGGCCTGACCGCCCTGCGCAGCACCTCGACATAGGTGGGGTAGTTGCCGGCGCCGACGTGCTCGCCCATCTCGATCGAGGCGACCGCGTCGAAGCCGCCCGCGGCCGGGATCTCCCGGTAGTCGCGGAGCTGGATCTCGACCCGGTCGCCCAGCCCCCGCTCGTCGATCCGGGCGTCGATGAAGGCCTTCTGCTCCCTCGAGATCGTCACCCCGGTCACGTGCGCGCCGAAGTGCTCGGCGGCGTGCAGCGACAGCGACCCCCAGCCGCAGCCGACGTCGAGGAACCGCATCCCCGGCTCGAGCCCGACCTTGCGGCAGACCAGCGACAGCTTCTGGCGCTGGGCCTCGGCGAGCGACTGCGGGGCCGCGCGTCGGTCGGCCTGCGTCCAGTAGGCGGAGGAGTAGGCCATCGTCTCGTCGAGGATGAACCCGTAGAAGTCGTTGGACAGGTCGTAGTGGTGGCTGATCACCGCCAGGTCGCGACCCAGGCTGTGCAGCCGCCCGCGCACTTTCGCCTGGGAGTGCGGTGCTGCCGGCGGCAGCCCCAGTGCCCCCAGGCGCGCGGCCGTGCGCAGGGCCTTCGCGGCGGCCGCCGGCGAAGGCCGTACGGCGGACAGCCCGCGCTCACGCACCACGTCCCGGACGTGCGTGAGCGCATCGCCGAGGTCGTGGTGCACCTCGAGCTCGCCGGTGACGTAGGCCTGTGCCGCTCCCAGCTCGCCGGGGTGCCAAACCAGCCGGCGCAGCGCGTCCGGCGTGCGCACCTCGACCAGCGGGGCCTCGACCGGTCCGGCCTCGGATCCGTCCCATGCGCGCAGCCGCACCGGCAGGCCGCCGCCGACGTACGGCCGAAGCGTCTTGGCGAGCTCGGCTGCCACCCCGCGGGGCCAGAAGTCCCGACTCATCGGGCCAGAACCCGGAAGTGAACTCATGGGGTCTCCCGGGTCAGGGTGATCTGCTGGACATCGAGGTAGCCGGCCGCGAACCCGGCACGGGAGTACTCCAGGTAGAAGTGCCACATCCGCAGGAAGGTCGCGTCGAAGCCGAGCGCGAGCACCTCCTCGGCGGCCGACCTGAAGGTGGCGTCCCAGCGCCGCAGGGTCTCGGCGTAGTGGCTGCCGAACGACAGCCGGCGCGCGACGCGCAGCGACGTGTGCTCGGCCGTGACCTGCTCGATCGCCTGCACCGACGGCAGGAAGCCGCCCGGGAAGATGTACTTGTTGATCCAGGTCCAGGTGTTGCGGGTGGCCAGCATCCGCTGGTGGGGCATGGTAATCGCCTGGACGACGGCGGTGCCGCCCGGGGCCAGCAGGGCGTCGACCTTGGCGAAGTAGGTCGGCCAGTACTCGTGGCCGACGGCCTCGACCATCTCCACCGACACCACCGCGTCGAACTCGCCGTCGACCGCCCGGTAGTCGAGCAGCTCGATCGAGACCCGGTCGGACAGCCCTGCCGCCGCGACGCGGGCGCGGGCCAGCTCGAGCTGCTCGCTCGACAGCGTCACCGACCGCACGATCGCACCCCGCTCGGTCGCGCGGATCGCCAGCTCGCCCCAGCCGGTGCCGATCTCCAGCAGTCGGGTGCCGGGGCCGACGTGGGCCTCGTCGAGGATCCGCTCGATCTTCTGGACCTGGGCCTCCTGCAGCGGCATCCCCGGGCGCGGCGGCCCGGCCACGACGAGCTCGCCCACCGCAGCCGGCGTCTCGGTCAGCTCCGCGTCGAACAACGCCGCGGAGTAGCTCAGCGTCGGGTCGAGGAAGGTGCGGAAGAGGTCGTTGGACAGGTCGTAGTGGTGGGCGATGTTGCCGCGCGTGTTGGACTCGGTGTTCCGCTGCGCCCGCGGAGGTCGGGCGACGTAGGCCGAACGGAGCCGCTGCAGCCAGGCGGGAACGAGCGTGTCGATCCGCCGGCAGAGCGCGGTGAGCACACCGGCCAGATCCTCGGCGTCCCAGGCGCCGGTGAGGTAGGCCTCCCCGAAGCCGATCAGCCCGTCGGCCGCCAGCCGGGCGTGGAACTCGTCGGGCCGGTGCAGCACGATGTCGGCTTCCGGGCCGGCCCCCAGGCCGATGCCCAGCGTGCGCGCCGCCCGGTGCAGCAGCAGCCGGGCGCCGGGCGCCAGCAGCCGCGCGCGTGGGCCGCCGGGGACGTCGGCGAGCCCGGGCCAGCGGGTCGACGGCCGAGTGCTGGTGGTGGTCGGAGGTGTCACTGGACTCCCTCCTGACGGGGGTGACCGGGACGAGGTCGGACCGGCAGGCCGCGCAGCCACAGGGCGAGGCCCTGGCGGCGGATCCGCAGCGCCCCGACCGCGGGCGCGAGCGCGGCGGCCAGCACCTGCCTGCGCCCACTGACCACACCGCCGCGCAGTGACGCGTCGAAGACGGTGCCGTCGTCGGTCGTCAGCCGAACGGCGATCGACAGCCGTTCGTCCGGCTCGGGGACGACGAGGTCGTAGTGGCCGTCGGTCCCGTGGAAGGGTGAGACGTACATCTGCTTGGCGACCCTGGCGCGGCCGTCCTCGTCGGGGTGGACGAGGTAGGCGTGCCGGTCGCCGTAGGTGTTGTGCACCTCGACCACCGTGCCAGCGGGGCGACCCGAGGCGTCCCGGCACCAGAAGACGCTGATCGGGTTGAAGCAGTAGCCGAACGCCCGGGGCTGGGTGGCCATCAGCACCTGGCCGCCGGCGAGGTCGATGTGGTGCCCGGCCAGGAACGCCTCGACGTTCTCGCGGATCGTGCGCGTCGGGTCACCGAGGTGGTCGCGGGCCTGGAAGCGGCCGGCGACGAGCCCGCCCAACGGGCCCCGGCGGGGCAGCCGGTCCAGGTCGACCACCCAGAGGTGCGCGGCGTAACGGAAGCGGTGCTTCATCGGCTGGCGACGGGTGTGGGTCAGAGTGCTGCGATAGATGCGGGCTCCTCCGGACGCCCCCCGGTCCCTCCAGCCGAAGCCGAGCCGGGCGGCCGCGGCCACTCCCGAGCGGGCGCCGTCCTCGTGGAAGCCCCAGCCGTGCCAGGCGCCGGCGAAGGCCAGCCGGTCGGTGTCGATCTCGGGGAGGCGGGCCCGTGCCGCCACCGACGCCGGCGTGTAGACCGGGTGCTCGTAGTCCATCGTCGCGATCACCTTGCCCGGGTCGACCAGGTCCGCCCCGCCGAGCGTGACCAGGTAGTGGACGTCGGTGGGCAGCCGCATCAGCCGGGTCAGGTCGTAGGTGACGGTGACGCCGTCCTCGTCCGGCCGCTCGAGGTGGTTCCAGGACGCCCATGCCCGCCTGGCGCGCGGGAGCATGGAGGTGTCGGTGTGCAGCTGCGCGAGGTTGTGCGACGAAGGCATCGCGGCGAGCACGTCGCGCTGCAACGGGGTCGGCTCGGCCAGGACGGCGATCGCCTGACCTGGATGGGTGGCGACCACGACCCGGTCGAAGCGCCGGGTCTCGCCGTTGCCGTCGGTGAGCTGGACGCCGTCCGGTGTCTCGAGCACGGAGGTGACCTTGGTGTCGAGCAGGATCTCGCCCCCTCGGGCGGCGATCGCGTCGGCGACCCTGGCGACGTACTCCCTCGACCCTCCGGTGACCGTGCGCCACTGCGGCGAGCCGAACACCTGGAGCATCCCGTGGTGCTGCAGGAACGCGAAGAGGTAGCGCGCGGGGTAGTCCAGCGCCAGCTCGGGGTCGCAGGACCACACCGCGGCCACCAGCGGCTGCATGAAGTGGCGGCGGAAGTAGGCGGAGAAGCCGCCCCGGTCGAGGAAGGTGGCCAAGGTCATGTCGGCCAGGGTCATGTCGGCCAGGGTCGTGTCGGCCAGGGTCGTGTCGGCCAGGGTCGTGTCGGCCGGCTCGGACAGCAGGGCGCGGGCCCGGCGGTGGAAGCGCGGGATCTCGACGAGCATGCGGAGGTACGACGGCCGCACGGCGTTGCGCCAGCGGGGAAACAGGCCGCCGATGCCGAGGGCGCCGGCGTACTCCAGGGCGTGGCCACCGTGGGCTGTGTCGGATCGCACCGACAGCGACATCTCGGACTCCTGGGTCGCGACGCCGAGCTCGTCGAAGAGCCGCACCAGGGTGGGGTAGGTGCGCTCGTTGTGCACGATGAAGCCGGTGTCGACGGCGAGCGCGTCGACGAGGTGCGTGTCCGCGTGGCCGCCGAGCCGGTCGTCCGCCTCGAAGAGGGTGACCCGCGCGGTGGCGGCAGCGAGGTACGCGGGGGTGAGCCCCGCTCCGCCGCGGCCGACCACCGCGACCCGCAACCCCCCGGTCATGCGCTGGCCTTGTCGAAGCCGAGCAGCGCGATCGGTGCGCTGGTCGGCTGCGCCGAGCCGCCTGCCGGCTCCACCGTGATGCCGACGGCCTTGGCCGTGGCGGCGTCCCCCCGGAGCAGCACCTCGCGGTTGCCACCGCGCATCAGGCCGGCCGGCAGCATCCTGCCGCTGGGCGCCTGCAGCCACAGCTCGTAGACCTTGCCGTCCGGAGCCGGCCGCATCTTGCGGGTCAGGATCACCGCGCGGCCCTGGGACGGCGACCGCACCACGGTCGCCTGGGCGCCACCGGGGAGGGTCGAGGAGAAGCGTTGCGCGTCCTTCGCGGCGAGCACCCTGGCGGCGACGTCGAGCTGCCCGTGGCTGCTGCCGTGGTCCCACGGCTGGGTCGCCACCGTGCCGATCCCGACGAGGGCGAGCACGGCGGCCGCCGCTGCCAGCATCCGCCAGTGCCGACGGGGCTTCAGGTGTCCGGGAACTCCCGGCGCGGGCTGCCGGGCCGGCTCCTCCGGCGGCAGCGGGCGGACCCGGGTGATGTCGGCCAGCACCCGGTCACGCAGGGCCGGCGGAGGGGCGACCGCGGTCGTCTCGGCGAGACGGGCGGCCGCCTCCTGCAGGCTCTGCACCTCGGCGCGGCAGTCTGCGCACCCGGCCAGGTGGGCCTCGAAGCGGAGCCGGTCGAGGTCGTCGAGCGCATCGACGGCGTAGGCGCCGGACAGCGCGTGGATGCTGCCGTCGTTCATCAGGTCGTTCGTCGTGTCGTTCACTGGGCCACCCCCATCGCGTCTCGCATTCTGATCAGGCCGTCACGGATACGCGTCTTGGCCGTGCCGACCGGGAGCTCGAGCATCCTGGCCACCTCGGTGTGCGTGTACCCCCCGAAGTACGCGAGCTCGAGGGCCTGGCGCTGGACGTCGGTGAGCGCCTGGAGGGCGTCGTGCACCCGCCTGGCCTCCAGCGAGGCCTCCACCTGCTCCACGGTCGCGTCGTGCTCGACCTCGGGGTTCTGGCGGTGGTAGGTGGTCTCGTTGCGGCTGGCCGACTCGGCGGACCGGACCCGGTCCACCGCGCGGCGGTGGGCCATCGTGAGCAGCCAGGACACTGCACTGCCGCGGTGCTGCTGGAAGCGACTGGCGGTGCGCCAGACCTCGAGGAACACCTCCTGGGTGACCTCCTCGGACTGTGCCAGATCCCGGAGCACCCGGAGCACGAGGCCGTGCACCCGGGACGCGGTGGCGTCGTAGAGCTCGGCGAAGGCGGCCTCGTCTCCGCGGGCGGAGCGCGCGAGCAGCTCGACCAGCAGGTCGGCGAGCCGCGTGGGGTCACCCTCGCGGTCCGGTGAGGGATCACCGGCGGGGACGGACCGCAGCGGGCTCACTGGACCGGATGCTTCCGCATCGCGGCCCGGAACGTGGGATGCGTCACGGTCGGCCTCTCTCGTGTGGTGGCGCCTTGCAGAGAGGTGTTCGGAGCTCACCGGCGACCGGATGGGTGCGGCTAGGGTCCATTGTCGTGACCGTCGCCACAGGAGTCGGGTCGATGCCGGGCACGGACGTGCGAGAGCCCCTCCGGGTCGTGCTCGGCGAGCTGCCCGACCTGCCGCACCTCCCCGAGCTGCCCGGGCGCGGGCCCGTCGGGGACCTGACCGGCCGAGCGACGGCGGTCATCACCGAGCTGGGCTTCGACCTGCAGCCGGCCGGGTGGCGGCTCACGGGGGGTCCGGCCTCCTCCGCGGGCATCGACCGCCGCCGGGCGCGCTCGCTCCTCCTCGAGGACCTCGACGTCCTCGAGGAGCTGGCCCAGGGCTACGCCGGGGAGCTGAAGGTGCAGATCGCCGGGCCGTGGACGCTGGCGGCGGCCGTCGAGCGACCGCGCGGTGACCGGGTGCTGGCCGACGTCGGCGCCCGACGGGAGCTGGCCGAGGCGCTGGCCGAGGGCGTCGCGGCTCACGTGGCCGACCTGCGCCGTCGGGTGCCGAAAGCACGGCTGCTGGTGCAGGTCGACGAGCCGGCGCTGCCTGCCGTCCTCGCCGGGCGGGTCCCCACCGCGTCCGGCTTCCACCGGCACCGGAGCGTCGATGTGCCCGGGGCTTCCGAGGCGCTGGCAGGGGTGCTCGCGGCGGTCCGCGACGCCGGGGCGACGCCGCTGGTGCACTGCTGTGCCGCGGAGGTGCCCGTGGGGCTCCTGCGCGGTGCCGGCGCGGCCGCGGTGTCGGTGGACCTGCTGGTCCTGGGGGCGGAGGCGTACGACGCCCTCGGGACCGCCCTCGACGACGGCGACCGGGTCTTCCTCGGCGTCGTGCCGGCCGTCGACCCGCCGCACCCACCGGAGGAGGGGGCAGTCGTCGAGCGGGTGCTGCGTTTCCTCGACATGCTCGGCCTCGATCCCGACGAGGTCGGCGACCATCTGGTGCTCACCCCAGCGTGCGGCCTGGCCGGCGCGAGTGCGGCGTACGCACGCGAGGCACTCTCGCTCCTGCGGACCGGTGCCTCGCGGATGGGCACGGGCTGACCCCCAGCCCTCAGGTGCCCGCTGCCCGGACGGCGGGCAGGATCACCCGGTCGACGACGCGCTCGATGGACTCCCGGTCCGGTGCCTGCCCGAGCAGGTAGGCGCGGTGCAGCACGATTCCGGCGAGTGCCGGCCCGATCACGTCGAGGTCGACGGACGGATCCACCTCACCCCGGGCGATCGCGCGCTCGTAGATGTGCTGGGTGATCGCGATCTTGGGTGCGATGAACTGCTCGCGGAAGAGGGCCGCGAACTCGGCGTCGGTGCTGATCGCGGTGAGTACGGCAGCGAGGATGCGGGTGCTGGCCTCGTTGGCCTGCCCGGCGGCGCCGCAGAAGGTCTCGATGAGGTCGGTGCGCAGGCTGCCCGTGTCGGGCTCGACCGGGTGGGGGGCCGCCTTCGCGCGCACCAGGGCGTCGATCACCAGCGCGGGCTTGCTCGCCCACCGGCGGTAGAGGGTGGCCTTGCTGGCCCGCCCTGCCTTCGCGACGGCGTCCATCGTCAGCCGGTCGTAGCCCAGCTCGAGGAGCAGCCCCAGGGCTGCGGCGAGGATCTCCTCCTCGCGGTCACCCTCGACACGTGGGCGGCCCGGGTTCGCCGCGCGCTCTGCGGTGGTGCTGCTCATGGGACTCCGACCCGGGATGGAACGAATGCGTTTTCAGGTCAAGCGTAGGCCAGCATGCCCAGCGAGGACCGCAGAGCCGTCCGGTTCCAGGCCCGGACGTGCGTGAGGAGGTAGTGGCCGACCATGCCCATGTCGACGAACTCCGTGGACGCGGTCACGGTCTCCGCCCGGTGCAGGAAGGTGCGGGTGTGCCGCGCCGAGGTGATCCGGTCGCGCCGGCCGTGGGCGGCGACCACCTGCTTGCCCGCCAGGGCCGCGACCGGCTCGTCGGCCGGCCACCAGGGCGCGAGCCCCACGACGCCGACGACCTGGTCGTCGTCGGCCACGTGTACCGCCGTCCGCGCCCCCATCGAGTGGCCGAGCAGGACGACGCCCACCCCGGGGTGCTGCTCCCGGATCTGCTCGAGTGCCCATCGGGCATCGGCGACCGGAGCCGGCTGGCCGTGCCGGGCGTTCCAGCCCCGGACCGTGAAGCGCAGCAGCGCCAGCGCGCACCCGGCGTCGGCGACCCTGGGCTGGAGCGCGGCATACATCAGCTGCGTGCGGCGCAGCGACAGGCTGCGCCCGTCGACGGGGCGGTCGCTGTGCTCGGCGCCGCCGTGCAGCATCAGGACCAGGCCCCGGGGTCGGTCGGGGCCGCGGACGGAGAGTCGGTCGGGCACGGGTTCATCCTGCCCGGCGGCCCCATCGCGATGTCGGCGGGGCACGGCAAGATGGGGTCGTGAGCATCCCCGAGAGCGCGACCGGCACACCCGAGGTCGAGGCTGCCGACGCGTCCGCCCGCCAGCAGCACCGCGAGCTGTCCGAGCAGGTGGAGGACGCCCGCTGGCGCTACTACGTCAAGGACGACCCGACCCTCTCCGACGCCGAGTTCGACCGGTTGATGCGCCGGCTGGAGGAGCTCGAGGAGCAGCACCCCGACCTGCGCACCCCCGACTCGCCGACCCAGAAGGTCGGTGGCGGGGTGTCGACGCAGTTCACCGCGGTCGACCACCTCCGCCCGATGGAGAGCCTGGACAACGCCTTCTCCTTCAGCGAGCTCGAGGCGTGGGAGGCCAGGATCAGGCGCGACGGAGTGACGGTGTCGTCGTACCTCTGCGAGCTGAAGGTCGACGGCCTGGCGATCAACCTGCTCTACGAGCGCGGCCGCCTGGTCCGCGCGCTGACCCGCGGTGACGGGCGCACCGGCGAGGACGTCACCCCCAACGTCAAGACCATCGACGTGATCCCGCACGTGCTGCACGAGTCCGCCGACTACCCCACGCCGGCGCTGCTCGAGGTGCGGGGCGAGGTGTTCCTCCCGGTCGAGGCGTTCGAGCGGCTCAACGAGCAGATGCTGGATGCCGGCAAGTCGCAGTTCGCCAACCCGCGCAACGCCGCCGCCGGATCGCTTCGGCAGAAGGACCCCCGGGTCACCGCCACCCGGGCGCTCGGCATGGTCTGCCACGGCATCGGCGCGCGGAAGGGCTTCGAGCCGAGGGCCCAGTCACAGGCCTACGACGCCCTGCGCGCGTGGGGGCTGCCCACCAGCGTCCGGGTCCGGGTCGTGCCCTCACTGGCTGAGATGCTGGGCTACATCGAGCACTACGGCGAGCACCGCCACGACGTCGAGCACGAGATCGACGGCGTCGTGGTCAAGGTCGACGACGTCGCCACCCAGCGTCGGCTCGGCTCGACGTCTCGGGCGCCGCGGTGGGCGATCGCCTTCAAGTACCCGCCTGAGGAGGTCAACGCCAAGCTGATCGACATCCGGGTCAACACCGGCCGCACCGGGCGGGTGACACCGTTCGGCGTGATGGAGCCGGTCAAGGTCGCTGGCTCGACGGTGGAGCGCGCGACCCTGCACAACGCTCACGAGGTGAGGCGCAAGGACGTCCGCCCGGGTGACACCGTGATCCTGCGCAAGGCCGGCGACGTCATCCCCGAGATCCTCGGCCCCGTGCTGCCGCTGCGGCCGGAGGGGTTGCCGGAGTGGGAGATGCCGACCAGCTGCCCGGCCTGCGGCACGGAGCTGGTGCAGGAGAAGGAGGGCGACAAGGACCTCCGCTGCCCCAACCACCGCTCCTGCCCGGCGCAGGTGCTCGACCGCGTCTTCCACGTCGCGTCCAGGTCCGCCTTCGACATCGAGGGGCTCGGCTCGGAGGCCGCCGCCGCGCTGCTCGAGGCAGGCGTGATCCGCAACGAGGGGGACGTCTTCGGGCTCGACGAGGCCGGTCTGCTGCAGACCCCGCTGTTCACCCGGGCGCCGAAGAAGGGCGAGGACGGGCCCCAGCTCTCGGCCGATGGTTCGCGGGCGCTCACTGCGAACGCGCGCAAGCTGCTCGAGAACCTCGACGAGGCGAAGGACCAGCCGCTGTGGCGGGTTCTCGTGGCGCTGTCGATCCGGCACGTCGGCCCGACCGCCGCCCGCGCCCTGGCCGCCGAGTTCGGCTCGATGGAGGCGATCCGCGCGGCGTCGGAGGAGCAGCTCGCCGCGGCCGAGGGCGTCGGCCCGACGATCGCGGAGTCCGTGCGCCGCTGGTTCGACGACCCCGAGCAGGCCTGGCACGGCGACATCGTCGACGCGTGGGCCGACGCAGGCGTCCGGATGGCCGACGAGCGCGACACGTCGGTGCCCCGGACCCTCGAGGGGCTCACGATCGTGGTCACCGGTTCGCTGGTCGACTTCAGCCGCGACGGCGCCAAGGAGGCGATCGTCTCCCGTGGCGGCAAGGCGTCCTCGTCGGTGTCGAAGAAGACCGACTACGTCGTCGTGGGAGACAGCCCCGGCTCCAAGGCAGCGAAGGCCGAGCAGCTCGGCGTGCCGGTCCTCGACGAGGACGGCTTCAAGCAGCTGCTCGACGGCGGTCCGGCGGGATCGTAGCTCCTCACAGCTGGGGCAGTACCTCTGCTGCCAGACGCTCCATCTGCTCGCGGTCCTCCGCGACGTCGGTCCCGAGCGGGTGCAGCAACACCATCTTCGCGCCGGCGTCCCGCACCTCGCGAAGCCCACGCACGACGTCCTCGGGGGTGCCGGAGACGGGCACGTCCTCGATCCCCTTCATGCGCCCGTAGACCCGCCGCAACCCGTCGATGATCCGCTCCCGGGCCCGCTGGGCGTCATCGTCGACCGTGAGGTAGACACGCTTGCCGATCGTGAAGGACGAAGGGTCGCGCACCTGTCGTGCGAGCTCCTCGCGGACGATCGCGGTGTGCTCGGCGAACGCCTCGGTCGTCGAGGAGCCGGCGCCGAGGAAGCCGTCACCGTGGCGCACCGCCCGGGCGAGCGACTTCGGTGCGCTGGCCCCGAACCAGATCGGCGGGTGTGGCCGTTGCACCGGCTTCGGCTGGATCGGGAGGTCGTCGAGCTGCCGGAAGCGGCCGTGGAAGGTGATCCGCGGCTCGTCGGACCACGCCGCCTTCATCAGCTCGAGTCCCTCGGTGAAGCGGGCTACGAAGCTCCCCTGCTCCACGCCGAACGCCTCGAACTTGCGGAAGCCGCCACCGCCCGAGATGCCGACGTCGAGCCGGCCGTGGCTGAGCCGGTCGACGGCCGTGACCGCGGCGGCAAGCTGCAGCGGGTCGTGGAGGGTGCTGACCAGCACCGCGACGCCGAGCCGGAGCCGCTCGGTGCAGGCGGCCGCCCAGGCCAGCATCTCGAGCGGCGCGAGCAGCGGGGTCGGCCCGATGGCCTGCTCCATCACCCAGCCGCCGGTGAAGCCGAGCTCCTCGGCCCGTGTCAGGTAGGCCTTGACACCGTCCGCGTCGAAACGGCCAGCGTCGAGCTGGGGGATCGAGATGTCGAACCGCATGGCGCGACGCTACCGAGCCGCGTGGCGGTGCCGGCGGTCCGAAGCTGCCAGTGGAGCCGGGTCCCGGCCCAGCAGGTCGAGCAGCTGGGCCTGCGGGCTCGCGCCGTCCGGGAGTCCGGGGCCGCGGACGAAGTAGCCGGTGGCGTAGATCGCGTCGCCGCGGGCCTGCGTCCGCTTGAGCAGCGCCTCGGCGAGGCCCGGGTCGATCTGCTCGTCGCCGCCGATGGCGCGCGCCAGGTCCCAGCCGTGCACGGTCCAGTCGGTCACGCGCATGCCCAGCAGCTGCAGCACCGGGATGTCGCCGATCGGGTGGTGCACGATCCGGTCGAGCTCCGCGGGCCTGCCCATCTCCTCCAGCAGGGCTGCCGAACTCGAGGCGAAGTCGGCCGCCGGCCGCTCCGTGATCGAGGTCTGCGCGACCACCCGCGCGAAGTCCTGCACCGAGCCTCCGCGCAGGATGGCGGCGTAGGCGTTGTCGGCGCCGACCACGTGCCTGATCAGCGCGGCGACGTCCCAGTCCGGGCACGGGGTCCGCAGCTCCATGTCCTTCGGCCGGACCCGGTCGACGCGGCGCGCGAACTCCCGCTGTGCCCGGCGGAGCAGCTCGAGAGCCTCCATGGAGGCAATCTAAGCGTGGTCGGTCCCCTCGTCCATGGCCAGGATCTGGTCGCGCAGGATGCCGGGCAGCCGCAGTGCGCCGCGTCCGGGACTGACTCCTAGGATGGTCGGCATGCCCGACACTCCAGCAACCGTCTCGCGGGAGGAGGTCCGTCACCTGGCCGACCTCGCCCGGATCGAGCTCTCCGACGACGAGCTCGACCACCTGGCCCCGCAGCTGGCGGTGATCATCGACTCGGTCGCCTCGATCAACCAGGTGGCCGCCGGCGACATCCCGCCGACGTCGCACGCGCTTGCGCTGACCAACGTCTTCCGTGAAGACGTGGTGCGGCCCGGGCTGACCGCGGACGAGGCGCTCTCCGGCGCTCCCGAGCAGGAGCAGCAGCGCTTCAAGGTGCCCCGGATCCTGGGGGACGAGCAGTGAGCACGGACTGGACCCGCAAGACCGCCGCCGAGCTGGCCGACGCGCTGGCAGCGGGCGAGACCAGCAGCGTCGAGCTGACCCGGGCGCACCTGGACCGGATCGCCCAGGTCGACGGACCGGTGCACGCCTTCCTGCACGTCGACGCGGACGGCGCGCTGGCGCAGGCGCAGGCATCGGACGAGCGCCGCGCCGCCGGCGGCCCCGCGTCGTCGCTCGACGGGGTGCCCATCGCGGTCAAGGACGTCCTCGCCACGAAGGGCGTCCCGACGACGTGCGGGTCGCGGATCCTCGAGGGCTGGGTGCCGCCGTACGACGCAACGGTGGTTGCCCGTCTCCGCGAGGCGGGGCTCCCGATCCTCGGCAAGACCAACATGGACGAGTTCGCGATGGGCTCCTCCACCGAGCACTCCGCCTACGGCACGACCCACAACCCGTGGGACCTCGACCGGATCCCCGGCGGCTCCGGCGGTGGGTCGGCCGCGGCGGTGGCCGCCTTCGAGGCGCCGCTGGCGGTCGGCACCGACACCGGCGGATCGATCCGGCAGCCGGGGGCAGTGACCGGGACGGTCGGGGTGAAGCCGACGTACGGCGGAGTCTCCCGCTACGGGCTGGTCGCGCTTGCCAACTCGCTGGACCAGGCCGGCCCGGTGACCCGCACCGTGCTCGATGCCGCGCTGCTGCACGAGGTGATCGGCGGGCACGACCCGCTCGACTCGACCTCGATCGACCAGCCGATCGGCAACCTGGTTGAGGCGGTGAAGCAGGGGAGCAGCGGTGACCTGTCCGGCGTGCGCGTCGGCGTGATCACCGAGATGAGCGGCGAGGGCTGGCAGCCCGGTGTGCTGGCGCGGTTCCAGGACTCCCTCGACCTGCTGACCAAGGCGGGCGCGGAGGTCGTCGAGGTCTCGTGCCCGACCTTCGTGCACGCACTGGCGACCTACTACCTGATCCTGCCGGCCGAAGCGTCGTCGAACCTGGCCCGCTTCGACGCGATGCGCTACGGCCTGCGGGTGCTGCCCGAGGGTGTCGCCGACCCCAGCGCCGAGGAGGTGATGCGGGCGACCCGCGACGCCGGCTTCGGCCCGGAGGTCAAGCGCCGGATCATCCTCGGCACCTACGCGCTGTCCAGCGGCTACTACGACGCCTACTACGGCCAGGCCCAGAAGGTGCGCACGTTGATCAGCCGCGACTTCGCGAACGCCTTCGAGCAGGTCGAGGTGCTGGTCTCGCCGACCGCCCCCACGACCGCCTTCCCGATCGGGGAGAAGGTCGACGACCCGCTGGCGATGTACCTCAACGACCTGGCCACCATCCCCGCCAACCTGGCCGGCGTCCCGGGGATCTCGGTGCCCAACGGGCTGGCCGACGAGGACGAGCTGCCGTCCGGCTTCCAGGTGCTGGCGCCGGCGCTCGCCGACGACCGGGTCTACCGGGTCGGCGCCGCGCTGGAGGCGCTGCTGGCCGGTGAGTGGGGCGGGCCGCTGCTCGACAGGGCCCCGGCGCTGGAAGGAGCCGCCCGATGACCTCGACCTCGACGACCGGGGCGCTGCTGGCCTTCGAGGAGGCGCTCGCGAAGTTCGACCCGGCGATGGGCCTCGAGGTCCACGTCGAGCTCAGCACCGCCTCGAAGATGTTCTGCGGCTGCTCGACCGAGTTCGGCCACGAGCCGAACACCCAGGTGTGCCCGACCTGCCTGGGCCTGCCCGGCTCGATGCCGGCGGTCAACGCCCGCGCCGTGGAGTCGGCTGTCCGGATCGGCCTCGCCCTCAACTGCCGGATCGCAGAGTGGTGCCGGTTCGCCCGGAAGAACTACTTCTACCCCGACATGCCCAAGAACTTCCAGACCTCGCAGTACGACGAGCCGATCTGCTTCGACGGCTGGACCGACGTGGAGGTCGACGCGGGAGACGGGCCCGAAACCTTCCGGGTCGAGATCGAGCGCGCCCACATGGAGGAGGACACGGGCAAGTCGCTCCACGTCGGCACGTCGGGTCGCATCCACGGCGCCGACTACTCACTGGTGGACTACAACCGGGCCGGCATCCCGCTGATCGAGATCGTCACCCGCCCGATCACCGGTGCCCGGGAGAAGGCGCCGCTGGTGGCGAGGGCCTACGTCGCCCACCTCCGCGAACTGATCCTGGCCCTCGGCGTCTCGGACGCCCGGATGGAGCAGGGGTCGATGCGCTGCGACGTCAACCTCTCCCTGGCACCGGCCGGCAGCGGTGGCCTCGGCACCCGCACCGAGACCAAGAACGTCAACTCGCTGCGCTCGGTGGAGCGGGCTGCCCGCTACGAGATCTCCCGTCAGGCCGCCGTGCTCGAGGCGGGGGGGACCGTCCTGCAGGAGACCCGGCACTGGCAGGAGGACACCGGCGCCACCAGGAGCGGCCGGGAGAAGTCCGACGCCGAGGACTACCGCTACTTCCCCGAGCCTGACCTGGTCCCGGTCGCGCCCGACCCCGCTTGGGTGGAGAAGCTGCGGGCCGGGCTTCCCGAGCCCCCGCGCGAGCGCCGGGCCCGCCTGCAGCAGGAGTGGGGCTTCTCCGACCTGGAGATGCGCGACACCGTCGGGGCCGGTGCGTTGGCCCTGGTCGAGCAGACCATCGCCGCAGGCGCTGCGCCGCAGGCGGCCCGCAAGTGGTGGCTCTCCGAGCTCGCCCGCCGCTCCAACGAGCAGGGCATCGACCTCACCGAGCTGCCGATCACGCCGGGCCACGTCGCCCGGATCCAGGCGCTCGTCGACGAGGGGGCGATCAACGACAAGCTCGCCCGGCAGGTCTTCGACGGCGTCCTGGCCGGAGAGGGCGACCCGGACGCCGTGGTCGCCGCGCGTGGGCTCGCCGTGGTCTGCGACGAGGGCGCCCTCAGTGGGGCCGTCGACCGGGCGATCGAGGCGAACCCCGATGTCGCGCAGAAGATCCGTGACGGGAAGGTCGCCGCAGCCGGCGCCCTGATCGGAGCCGTGATGAAGGAGATGCGGGGGCAGGCCGATGCCGGCCGGGTCCGCGAGCTGATCCTCGAGAGGCTGTCCTGACGTGCCCGAGTCCGCCAACCGCCGCCCACGGATCGCGTTGCTGATCGACGCAGACAACTCCCCGGCCAGCAAGATCGACGACATCCTCAACGAGCTCTCGGCGTTCGGCGAGAGCAGCATCCGTCGCGCCTACGGCAACTGGACCAAGGCCGAGCTCAGCGGCTGGGCGGGGATGTTGCACGACAAGGCGATTCGCCCGATCCAGCAGTACGACTACAGCAGGGGCAAGAACGCCAGCGACATGGCGCTGGTCATCGACGCGATGGCACTGCTCTACACCGATCGACCCGACGCCTTCGGCATCGTCTCCAGTGACGCCGACTTCACGCCGCTGGTGATGCACCTGCGCGAGAAGGGCGTCGCCGTCTACGGGTTCGGCGCCCAGAAGACCCCGGCTCCGTTCGTCAGCGCCTGCTCCCGCTTCCTCTTCCTCGACCAGCTCGGCGAGGACCCCGACGAGGGCATCGACGACGAGCAGGACCAGACGCCCAAGGGCCGGCTGCGGGTTCCGACCGCGAAGCTCAAGCGTGACGCCGCGCTCGTCCGGCTGCTGCGCAACGCGGTCATGGCTTCCGCGGACGAGGACGGCTGGGCGCTGGTGGGCACGGTCGGGCAGCACATCTCCAACCAGTCGTCGTTCGACCCGCGCAACTACGGCTACGCGTCGTTGAGCAAGCTGCTCGCGGCGACGCAGCTCTTCGAGTTCAAGGATGAGGGCACCGGCTCGGTCGCCGTACGCGACAAGCGCAATGCCAGGTAGTGCTGATAGCCTCAGCCCAACCAATCATCACGCCCGCAGTCGGGGGAAGCCGGTCAAAATCCGGCGCTGACCCGCAACCGTAGGCCGCCAACTGGCGGCGAGCCGGAGCACCCGCTGCGACGCGTCCTGAACACACGCTGTCGAGGAAAAGCAGCGGGTGGCTCACTGTGGCCTCCCGTTGCTCGCAGCGGGAAGGAAGCCATGTCACCCATCCTCGGTCGGTGCGGCGCAGTCGTCGCCGCAGTCGCCCTCACCGTCACAACCGTCGCCGCGCCCGCGCTGGCGACGGACGACCCTCGCCCGGCCAGCCAGGGCGCCCACTGGACCATCGGCCAGCTGACCGATGGGCTGGTCTACAACGACCAGTACCAGTTCGACGACTACGGCCTGTCCGCCGACATGGCCATCGCCCTGGACGCTCTGAGTGGCCATGCGGACACGGTCGACCAGATCAGCAATGCCTTGGCAAAGCACGTGAACAGCTACACCACCGGGACCGACTGGGGCTACCCCGGGGACGTCTCCGCGGGTGCCACGGCCAAGTCACTGCTCGTCGCAGAGCTGGCGGGTGCGGACCCGACATCGTACGGAGGCGTGGACCTCGTGGGTCAGCTGGAGTCGATGGTGTCCACGAGTACCCCGACCACGGGACGCATCGAGGACCGCGTGGATCCCAACGACCAGTACGGACAGGACTACGCCAACACGCTCGGCCAGGCCCTCGCGGCCCGCGGCCTGACAGTGGCCGGATCCAGCGACGCTTCGGCAGTGACGACCTTCCTGCTCGAGCAGCAGTGCACCGCCGGCTGGTTCCGGCTGGAGTTCAGCGACACGAGTGCGGCGGACCAGGCCTGCAACGACGCCACCGACACCCCGGACCCGGACGCGACCGCCTATGCCGTGATCATGCTCCAGCCGCTGGCCGACACGAGCCCGGCGGTGTCGGCCGCCGTGGGCAAGGCGGAGCAGTGGCTGCTGTCGCAGCAGAAGGCCGATGGCGCCTTCGGGGGCGGGGCACCGCAGACAGCCGCCAATGCCAACAGCACCGGCCTGGCAGGGTGGGCACTCGGTGTGCTCGGCGACACCGCGGCAGCGGAGGCCGGGGCCACCTGGGTCCGCGCCCACCAGGCGCACGACGCTGGCCGCTGCACGACGCAGCTGGCCACCCAGACCGGGGCGATCGCCTACGACGCCGCCGCGTTGAGGTCCGGCCGCACCGACGGCATCGACACCGCCAGCGCCGACCAGTGGCGGCGGACGACCGCCCAGGCGCTGCCCGTCCTGCAGTGGGCCCCCCCATCCGATCGCGCGCTCTCGCTGGTCGTCCCGACCGGCTTCGTCCGCGCCGGCTCGTCGATGCGCCTGACGGTCGGGGGTATCGCGCCGGGCGACACCGTGTGCCTGACCGGCCGCAACCTGCGGGCGGCCCACACGGGGCTGACCGGGCGCTACCAGCGCACTGTCACCGCCCTACGCGGCACCGGGGAGCGCTCCTACGTGGTGCGTGACTCCGCCGGCCACCGGGCCGACCGCACCGTGCGCGTGCTGGGCCGGGCGCGGTTCGACGTGCGCCTGTCCCGAGCACATGTCCACCGCCGCCAGGTCGAGCGCGTGGTCGTGCGCGGGCTGTTCGCGGACGAGCCGGTCCACATCAAGACCCGCCACCACGTGGTCGCCCGCGGAACCGCCAACGCCAACGGGGTGTTCCGGGCCCGCTTCCACGCGGGCCGCAAGCTCGGGAGGGCCACGGTGCGTGCCGCCGGCCGGTTCGGTCAGATCCGGTTCGGCCGCGCCACCTACCAGGTCATGCGATGACCGGACGCCTCGCGGCGATCGCGGCGGGGCTGCTCGTCCTGGCGGGCCTTGCGCTGACGCCGTCACCAGCCGGCGCGACCTCCGGCTACTGCTCGGGCAGTGGCGTCAATGCGGTCGTCGACTTCGGGGCGCTGGGTGGGAAGATCCAGAAGTTCTGCGACCCCGGCGGCGACGGCAAGACCGCAGGGCAGGTCTTCGAGGACGTCGGTGCACATCTCACGCGGGTGAGCAACTTCCAGGGTGCCGTATGCCGAGTGGAAGGCGAGCCGAGCAACGCGTCGTGCACGAACATGCCGCCCGCCGACGCCTACTGGGGGCTCTTCTGGTCCGACGGCAAGACCTGGAGCTACGCCTCCTCGGGCGTCGACGGGCTGAAGGTCCCCGATGGCGGCACGGTCGCCTTCGCCTGGCAGGCCAGCTCGACGAAGCGGAACCCGGGCACCGCTCCGGCCAGCCCGACGCGGAGCACGCCGAGGCCCGAGCCGCGCCGGTCCCCGACCCACGCCTCGTCGCCGCGCCCGTCCCCGACCCACGCGTCGTCGCCGGGCCCGACGGCGCACCCGGCGAAGCCCGCGTCGAGCGCCACGCCGGCCGGCTCCCCGTCCTCGTCGAAGCCCTCCGCGAGGTCTGCGCAGCAGCATCACCGGCACCGGGCGCTCCCTGCGGCCAAGGTCCGCCGAGTCGCGGTCACCAGCACCAAGATCCATGGGGCACTGTGCAGTGACGGTTGGGGGATCGGCGTGGTCGTCGACCACCGCTCGCTCGGCGGCGGCATCGCCGAGGGCTGCGCCGTTCGGGGCGCGGGAAGGCCCGGCAACAAGGTCTTCCCGGCCGCCGGCTTCCCACTCCGGTACGTGCCGAACCAGCCCGGCTTCGTGTGCGCCGTGGCCCGGGTGCCCAGGACCTGCGTGATGCCTGGCGCCGGCGACCCCTACTGGGGTCTCTTCTGGACCGACGGCAAGTCCGGCAGGTGGAGGACGTCCTCGGTCGCGATCACGCAGCTGAAGGTGTCGGCGGGTGGGGCCATGGCACTCGTCTGGGAGGACGGCCCCAAGACGGTCAGGCCCGCCGTCGCGGCTCCAGTCGCAGGCTCCACCACCTCACCGACCGGCACACCGTCCGCGACGCCACTGACCACCTCGACGCAGATGACGTCCGCACCGGCCAGGGACGGCGGTGGCGTGCCGACGTGGGTGCCGATCGTGGTCGTCCTGGTCCTCCTGCTGGCCGGTGGCGGGCTCGCCGTCGTACGGCGGCGCGGAACGGCCTGAATGGGGCAGCGGATGGCGCGGGACCTGCACCCCGGAGCCTGGTGGCTCTGGGCGCTGGGCCTCGCCGCCGCTGCCTCGGCGACGACGAACCCCTGGCTGCTGCTCATCACGGCTGCCGACGCGGGCTTCGTCGTCGTGGCACGACGCTCGGACCACCCGTGGTCCCGGTCCTTCGGCCTCTACGTCGGTCTGGCGATCGCCATCGTGGTCATCCGGGTCCTTTTCCGGATCGTCCTGGGTGCCGTCGACGGCGGGCACGTGCTCTTCACGCTCCCCGAGATCCCGTTGCCGGACTGGGTCGCCGGCGTGCGCCTGCTGGGGCCCGTGAGTCGGGAGTCGTTGCTGGCCGGTCTCTACGACGGCATGCGGCTGGCCACGATCGTGCTCTGCGTCGGCTCCGCGAACGCGTTGGCCAATCCCAAGCGGCTGCTGAAGTCGATGCCTCCCGCGCTCTACGAGATCGGCTCCGCGGTCGTGGTCGCGGTCTCCATCCTGCCGCAGCTCGGCGACAGCGTGCAGCGTGTGCGCGCGGCCCGTCGCCTGCGTGGCGTTCCTGGTGGCCGGGTCGCGCGACTTCGAGGCGTCGTCGTGCCGGTCCTGGAAGACGCGCTGGAGCGCTCGATGTCCCTGGCCGCCGGCATGGACGCACGCGGTTACGGGCGCACCGGGGAGCTCGGTACCCGGCAGCGCAATACCACCGGCGCGCTGATGATGGCAGGTCTCGCCGGTGTCTGCGCCGGGACCTACGGCCTCCTCGACCAGACCACCCCTGGCTGGCTGGGTGTCCCGATGCTGGTCCTGGGCGTTGTGGTGGCCGCCGCCGGCTTCGTCTCCGCCGGAGCCCGGGTCGCCCGGACCCGATACCGTCCGGACCGGTGGCGGGTCGCCGAGGTCGTCGTCGCGCTGAGCGGCGTCCTCGTGGCCGCCGGGACCTATCTGCTGACTGTTCCCGAGATGGCGGTGGCACATCCCCCGGTGAGCGCTGTGCCGGTCGTGACGATGACGGCGTTGGTCGTGGTACTGGTGGGGCTGCTGCCCGCGCTGGCCTCTCCGCCTCCCGCCGTGGCGCCGGCCCGGAGGACGGAGGTGGCCCGATGATGGAGCTACGCGGGGTGAGCGTCTCGTACGGAGGCGCAGATGTGCTGACGGGTATCGACCTGACCCTGCCGGACGGCGAGCTCGTTCTGGTCGCCGGCCGGACCGGCAGCGGGAAGTCCACGCTGCTGGGGATCCTCAACGGACTGGTGCCCCGCTTCACCGGGGGCCGGTTGAGCGGCGACGTCCTGGTCGACGGCGTCAGCGTGGTCCACCTGCCGCCGCGCGACCGGGCGCACGCGGTCGGCTACGTCGGCCAGGACCCGGCAGCCGGCTTCGTCACTGACACGGTCGAGGAGGAGCTCGCCTACGGGATGGAGCAGCTCGGCCTGCCGTCCGCCACCATGCGCCGGCGCGTCGAGGAGACCCTCGACCTGCTCGGCATCGCCGAGCTGCGCGCACGGGACCTGCGCACCCTCTCCGGTGGGCAGCAGCAGCGCGTCGCGATCGGCTCGGTGCTGACCATGCACCCCCGGCTCCTCGTCCTGGACGAGCCGACGTCGGCGCTTGATCCGACTGCCGCCGAGGAGGTGCTGGCCACCCTCACCCGGCTTGTCCACGACGTCGGCCTCACTGTGGTGGTCGCAGAGCACCGACTGGAGCGGGTGGTTCCGTTCGCCGACCAGATGGTGCTGCTGCCCGGCGACGGGTCGCTCGCCGTCGGTGCCCCCGCCTCGGTGCTGGGTACCTCGCCCGTGGCGCCGCCGATCGTCGAGCTTGGCCGGCTGGCCGGCTGGGAGCCGCTGCCGCTCTCCGTGCGGGACGCCCGCCGGCGTGCCGGCGACCTGCGCCGGATCCTGGGGGAGGCGCCCGAGGGCGCAGGGTCAGCAGGTTCTCCGGTACTGCGGGCGCGCGCGATCCGGGTGACGCACGGCCGTACGGTCGCCGTGTGCGACGTGGGCCTCTTGCTCGAGGCCGGCACGGTGACCGCGTTGATGGGGCGGAACGGATCCGGCAAGTCCTCGCTGCTGTGGGCCCTGCAGGGGAGCGGTCCGCGTGCACACGGCACCGTGACGGTCTCGGGCAGCGACCCGGGAGCCGTGTCCGCGACCGAGCGTCGCCGGCTGGTTGGGCTGGTCCCGCAGACCGCTGCGGACCTGCTCTACCTCGAGACGGTCGCCGGGGAGTGTGCCGCGGCCGACCGGGAGGCAGGGACCGAGGCGGGTCACGCGCGGTCACTGCTCGAACGGCTCGCGCCCGGGATCGAGGACGCCCGACATCCCCGTGACCTGTCGGAGGGGCAGCGCCTGGCCCTGGTGCTGGCGATCGTGCTCACCGCCGGCCCCCCGATGCTGCTCCTCGACGAGCCCACGCGGGGCCTGGACTACCCGGGCAAGGCGGCGCTCGTCGGCATTCTCGAGGAGCTCACCGCGGAGGGCAGGTCGGTGCTGGTGGCCAGCCACGACGTCGAGTTCGTCGCCAGGGTGGCGGACCGGGTGCTGGTGATGGCCGATGGCGAACTTGTCTCCGCGGGACCGGTTGCCCAGGTGGTGGCCGAGTCACCCGCCTTCGCTCCGCAGGTCCTGAAGATCCTCGGCAACGGATGGCTCACCGTCGACCAGGTCGGGCAGCACGGAGCAATGGTCGGTCATGACCACTGAGCTGTTGCCGACATCGGTCCCGGTGCGCCCACGCTCCGCGGCGGTGCTGGGGCTCGCCTCCCTGGCCGGGTTGCTGATGTTCGTGTGGCCGCTCCTGGTCCGGGTGTCGCCCGGGAACGGCCAGGTCGAGCCACCCTTCATCTTCCTGGCGCTGCTGCCCGTGGTGATCGCCGTCGTCCTGGCGGAGTTCACCGAGGGCGGCATGGACTCCAAGGTGCTTGCGCTGCTCGGCGTGCTGAGCGCCATCAATGCCGTGATGCGCGGGCTGAGTGCAGGCACCGCGGGCATCGAGCTGGTCTTCTTCCTGCTGATCCTCGGTGGCCGGGCGTTCGGCGCCGGCTTCGGCTTCATCCTCGGGTGCACGTCACTCTTCGCCTCGGCGCTGCTGACCGCCGGGGTCGGTCCGTGGCTGCCGTTCCAGATGCTGGCTTCGGCCTGGGTCGGCCTGGGCGCCGGTCTGCTGCCGCGCCGGGTGTCGGGGAAGGCAGAGATCGCCATGCTGGCGGCGTACGGCGTCGTCGCGGCCTATGCCTACGGACTGGTGATGAACCTGTCGAGCTGGCCGTTCACCCTGGGTGTCGACATCCCTGGCCACAGCGGATCGATCTCCTTCGTCCCCGGCGATCCGCTGCTCGCGAACTTGCACCGGTTCCTCGTCTACACACTGCTCACCTCGACCGGCTCCTTCGACACCGGCAGGGCCGTGACGAATGCCATCGCCGTCGTGGTGCTCGGGCCGGCTGTGCTCACCACGCTCCGGCGGGCGGTGCGGCGGGCCAGCGTGACGCGGGTACAGATCGAGCCCTGACGGGCGCCCCCCTCACGGCCGGACGAGCAGGATCCGGTCGTCCACGGGCGAGGGGCTGCCGCGGCCGTCCCTGTTGGAGGTGGTCACCCACAGGTCGCCGTCGGGAGCGCGTACGACGGTCCGCATCCGGCCGTACTCCCCGACGAAGAAGTCCTGCGGGTCGTCCGCCCGGTCCCCGTGCACGCGGATCCGCCACAGCCGCTCGCCCCGCAGCGCTGCCATCCAGAGGTGGCCGTCGTCGTACGCCAGCCCCGAGGGGGAGGCCTCGTCGGTGTGCCAGACCACCTGCGGGTTGCGGTAGCGGTCGTCGGAGCTCCTTCCCTCGACGACCGGCCAGCCGTAGTTGACGCCCTTCCGGATCAGGTTGAGCTCGTCCCAGGTCTGGTCGCCGAGCTCGGACTCCCACAGATGGCCGGCCGGGTCGAAGGCGAGGCCCTCGACGTTGCGGTGCCCCAGGGTCCAGATCGGCGATCCCGGCTCGGGGTTCCCGGGTGCCGGGTTGCCGTCCTGGGTGATCCGCAGGATCTTGCCGCCCAGCGAGTGCTCGTCCTGGGCGAGCGCGCCGTCGCCGGTCTCACCGGTGGAGACGTAGAGGTAGCCGTCCGGCCCGAACGCGAGGCGGCCGCCATTGTGGATGACCCCGTGCGGGATGCCGGTGAGGACCGGCCTGTCGATGGCCAGGTGCCGGCGTTCGAAGGTCGCGCGCAGCACGCGGTTGTCGTGGTCGGTCGAGGCGTAGAGGAAGACCCGGTGGTCCTTGCCGAACGACGGTGACACTGCGATGCCGAGCAGGCCGTCCTCGCCCCCCTCCGCGTGCGCGACGTCGACGTGACCAACGCGGCTGACCCGGCGGCCCACGATGTCCAGGACGTCGCCGGAGTCGCGCTCGGTGACCAGCGCCGAGCCGTCCGGCAGGAACGCGATCCCCCACGGCACCGCCAGGTGGCGCGCGATCGTCCCGATCACCTCGGGCCTCGCTGTGGCCGTGCCGGTCCCGCTGGCGGTCGCGGTTGCCCTCGCGGTGGCCGTGGGGTGCGGGTGCGCGACGGTGGGCTCCGGGCCCCGCGAGCCCGTGTGGAAGCCCCTGGAGCCGCCGGGACCAGGGCCGCCGCAGCCCGCGACCACCACGAGCACGAGGAGCAGCGCCGCGGGCCTCATCGCCCCAGCGTAGGCGTCAGTCGCCGCCGGCCCGGTCCACCCGGTCGAGCAGCGCGAGCAGCAGGGCGTGCACCTCGGCGGGCTTCTCCATCGGCACGAAGTGGGACGCGTTCAGCTCGACGTAGGTCGCTCCCGGGATGCGCGCGGCGGCGGTGTCCATGTCGCGCGATCCGGCCAGCAGGTCGTAGCGGCCGGCGACGAAGGTGGCCGGCACCCGGACGTTGCGCAGCGAGATCCGGCGCTGCACCGACGACCGCAGGGCGAGCGTCATGTACCAGTCCACCGGGGTGGTCAGGAACTCCTTGACCGCCCGGCGGGCGAGGGGGAGGTCGGGCACCAGGAGCATGAAGCCGCTGTGGGTCAGCAGCTGACCGCTCACCGGGCCGACCGGCAGTCGGCGCGCCACCTCGGTCAGCGGCCTCCCGCCCAGCTTCATCAGCCGGGCGATGCCGAGGGTGATCGGCTTGCGCAACGGCCGGGGCACCAGCAGGGGCGCCAGCATCGTCGCGAAGGTGTCACCGGGGACGCCGGCCACGGCGAACAGGCCGGTGACCCGCTCCGGGTGCTCGAAGGCGAGCTGGAACATCGTGTTGACGCCGATCGACCAGCCGGCCACGACACAGGCATCGACACCGGCATCCTCGAGCACGGCCAGTGCGTCGCGGACGAACCAGTCGACGCCGATGTGGCTCGGGTCGGCCGGCCGCTCGGAGCCGCCCACGCCGCGCTCGTTCCACGAGACCACCCGCACGCCGCAGCCGGCGTCGAGCAGGGCCGGCCAGGTGTAGGGATTGGTGCCCAGGCCGTTGCAGAGCAGCACGGTCGGTCCCTCGACGTCGTTCGTCCAGGCCTGCAGCCGGGTGCCGTCGGAGGCCGTGACGGTGTAGCGGCGTAGTGCCAGCCCGTCGTCGATAGACGGGACGACGCGGAGGTCAGGGCTCTCCGAGGCGGCGGTGGCCATGGCCGAATTGTGCCCGACGGTGCGGTCGCTACACCGGCGGACCGCGCGACGACACGAGATCCCGGCGGTCAGCCGTCCTCGACGCGGTCCAGGATCTCCCTGGCGATGGTGGCCTCACTGTCGTAGTAGGCAAGGCCCCAGTCCGCGACCAGCGACGGGTAGCGGAAGGCCTCGCCCGGAGCGTCGCCGCCGCGCAGCGACTCGCGCACCTCGGCGAGATCCTTGCGCTGCAGCTCGAGCTCGTCGAGGTAGTCACGCAGCAGTCGGGCCACGTCGGCGGGCTCGGCCACGTGGCCGATCAGCAACCGCAACGCCACAGGGTGCTTGAGCACCGGGAAGCCGGCCGGCGTCTCGCGCATCCACGTGTGCAGCTCCTGCCTGCCCTTCTGGGTGATCCGGTAGCGGGTGGCCCGGCGGTTGGCGTCCTCGCTCACCGGCGCCACCAGCTCCTGCTCGGCCAGTCGGGCGAGCTCGGAGTAGACCTGGCTCATCGCGGGGGAGGTCCAGTAGAAGCGCAGCGTGTTGTCGGCCCGCTGCTTCAGCTCGTAGCCGGTGAGCTCGTCGCCGAAGGTGAGCAGGCCGAGAAGTGCGTAAGAGGTGACCGGAAGCCCTTGACCCATGGTGTCTCCAGCGTACTATTCCGATTAGGAATACCGGGAGGACAGTGATGAACGACACGATCGTGCTGATCGGCACGCGCAAGGGACTCTGGATCGCCCGCTCCGACGAGGCCCGCCGGGAGTGGCAGCTGCAGGGCCCCATCTTCGACATGGAGGACGTCTACTCCGCGCACATCGACAAACGCCGCAGCCAGGTCCGTCTCTTCGCCGGCCCCGCGTCGAGCTGGACCGGCCCCAAGGTGGTCCACTCCGACGACCTGGGCGCCACCTGGCAGGAGGGCAAGATCGCCTTCCCCCCCGACACGGAGACCTCGCTCGAGCGGGTCTGGCAGATCGCGCCCGGCATCGACCGCTTCACGGTCTATGCGGGCACCGAGCCCGGCGCGGTCTTCCGGTCCGAGGACGGTGGCGAGACCTTCGAGATGATCCGGGGCCTCTGGAACCACCCGCACCGCCCGCAGTGGGGGGCGGGGTACGGCGGCCAGGCCTTCCACACCGTCGTGCCGCACCCGACCGATCCCGCGTCACTGACCTGCGCGATCTCCTCGGGAGGGGTCTACGGCACCGAGGACGCCGGCGTCACGTGGCGGGCACAGAACACCGGCGTGCAGGCGGAGTTCCTCCCCGAGGGCCAGCAGTACCCCGAGTTCGGCCAGTGCGTGCACAAGATCGCCCGGCACCCGGCGAACCCGGACCGGCTCTTCATGCAGAACCACGGCGGTGTCTACCGCTCCGACGACGGCGGCCAGACCTGGGACTCGATCGAGCAGGGCCTGCCGGCCAACTTCGGCTTCCCGGTGGTGGTGCACCCGCACGAGCCCGACACCGTCTTCGTCTTCCCGCTCGGCGGCAGCGGCGGGCGCTACCCGGTCGGAGCCCGGGCGTCGGTGTGGCGCTCGCGGGACGCCGGCGGCACCTGGGAGGAGCTGCACGAGGGCCTGCCCGACGACTTCCACGTCGGCGTGATGCGCGACGCGATGTGCGCCGACGACCACGACCGGGCCGGGCTCTACCTCGGTGCGCGGAACGGCTCCGTGTGGGGCTCACCCGACGGTGGCGAGTCCTGGTCCCTGGTCGCGGCCAACCTGCCCGACGTGATGGTGGTGCGCGCGGCGGCCCTCTGAGGTTCCGCGGGTCGCCGGCGCCCCCCTCGCTACCTACGCGCGAGCCTCTCGCGCGTAGGTCGCGTCGTCGGCGATGTCCGACCTGCTGTAGTCCTTCAGTGCGGCACAGGCGGCGAGTGTGATCCCGGCGGAGATGAGCATGTAGACCGCAACCGCGTAGCCGGTGTCGAAGGTGTGGATCAGCCACGTCGCGACCAGTGCCGCCGGGCCGCCGGCCACGACGGAGGCGAGCTGGTAGCCCAGGCCCGCACCGCCGTAGCGCAGCGAGGTCGGGAACGACTCCGCGATCAGCGACGCCTGCGGCGCGTACTGCATCGCGTGCGGGATCAGCCCGAGGCACAGCGCGACGAACACCAGCCACTTCAGTCCGCTGTCGAGCATCGCGAAGTAGGCGAAGCCCCAGACCCCGGTGACCGCCGCGCCGATCAT
The DNA here is from genome assembly GCA_025980475.1 of Nocardioidaceae bacterium. GTDB lineage: Bacteria > Actinomycetota > Actinomycetes > Propionibacteriales > Nocardioidaceae > Marmoricola. The sequence continues at coordinate 74,261 of JAICXL010000001.1, read as the reverse complement.
GTAGAGCTTCTTGCGGCCGAAGGTGTCTGACAAGTTGCCGAAGTAGGGGATCAGCACGAACTCAACCCCGGCGGCGACCAGCGTGCCGATCAGCGCGAAGTTCTTCGAGTAGCCGTGGGTGTCGTCGGTCAGGTAGGAGAGCACGAAGGCGGTCACGACGTAGAACGGCATCTGCTCCGACATCCGCACCAGCGCGGAGAGCACGATCTCCTTCGGGTGCCGCTTGATCACCTCGATCACCGGGGTGCGCTGGATGCGCTTCTCCTTCAGCGCCTTGGCGAACATCGGTGTCTCGAGGATCTGCAGCCGGATGTAGAGGCCGATCGCAACCAGCACGAGGCTGCACAGGAACGGGACCCGCCAGCCCCACGACGTGAACGCCGCATCGGAGGTCGAGCTGCTCATGATCGTCAGGAAGCCGGTGCCCAGGATCAGGCCGGTGGCCACACCGAGCTGCGGGAAGCTGCCCATCAGGCCGCGCCGTTTCTGGTCACCCCACTCCATCGACAGCAGCACCGAGCCGCTCCACTCGCCGCCGACGGCGATGCCCTGCAGGATGCGCAGCAGGATCAGCACGATGGGTGCCACCACCCCCCACGAATGGGCGCCGGGCAGCACGCCGATCAGGGTGGTGGAGATCCCCATCATCAGCAGGGTGACGATCAGCGTGGTCTTGCGGCCGATCCGGTCGCCCCAGTGCCCGAAGATCGCCGCACCGATCGGCCGGGCGGCGAACCCGACGAAGTAGGTCGCGAACGACTCGAGCTGCCCGACGTAGTGGGACTGGTGCGGGAAGAAGACGCTGGGGAAGACCAGCGCCGAGGCGGTTCCGTAGAGGAAGTAGTCGTACCACTCGATGGTGGTGCCGACGGTGCTGGCCAGGGCCGCCTTGCGGACCTGACGGCGGTGTTCGGCGGTGCCGGTCGCAGTCTGCGCGCCGGCCGCGCCGTGTGGGTCGAGTGTCATCGTGTGCACCCTTCTCCCGCGACCCGAGGCCGCGGGTGCCGAGATCCCCCGTGAGACTCCCCGAGAGCCTCCATCACAAATATGGGTACTGGTTACCGGCCGGTATGGACAGCACCCCGGCCGTCACCGGCGCGTCACACCTCGATGATCCGGTCGGCTCGGCCGGCCGTCGCGGCGACCAGCGCGGCGTTGGTGTCGTCGACGCGCGCCACCCACCTCTCGGCGTCCTCGGGCGTCTTGCCGAACGCGATGTGGCGTGCGACCAGCCGGGAGCGTCGTACCTCCTCGTCGCAGCGCAGGAACCAGACCTCGTCGAGCCGCGCCCTGACCGCGCGCCACTCGGGCAGGTCCACGAGCAGGTAGTTGCCCTCGGTGACGACCAGCCCGACGTCCGGAGGCACGGCGACCACCCCCGCGACCGGCTGCTCGAGGCCGCGCTCGAAACCCGGTGCATAGACGACCTCCGGCGGTTCGCCGCGCAGCCGCGCGAGCAGGGCGGCGTACCCCCAGGCGTCGAAGGTCTCCGGCGCGCCCTTGCGGTCCAGCAGGCCCAGCCGTCGCAGCGTCGCGTCGGCCAGGTGGAAGCCGTCCATCGGCAGCTGGACGCCGCCCCCCTCCGCGGCCAGCCGCTTGGCGAAGGTGGACTTGCCGACCCCCGGCGGGCCCGTGATGCCGATGATCCTGCGCACGAGGGCACCCTAGGCCCGGCGTAGCATCCGGCCCCATGACGCACGCGCACGAACAGCGAGACCTCAAGCCGCGCAGCCGGGAGGTCACCGACGGGCTCGAGAAGACCGCCTCGCGGGGGATGCTCCGCGCGGTCGGGATGGGCGACGAGGACTTCGCCAAGCCGCAGATCGGCGTCGCCTCCAGCTGGAACGAGATCACTCCCTGCAACCTGTCGCTCGACCGGCTTGCCAAGGCCGTGAAGAACGGCGTGCACGCGGCCGGCGGCTATCCGCTGGAGTTCGGCACGATCTCGGTCTCGGACGGCATCTCCATGGGCCACGACGGGATGCACTTCTCGCTGGTCTCGCGCGAGGTGATCGCCGACTCGGTGGAGACCGTCATGATGGCCGAGCGGCTCGACGGCTCGGTGCTGCTGGCGGGGTGCGACAAGTCGCTGCCCGGCATGCTGATGGCAGCCGCCCGGCTCGACCTCGCCTCGGTGTTCCTCTATGCGGGGTCGACCATGCCCGGCCAGGTCGACGGCAAGGACGTCACGATCATCGACGCCTTCGAGGCGGTGGGTGCCTGCCTGGCCGGCAAGATCAGTCGCTCCGAGGTCGACCGGATCGAGCGCGCGATCTGCCCGGGTGAGGGCGCCTGCGGCGGGATGTACACGGCCAACACGATGGCCTCGGTCGGCGAGGCCCTCGGGATGTCGCTGCCCGGCTCGGCCGCGCCGCCGGCCGTCGACCGGCGCCGCGACGGGTTCGCGCACCGCTCCGGCGAGGCGGTCGTGCAGATGCTGCGCGAGGGCATCACCGCGCGGCAGGTGATGACCATGGACGCCTTCGAGAACGCCATCGCGGTCGTGATGGCGCTGGGCGGCTCGACCAACGCCGTCCTGCACCTGCTGGCGATCGCCCGCGAGGCCGACGTCGACCTGACCCTGGACGACTTCAACCGGATCGGCGACAAGGTGCCGCACCTGGCCGACCTGAAGCCCTTCGGCCGCTACGTGATGACCGACGTCGACCGGATCGGCGGGATCCCGGTGGTGATGAAGGCACTGCTCGAGGCCGGGCTGATGCACGGCGACGCGCTCACGGTCACCGGGAGGACCCTCGCGGAGAACCTCGAGGACCTCGCTCCCGCGGGCACCGACGGCGAGGTGATCCACTCGCTGGCGCAACCGATCCACCGCAGCGGCGGACTGACCATCCTGAAGGGCACCTTGGCCCCGGAGGGCGCGGTGATCAAGAGCGCCGGCTTCGACGAGGAGGTGGTCACCGCGACCGCCCGGGTCTTCGACCGGGAACGCGCGGCCCTGGACGCGCTGGCCGCTGGCGAGATCAAGGCCGGCGACGCGGTGATCATCCGCTACGAGGGGCCCGCGGGCGGCCCCGGCATGCGCGAGATGCTGGCGATCACCGGCGCGATCAAGGGCGCCGGCCTCGGCAAGGACGTCCTGCTGGTCACCGACGGCCGCTTCTCCGGCGGCACCACCGGCCCGTGCATCGGCCACGTCGCCCCGGAGGCGTCGCACGGCGGCCCGATCGCGTTCGTCCGCGACGGCGACGAGGTCACGCTCGACATCCCCAACCGCACCCTCGAGCTGCACGTCGACGAGGCGGAGCTCGAGTCGCGCAGGCGGGGCTGGCAGCCGAACCCGCCGAAGTTCACGCGGGGCGTGCTCGGCAAGTACGCCAAGGTCGTCCAGTCCGCCGCGCACGGGGCCGTCTGCGGCTGACCAGCCCACGAGCATGGACCAGAGGATCAGCTTCGTCACGCTCACCGTGCGCGACCTCGACGCACCCGCCGCTTCTACGTCGACGGCCTGGACTGGACCCCGGGCGTCGACGTGCCCGGTGAGGTGCTGATGTTCCGCGCGGGCGAGCACCTGGTGCTGTCCCTGTGGGCCGAGTCCGGCGCCGAGGTCACCTCGGCGACCGAGCGTGAGCGGGGCGGCTACACCGGCTACTTCGCCGACCCCGACGGCATCCGGTGGGAGATCGCCTTCAACCCCGGTCCGATCGGGCAGGTCGTGCTGCCGTGACCCGCACCAACCAGCACGGGCAGCCGGTCGGCGAGCCGGTGCCGGGCTGGTCGCCGCGGAAGCCGACCGGGCCCGCCACGCTGACCGGTCGCACGGTGCGGCTCGAGCCGTTGACGATGGCGCACGCCGACGACCTCTTCCGTGCCCTTGTCGAGGACTCGTCGCCGCAGCTGTGGACCTACCTCTTCTCCGGTCCGTTCGAGGACCGCGGCTCCTTCGACGGCTACCTCGCCTCGGTGGTCGCCGACCCGGGCCTCGCCGCGATGGCTGTGGTCGTCGACGGGACCGCGCTCGGCCACGAGTGCCTGATGCGCAACGACCCGCAGCACGGCACGGTCGAGGTCGGCAACATCGCCCTGGGGCAGCGCCTGCAGCGCACCACCGCGGCGACCGAGGCGGCGTTCCTGCTGATGCGCCACGTCTTCGCCGACCTCGGCTACCGGCGCTACGAGTGGAAGTGCGACTCGCTCAACGAGCCGTCACGCACCGCCGCGCTGCGCCTCGGCTTCAGCTACGAGGGCCGGTTCCGCAACGCCATCGTCTACAAGGGCCGCAACCGTGACACCGACTGGTTCTCGGTCACCGACGCGGAGTGGCCGCGGCTGCGGTCGTCGTACGCGGCCTGGCTGGATCCGGCGAACTTCGACGTCGGGGGTCGCCAGCGCGCGCCCTTGCGCGCGCGTGCCGGCGGCGTAGGTTCGTGAGCATGAGCGAGACACCGCAGACGCCCGAGGGCTGGGAGCGGTCCGACAACGGGCTGCACCGCACCTTCACCACCGACGACTTCGCGAGTGCCCTGGCGCTGGTCAACCGCATCGGCGAGCTGGCCGAGAAGGCCAACCACCACCCGGATCTCGAGCTCGGCTGGGGGCGGGTCGCCGTGCACCTGTCCAGCCACGACGTCGGCGGGGTCACCGAGCGCGACGTCGCGCTGGCCCAGCAGATCGACAAAGTCGCGGGCTGAGACCGCCGTTCCGGATCCTGAGACGCGTGAGAGACTGAGTTGGCGCCCGGCGCGAGAGAGATGCATGCTTGGGCCATGCGTTTTGAGATTCTCGTACGCACGCGACGCGTTCGCTGACGGACGGTTGAGCACAACCGCCGAAGCACACGCGTCGATCCCCTCGCCAGCCCGTTGGCTCGAGGGGTTTTTTGTTGGGCTGGACAGGATCCGAGGATGAGGTCATGAGCGAGCAGGGTGGCACCGGCGGCGCGGCGGTCACGGGCGCACAGAGCCTGGTGCGATCACTGGAGTGCGCCGGGGTCAAGCACATCTTCGGCATCCCCGGCGGCGCGATCCTGCCCGCCTACGACCCGCTCTTCGACTCCTCCATCCGGCACATCCTCGTGCGCCACGAGCAGGGTGCCGGGCACGCGGCCCAGGGGTACGCCGTTGCCACCGGCGGTGTCGGCGTCTGCATGGCGACCAGTGGACCGGGCGCGACCAACCTGGTCACCCCACTGGCCGACGCCCACATGGACTCGGTCCCGATCGTGGCGATCACGGGCCAGGTCGGTGCCGCCTCGATCGGCACCGACGCCTTCCAGGAGGCCGACATCCGCGGCATCACCATGCCGATCACCAAGCACAACTTCCTGGTCACCGACCCGGACGCGATCGCGCGCACGATCGCGGAGGCGTTCTACCTGTCCTCGACGGGCCGGCCCGGCCCCGTGCTGGTCGACATCGCCAAGTCAGCCCTGCAGGCGCAGACGTCGTTCAGCTGGCCGAGCGAGCTGGTCCTGCCCGGCTACCGCCCGGTGACCCGGCCGCACTCCAAGCAGATCCGCGAGGCGGCGCGACTGGTTCTCGAGTCCCGTCGGCCGGTGCTCTACGTCGGCGGGGGCGTCATCCGCGCCCGGGCCGCCAAGGAGCTGCGGGTGCTCGCGGAGATGACCGGCATGCCGGTGGTCACCACGCTGATGGCGCGCGGCGCCTTCCCCGACAGCCATCCGCAGCACCTCGGCATGCCCGGCATGCACGGCACGGTGGCGGCGGTCGCGGCGTTGCAGAAGAGCGACCTGATCATCAGCCTCGGCGCCCGGTTCGACGACCGGGTCACCGGCAACCTGGACTCCTTCGCGCCCAACGCCAGGGTGGTGCACGCCGACATCGACCCGGCCGAGATCGGCAAGAACCGGGCCGTGGACGTGCCGATCGTCGGCGACGCCCGCGAGGTGATCGCCGACCTCGTCGTGGCGCTGCAGGCCGAGCAGGAGGCCGGCAACATCGGTGACTACGAGGGCTGGGTGAGGTTCCTCGCCGGGGTGAAGCAGAAGTACCCCGTCGGCTACGACGCGCCGTCGGAGGGCCTGTCCCCGCAGTACGTCATCGAGCGCATCGGCAAGGTCTCCGGGCCGGAGTCGATCTACGTCGCCGGCGTCGGCCAGCACCAGATGTGGGCCGCCCACTTCGTCGGCTACGAGAACCCCAACACGTGGATCAACTCCGGCGGCCTCGGCACGATGGGCTTCGCGGTGCCGGCCGCGATGGGCGCGAAGGTCGGCAAGCCGGACACCACGGTGTGGGCGATCGACGGCGACGGCTGTTTCCAGATGACCAACCAGGAGCTGGCCACCTGCACGATCGAGGGGATCCCGGTCAAGGTCGCAGTGATCAACAACGAGTCGCTCGGCATGGTCCGGCAGTGGCAGACGCTGTTCTACGGCGGCCGCTACTCCAGCACCGACCTGCAGCGCGGCGAGCAGCTCCGGGTGCCGGATTTCCCCAAGCTGGCCGAGGCGTACGGCGCCGTCGGGCTGGCCTGCGACTCGCCCGAGGACGTCGACGCCACGATCGAGAAGGCGATGGAGATCGACGACGTGCCGGTCGTGGTGGACTTCCGCGTGCACCGCGACGCGATGGTGTGGCCGATGGTGGCCGCCGGCACCTCCAACGACGACATCAAGTACGCCCGCGACCTGGCCCCCGAGTTCGACGAGGACGACCTGTGAGCACCCACCTGAGCACCGAGCCGACCGTGCACACCCTGTCGGTGCTGGTGGAGAACAAGCCCGGTGTGCTGGCCCGGATCGCCGCCCTCTTCAGCCGGCGCGGGTACAACATCCACTCGCTGGCCGTCGGACCCACCGAGCACCCGGAGATGTCGCGGATGACGATCGTGGTCGACGTCGAGGACTCGCCGCTCGAGCAGGTGACCAAGCAGCTCAACAAGCTCGTCGAGGTCATCAAGATCGTCGAGCTCGAGCCACGCGACGCCGTCGAGCGCGAGCTGCTGCTGGTGAAGGTCCGGGCCGATGCCGACACCCGCGGCCAGGTGCTCGACGCCGTGCAGCTCTTCCGCGCCAAGGTCGTCGACGTCGCCCCGGACGCGGTCACGATCGAGGTGACCGGCAACAGCGACAAGCTCAGCGACTGCCTGCGCGTGCTCGAGCCGTTCGGGGTCCGCGAGCTCGTCCAGTCGGGCATCGTGGCGATCGGACGGGGCAGCCGGTCCATCACCGAGCGCACCGCGCGCCCGGTCGCCGTACCCATTCCCCAACTGGCCTGACCAGGCCGCCTGGCCCTGCGGACCGACCAGGCTTGTGCGAAACCAACCAAGAAGGAGAGCCCGACGTGGCTGAGATGTTCTACGACGACGACGCCGACCTGTCCCTGATCCAGGGCAAGCACGTAGCGGTCATCGGCTACGGCAGCCAGGGACACGCGCACGCGCTGTCCCTGCGTGACTCCGGCGTCGACGTCCGGGTCGGCCTGCCCGAGGGCTCGAAGAGCCGGGCGAAGGCCGAGGCCGAGGGCCTGACGGTGCTCACCCCGGCCGAGGCGGTGGAGGAGTCCGACGTGATCGTGATCCTCACCCCCGACCACGTGCAGCGGAAGGTCTACGCCGAGTCCATCGAGCCCAACCTGACGCCCGGCGACACGCTGGTGTTCGGGCACGGCTTCAACATCCGCTTCGGCTACATCAAGCCGCCGGAGGGCGTCGATGTGATCATGATCGCGCCGAAGGGCCCGGGCCACCTGGTGCGACGCGAGTACGTCGACGGGCGGGGCGTGCCGGTCCTGGTCGCGGTGGAGGCCGATGCGTCGGGCAAGGCCTGGGACCTCGCGCTGTCCTACGCCAAGGGGATCGGCGGCCTGCGCGCCGGCGGCATCAGGACGACCTTCACCGAGGAGACCGAGACCGACCTCTTCGGCGAGCAGGCCGTGCTCTGCGGCGGGATGAGCCAGCTGGTCCAGTACGGCTTCGAGGTGCTCACCGAGCACGGCTACCAGCCTGAGGTCGCCTACTTCGAGTGCCTGCACGAGATGAAGCTGATCGTCGACCTGATGTACGAGGGCGGCATCGCCAAGCAGCGCTGGTCGGTCTCCGACACCGCCGAGTACGGCGACTACGTCTCCGGGCCCCGGGTGATCGACGCCCGCGTCAAGGAGAACATGGAGGCCGTCCTCGAGGACATCAAGAACGGCGCCTTCGCCGAGCGGTTCATCAGCGACCAGGACAACGGCGCCCGGGAGTTCAAGGAGCTGCGCGCGAAGGGCGAGCAGCACCCGATCGAGTCCACCGGCCGCGAGCTGCGCAAGCTGATGGCCTGGGTGAAGTCGCACGACTCCGACTACGTGGAGGGCACCGCGACCCGCTGAAGCCGGCCGGCACCCCGAAGCCCCGCGTCGTTGAATCGTCAAGCAGGGAACACCAGGGGACGGCGCGTGGTTCTGCCTGCATGCGCATCGAGATCTGGTCCGACGTCGTCTGCCCCTGGTGCTACATCGGCAAGCGCCGCCTGGAGAGGGCGCTGGCCGCCTTCCCGCACCCCGTCGAGGTCGTCTACCGCTCCTTCGAGCTGGACCCGTCCGCACCCACGGTCCCCACGGAGACCGTCGCGGAGGCGCTCGGCCGCAAGTACGGCGGTGGACCTGACGCCGGCCGACAGCTGGTCGACCGGGTCGAGGCCGTGGCTGCCGAGGAGGGCCTGCTCTTCCGGCACCACCAGTCGTTGCGGGTCAGCACGGTCGACGCCCACCGGTTGCTGCACCTCGCCCTCGAGACCGGCGGGCCCGGGCTGCAGGGGCAGCTGAAGGAGGCACTGCTGGCGGCCTACTTCGTCCAGACCGAGAACGTCGCCGACCACGAGACGCTGCGCCGACTGGCCACCGAGGTCGGCCTCGACGGTGACCGCGTCGCCGAGGTCCTGGCCGGTGACGAGTTCACTGACGCGGTCGAGGCCGACATCCGCCAGGCCGCGGCCTTCGGCGCCACAGGCGTGCCGTTCTTCGTGATCGACCGCAAGTACGGCGTCTCCGGCGCCCAGCCGACCGAGGTTTTCACCGAGGTCATCGAGCGCGCCTGGGCCGACGCGCACCCGCAGCTGGACATGGTCGGGGCGACCGATGACGCCTGCGGTCCCGACGGTTGCGCGCTCTGACCGGTCACCGCTGACCACGCCCGTGCAGACCTTCCTGCCGTATCCGGACTTCGAGCGCTCCGCACGAGCGCTGGACCGGCGTCGCCTCGGCAAGCAGCGCGTCGAGTGTCTCCAGATCTTCCGCGGCCTGACTGTGCCGACCTATGCCTGGCGACACCACCCGGCGGTGCTGATGTGGCGCGGCCACGAGGAGGCGCTGGGTCGCTACGCGCTGACCTGCTGCGAGGTCTGGTCGGGACTGGGCTTCGGCGACACCGTCGCGGGGACGTTGCTCGCGGAGCTGGGGGAGGCAGGCATCCCACGCGTGCGCTCACAGGCCGAGCTCGCCGAGGTGGGGGCGCTGCCTGCGTGGCTGGGTGACCCCGCGTTCCACCGCAGCCACCAGTCGAGCCTGGTGCGGAAGGACCCGACCCACTACCGGCAGCTGTTCCCGGACGTCCCCGACGACCTGGAGTACCTCTGGCCGGTGCGCAAGCCCAGGAGCACCGGGTCCGCCCGTCGGCCGAGGGCGCTCGGATAGGGTGAGCGCCCGGGCACAGCGTCGTGCAGCCGAAAACCGAGCGACCTGAGGACAGTGCTGTGACCAAGCCCGTCGTGCTGATCGCCGAGGAGCTCAGCTCCGCCGCCCTGGCCGCGCTCGAGCCGGAGTTCGACGTGCGCCGCTGCGACGGGACGGACCGGAGCGGGCTGCGCGCCCTTCTCGATGATGCCGAGGCCCTCATCGTCCGGTCGGCGACGCGGGTGGATGCCGAGCTGCTGGCTGCCGCGCCCCGGCTGAAGGTGGTCGCCCGCGCCGGCGTCGGGCTGGACAACATCGACGTGCGCAGTGCCACCAGAGCCGGAGTGCTGGTGGTGAACGCGCCCAGCGCCAACGTGGTCAGCGCCGCAGAGCTGAGCATCGGGCTGATGATCGCCGCCGCCCGGCACGTCGGCGCGGCCCACGACGCCTTGCGGCGCGGGCAGTGGGAGCGGTCACGCTTCACCGGGGTCGAGCTCGCCGGCAAGACCATCGGGGTGGTCGGCCTCGGGAGGGTCGGGATCCTGGTGGTCCAGCGGCTCGCGGCCTTCGGGATGACCGCACTGGCCCACGATCCCTACGTCCAGGCCGGTCGCGCCGCACAGATGGGCGTGCGGATGGTCAGCCTCGACGAGCTGATCGAGGAGTCCGACTTCCTGACCGTGCACCTGCCCCGCACGGCCGAGACGGTGGGCCTCATCGGGGCCGCGCAGCTCGCCCGCGCCAGGCCCGGACTGGTGCTGGTGAACGCCGCCCGCGGCGGCATCGTCGACGAGGACGCCTTGTACGACGCCCTCAAGACCGGCCGGATCGCCGCGGCCGGGCTGGACGTCTTCGCGGTCGAGCCGGCCACGGGCAATCCGCTGCTGCAGCTCGAGAACGTCGTCGCCACCCCTCATCTGGGCGCCTCGACGGTCGAGGCCCAGGAGAAGGCCGGGCTCGCAGTCGCCCTCTCGGTGCGGCTGGCGCTGCGCGGCGAGCTGGTCCCCGACGCGGTCAACGTGCAGGGCGGCGCCATCGCCGAGGACGTCCGTCCGGGCATCCCGCTGACCGAGCGCCTCGGGCGCATCTTCACCTCGGTGGCCGGGGAGATGGCGCAGGGCCTCGACGTCGAGGTCCGCGGGGAGATCACGGCCTACGACGTCAAGGCGCTCGAGCTGGCTGCGCTCAAGGGCGTCTTCACCGATGTGGTCGAGGGGCAGGTCAGCCACGTCAACGCCCCGCTGCTGGCTGCCGAGCGCGGGATCGCCGTACGCCTCGTCACCGAGCCGGACAGCCCCGACCACCGCAACCTGGTCACCGTGCGGGGAACGCTCGCGGACGGCTCCCGGGTGTCGGTCAGCGGGACCCTCGTCGGCCTCGCCCAGCGCGAGCGACTCGTCGAGGTGAACGGCTTCCCGATCGACATCGAGCCGACAGAGCACCTGGCATTCTTCACCTATGCCGACCGGCCGGGCATGGTCGGCACGCTCGGCCGCATCCTCGGGGACGCCGGCATCAACATCGCCGGCATGCAGGTCGCCCGCGACGCCCCGGGCGGCCGGGCACTGGTCGCGGTGGCCGTCGACTCGGCGATCCCCGCCGACGTGCTCGAGCAGATCCGCGACGCCATCGACGCCGAGGCGGTCCGCGCGGTCAGCACGGGATGAGGCACGCGGTAGGTTTCATCCGGTGACCACTGTCTCCCCGCCGCCCCGGCAGCTTGCCGCGCTCGGCCCGCTGGGGCAGCTGCGTGCCGGCCGGCTGGGCAGCCGGATGGTCCGGCTCTTCGCGGGGCTCGCGCTCTACGGCACGTCGATGGCGATGATGATCCGCTCCGACCTCGGCCAGCTGCCCTGGGACGTCCTGCACGTCGGGCTCGCCCGGCACGTGCCGCTCAGCATCGGCGAGATGGTGATCGTGGTGTCCTTCGCAGTGCTGCTGCTGTGGCTGCCGCTGCGCCAGGCGCCCGGGTTCGGCACGGTCGCCAACGCCGTGGTCATCGGTCTGGTCACCGACCAGGTCCTGCACGTCCTGGTGGTGCCGGACCAGCTCTCGTTCCGGATCGCGCTGATGCTCGGCGGGATCCTGCTCAACGGCGTCGCCACTGCGCTCTACATCGGCTCCCAGCTCGGCCCCGGTCCCCGTGACGGGTTGATGACCGGGCTGCACCGGCGCACCGGGCTGTCGCTGCGGCTGGTGCGCACCTCGATCGAGGTCACCGTCGTGCTCGCCGGCTGGCTGCTCGGCGGGCTGGTCGGCGTCGGCACCGTGCTCTACGCGATCGCCATCGGCCCGCTGACCCAGCTGCTCCTGCCGCACTTCATCGTCGAGCTCCCCGGCCGGGACGGGAGCGTCAACGCTTCGTCGCGATGAGCACGGCGGCGTCTGGCGCGACCATCACCTCGGCGGTGGTGAACCGCTCGTCGGTCAGCCACTGCTCGCGCAGCACGTCGACCCTGCCCGCGGCCACCGGTGGCCAGGACTCGCACGGCTTGAAGTCGTCGAGCACGACGATGCCGCCGGTCTCCACGAGGTCGATGACGTCGTCGGCGGTGGAACCACCGGACTCGTGGGCGTCGAGGAAGAGCAGCGAGAACGGGCCCTTGTCGCGCAGCGTGGCCCAGTCGGCGGCAACCACCTCGACCTGGTCGTCGTCGGTGAAGATCTCGGCCGCGGCATTCGCCAGCCTGGCGTCGAGCTCCGCGGTGAGGATGTGCGTGCCCCCGCGGACGCCCGAGCGCAGCCAGGCGGTGCCGACGCCGGTGCCGGTGCCGAACTCGGCGAGGGTGCCCGACCTGGTGGCCGCCAGCGAGGCGAGCAGCCGGCCGGTCTCATTGCGGCAGAAGGCGACGTAGCCCGCCTTGCGGGAGACCACGAAGGCGCGGGAGACGATCTCCGGCAGGTCCGGGGGAGCACTCATGTCGTCGAGTCTCGCAAACGCCGGCCAGCGGTCCGCGCCCTGGATGGTCGTCTCGCTATCCGGGACGACTGGGGAGAACCCCTGCGGCCGCCACTGCTCGTCCCGTAGCCTGTGGTCACCATGCGGAGGACCTTCGTACTTATTTGCCGCCGTGGCGGGGCCTGTTAAGTAGGCCACCTCGCCGCGGAGTTCCGGCGTTCCCCCGCCACCGGCTTACGAACCCCTCCGCGACCGAGCAGCGAAGATCCCACCCGCGATTCCTTCACTCGGCCCAGCTGCGGTCGACGCGTTACCCGCGTCCCGCTCAGGTGTGCCGCCCGGCCCGCCCACCGCGGAGGGGTCACCCAGCAATGGGAAGGGGAGACCCGCACCGACCACGACCGAAGGAAGTCAAGAGATGTACGACATGTACCCCGACTGGGGCCCGGCTCGGAACAACCCCGACAGCCGCTACAGCCACGAGGCCGTCCAGGCCGCGCTTGACCTGCGAGACAACGGCGGCCAGCGCCCCGACGACAACTAGCCTCGAGGGCATGCCGCCAGGAGAGTCGCCAGGAGAGTCGCCGGAAGAGTTGTCAGCAGAGGCGTCAGCAGAGTCGCCCGGGGACCAGTCGTTGAAGCTCGCCGTGGTCCCGGGTGACGGGATCGGCCCCGAGGTGATCGCCGAGGCCCTCAAGGTCCTCGAGCAGGCAACGCCGCAGGGGGTGAAGTTCGAGCCGACCCGCTACCACCTCGGCGCGGAGCGCTACCTGCGCACCGGTGAGGTGCTGCCCGACGCGGTCCTCGACGAGATCCGCCAGCACGACGCGATCCTGCTCGGAGCCGTGGGCGGCAGGCCCGGCGACCCGAACCTGCCGCCGGGCATCCTCGAGCGCGGCTTGCTGCTGCGGCTGCGCTTCGAGCTCGACCACTACGTCAACCTGCGACCTTCGCGGATCTTCCCGGGAGCCCTCTCCCCACTCGCCGACCGTGTCCTCGAGCGCGGCGACGTCGACTTCGTCGTGGTCCGCGAGGGCACCGAGGGTCCCTACACCGGCAACGGCGGCACCCTCCGCGCCGGTACCCCGGCGGAGGTGGCCACCGAGGTCAGCCTCACCACCGCCTTCGGCGTCGAGCGCGTCGTCCGCGACGCCTTCCGCCGGGCCCGGAAGCGCCGCCAGAAGCTCACCCTGGTCCACAAGACCAACGTGCTCGTGCACGCCGGCGCGGTCTGGTCCCGGCTGGTGCAGGAGATCGGCCGAGAGTTCCCGGACGTCGCCGTGGACTACCTCCACATCGACGCGGCCACGATCTTCATGGTCAACGACCCCGCGCGCTTCGACGTGATCGTCACCGACAACCTCTTCGGCGACATCATCACCGATCTCGCCGCAGCGGTCACCGGTGGGATCGGCCTGGCCGCGAGCGGCAACGTCAACCCCGACCGCACCACGCCCAGCATGTTCGAGCCCGTGCACGGCTCGGCACCCGACATCGCCGGTCAGCAGAAGGCCGACCCGACCGCGGCGATCCTGTCGGTCGCCCTCCTGCTCGAGCACCTCGGGCTCGACGATGCCGCCCGCGCGGTCGAGCAGGCGGTCGTCGCGGACCTCGCGGCGCGCGAGCCCGGCGCCAGCCGCGCGACGGCCGAGGTGGGCGACGCCGTCGCTGCGCGCCTCGCCTGACGGCCCGGGCCCACCGAGGGATAGCCTGCACACCATGGAGATCCGCACCACCCGATCGGAGCAGCCGCGCAGCGACGCCGACCTCGCCGCGATCCTGGCGAAACCCGGTTTCGGCGTGCACTTCACCGACCACATGTTCACCGTCGAGTGGACTCCGGAGGCAGGATGGCACGAGGCGCGGATCACGCCGTACGCGCCGCTCAGCCTCGACCCGGCCACCGCGGTCCTGCACTACGCGCAGGAGACCTTCGAGGGGATGAAGGCCTACCGGCACGACGATGGCTCGATCTGGACCTTCCGGCCGGAGGAGAACGCCCAGCGGATGGTGCGCTCGAGCAGGCGGCTCGCCTTCCCCGTCCTCGACCCGGACGACTTCGTGCAGGCCGTCGACGCGCTCGTCACCGTCGACCAGCGGTGGGTGCCGGACGCGGACGGCGAGAAGACGCTCTACGTGCGCCCGTTCATGATCGCCACCGAGGCGTTCCTCGGCGTGCGCCCCTCACAGCACGTCACGTTCATGGTGATCGCCAGCCCGGCCGGCGCCTACTTCAAGGGTGGCGTGAAGCCGGTGACGCTGTGGCTCACCGAGGAGTACACCCGGGCCGGGCGTGGCGGGATGGGCGCGGCGAAGACCGGCGGCAACTACGCCAGCTCGCTGGTCGCCCAGCAGGAGGCCACTCGCCACGGGTGCGACCAGGTGGTCTTCCTCGACGCCCAGCAGGGCAGGTACGTCGAGGAGCTCGGGGGGATGAACATGTACTTCGTCCTCGCCGACGGGCGCATCGTCACCCCGGAGACGGGCACCATCCTCGAGGGCATCACGCGCAGCGCGATCATCGAGCTCGCCGGCAAGATGGGCCACCAGGTCGAGGAGCGAAAGATCTCCATCGACGAGTGGCGCGAGGGCGTCGCCGGCGGGCAGATCACGGAGGTCTTCGCCTGCGGCACCGCGGCCGTGGTGACCCCGGTCGGCCGGCTGCTCTGGGACGGCGGGGAGGCCCCGTCGCCCACCGGCGAGGAGGGTGGCCCGCTGACGATGCGGATCCGCCGGGAGCTGGTCGACATCCAGCTCGGCCGGGCCGAGGACGGCTTCGGCTGGATGCACCGCGTGGTGTGACCGGCCCGTTCCCGGTCGCCGGATAGCCTCGGTCGGGTGAGCACGGCGAACGGTGCCTTCGATCGGGGCGAGGAGGGGCGGGTCGGCGACTACCGGCTGCTCACCGTCATCGGCGAGGGCGGCATGGGCGTGGTGCACCTGGCCCAGCGGATGACGGGGGCCTCCGGCCGCAGCGACGCCTCGCGGGTCGCGCTCAAGGTGCTCCGCCCGCACGTCGTCGGCGACCAGGAGGCCCGGGAGCGGCTGGCCCAGGAGGTCGGCTCGCTGCGCCGGATCACCTCGCCGCGGATCGCCGAGATCGTCGACGCCGACCCCTTCGGGCCGATCCCGTTCGTCGCCACCCGCTACGTCCCCGGCCTCTCGCTGCACCAGGAGGTCCGTGAGCACGGCCCGCTGCCCGAGGAGGACCTGCGGGTGCTCGCCACCGGGCTGACCGAGGCCCTGCTCGCGGTGCACCGCGTCGGCGTGCTGCACCGCGACGTGAAGCCCTCCAACGTGCTGATGGAGGGCCGCAACCCGGTCCTCATCGACTTCGGCCTGGCCCGCCTCGCCGAGGACCCTCGGCTGACCGCCACCGGGTTCCTTCTGGGCACGCCGGGCTACCTCGCCCCGGAGATCCTGTACGGCGACGACGCCACCCCGGCCGCCGACGTGCACGCGTGGGCAGCGACCGTCGTCTTCGCCGCGACCGGACGCACGCCCTACGGCCGGGGGCCGGCGATGGCGATCATGGACCGGGCCCGGCGCGGCGAGTCGGACCTGACCGGGGTGCCGGCCTCACTGCGCCCGCTGCTGCAGGACGCGCTGGCCCCGGAGCCGCTGGAGCGGCCGGCGCTCGCCGACCTGCATGCCGAGCTGGCCGGTGGCGCCGCAGCGGCCCGTGGCGCCACCGACGAGTGGACGATGCCGCTGGCCCTCGCGCACGTCCGCGACGCCGCGCCGCCGACCGAGCAGGTCGAGCCGGCCACACGCCGGGTCGAGCCCGCCTGGGCGCCGTGGGACGAGCCCACCACCCGCCAGCTGCCGGTGGCACGCCTCGGCACGCCGCGGCCGGGCCAGCAGCGCCTCGCCCTGTTCGGCATCGGGCTCCTCGGGGCGGCGGTGGTCGGCTTCGCGCCCTACGTGGGGGCCGCGGTCATCGCGGCCCTCGCCTCAGTCCTGCGGGTCTCGTCGGTCACCGCCGAGCGACACACCCGCCGCCAGCAGGCGCGCGGCCGGTCGCGGTGGTACGACGTTCCCGCCTCCACCATCGGCCTTCCGCTCTACCTGCTGATCAGCCTGGTCGGCACGGTCCTGCTGGTGGCCTGGTCGGTGCTGGTGGCGGTGGCCGTCGCACTGATCGAGAAGGTCGCGGGTGTCCCCCTCGTGGGCGGGACGCTCGTGGTCGGGGCGTCGTACGTCCTGGCGACGTGGTGGGGGCCCGGTTCCGCGCGGGTGCGGGAGATGGGCCGGCGCAGCACCCGGGTCCTCGGCGGCCAGTCCTCGGCCGGCGTGGTGGCCTTCGGCCTCGCGGTCATCGCCACCGTGGTGCTGGTCGTCGCGTTGCTCGGCGACGGGCCCCGGTGGTCACCGTGGCAGCACGCGCCGTGGAGCCACGGCTTCGTCCACGACGTCGCGAAGGTCCTCTGATCGGGCTGGGCCGCTCAGCCGGCGACCTTGGCCGTCGGGCTCCGGCGGATCACCGCCAGTGGTGCGCCGATCCCGACGAGGATGGCGACCACGAGGGTCAGCACCGAGATGGCCGTAGAGGGCTCGCTGACCATCACCCACACGACCCCGAGCACCAGCGTGTCCACCACCACCGGGGTGACCCGGCCGACGGGGCTGTCCAGCATCTCGCGGGCCTTGGCGGTCATGCCGTTGCGGCCCAGCTCCTGGGCGAGCTCCTTGTGGTGCTTGCCCAGGACGCCGTCGCCGACGACCCCGATGAGCACCAGGCCCACAACCGCGACCCACACCCATCCCGCGGACAGGGAGTCGAGCTTCCAGGCCATGTAGAAGCCGCTGACCAGCAGGAGGATCGAGGCGACCGGGAAGGCCCTGACGACCGAGTGCATCACGGCCGCGTGGCCGAGCGCCTCCTCGGCGGTGACCGAGCTCCGCTGGCGGGCGCCGAGGTAGTGGTTGACGGCCGATGCGCTGAAGGCGACCAGCAGCGCCAGCAGGTGGACGTAGAGGGCGAGGTGGAGCAGCAGCATGGCGGGTCCTCCGGTGGGGCGTGCCTGTCCGAGTGGTCCCGAGCCCGCCCTGAAGCGTAGACCAGCGCGGGCCGGATCGTAGGACTTCGCGACCCCGACTCGCCACATGTGGCAGACTCCGGGGCGTGCAGCCGCAGACCAGCCACACGATCATCATCGCCTAGCGCGACGGGACTCCCGCCGCGCCGACCTCTCGTCCCACGGGAGGTTTTTTTGTTGCCCGAGCAAGGACAGAAGCCATGGACGACGCGTTCCACGTCTACGACACCACGCTGCGTGACGGTGCCCAGCAGGAGGGGCTGAACCTCTCCGTGCAGGACAAGCTCGCGATCGCCCGGCAGCTCGACGGGCTCGGCGTCGGCTACATCGAGGGCGGCTGGCCCGGCGCCAACCCCAAGGACACCGAGTTCTTCCGCCGGGCCCGCGAGGAGCTGCACCTCGAGCACGCACAGCTGGCGGCGTTCGGTTCCACGAGGCGGGCCGGGAGCAGCGCGGCGGACGACCCCCTGGTCGCGGCGCTCCGCGAGTCCGGCGCCGGCGTGGTCACGCTGGTGGCCAAGTCGCACGACCGGCACGTCGAGCTGGCGTTGCGGACCACGCTCGAGGAGAACCTCGCGATGGTCCGCGACACCGTCAGTCACCTGTGCGCCGAGGGTCTGCGGGTGTTCCTGGACGCCGAGCACTTCTTCGACGGCTACCGGGCCAACCGCGCCTACGCGCTCGAG
Organism: Nocardioidaceae bacterium; assembly: GCA_025980475.1. GTDB lineage: Bacteria > Actinomycetota > Actinomycetes > Propionibacteriales > Nocardioidaceae > Marmoricola. Next base: position 56,062 of record JAICXL010000001.1, on the reverse strand, counting down.
GTGCTCCGCACCGCCGCAGAGGCCGGGGCCGACGTGGTGGCGCTGTGCGACACCAACGGCGGGATGCTGCCCGGCTGGATCTCGGACGTGGTCCGCGACGTCGTTGACACGACCGGCGTGCGCGTCGGGATCCACTGCCACAACGACACCGGGTGCGCCGTCGCGAACACGCTCGCCGCGGTGGAGGCCGGCGCCACGCACGTGCAGGGCACCCTCAACGGTTACGGCGAGCGGACCGGCAACGCCGACCTGGTCAACGTGGTGGCCAACCTCCAGCTCAAGCTGCACCGGCCAGTCCTGCCGGAGGGGCTCCTCGGGGAGGCCACCCGGATCGCGCACGCGGTCGCGGAGGTCACCAACGTGCCGCCAGCCGCGCGGCAGCCCTACGTCGGCACCAGCGCCTTCGCCCACAAGGCCGGCCTGCACGCCAGCGCGATCAAGGTCGACCCGGGCCTCTACCAGCACCTCGACCCCGCCGAGGTGGGCAACGACATGCGACTGCTGGTCTCGGACATGGCCGGGCGCGCCTCGATCGAGCTCAAGGGGAGGGAGCTGGGGTTCGACCTCACTGGACCCGACAACGACCGGGCCCTGGTCGACCGGGTGACGGCGAGGGTCAAACAGCTCGAGTCGCGCGGCTACACCTTCGAGGCGGCGGACGCCTCCTTCGAGCTGCTGCTGGTCGAGGAGGTCGAGGGGCAGAGGCCGTCGTACTTCGACGTCGAGTCCTGGCGGGTCATCACCGAGACCCGGCCGAGCGACGAGGCGATCTCCGAGGCGACCGTGAAGCTGATGGCCGGGGGCGCCCGCGTGGTGGTCACCGGGGAGGGCAACGGCCCGGTCAACGCGCTCGACCACGCGTTGCGGCAGGCCATCGAGCAGCTCTACCCCGAGGTCGGGAAGTTCCAGCTGATCGACTACAAGGTGCGCATCCTCGACCAGGGCCACGGCACCGACGCGATCACCCGGGTGCTGATCGAGACCTCCGACGGCGAGTCCTCGTGGGTGACCGTCGGCTGTGGCGCCAACGTCGTGGAGGCCTCCTGGTTCGCCCTGCTCGACGGGCTCACCTTCGGGCTGCGCCGCCGATCGCCGGCTCCGCGCCAGCAGGCTCCGCAACGGTAGGTTCACGGCCATGGCCGAGCTGCACGACCTGACCGCGCTGGAGCAGGGCGCCGCGATCCGCTCCGGGGAAACCTCGACCGCCGAGCTGGTGGCGCACTACCTGGCCCGCATCGAGTCGCTGGACGCGGTCCTGGGCGCCTTCGTCACGGTGACCGGCGACCGGGCCCGGGCAGCGACGACCACCGGTGACGGGCCGCTCGCCGGTGTGCCCACGGCGATCAAGGACCTGAACGCCACCGCGGGCGTGCGCACCACCTTCGGGTCGGCCGTGTTCGCCGACAACGTGCCCGACGTGAGCGACGAGGTCGTGCTGCGGATCGAGCGCGCCGGGATGGTCAGCCTGGGCAAGACCAATGCCCCTGAGTTCGGCTCGCCGTGCTACACCGAGCCCGCCGTCGCCCCGCCGGCGGTGACGCCCTGGGACACCACCCGGATGGCCGGTGGGTCGAGCGGGGGAGCCGGGGCCGCGGTCGCCGGCGGGCTGGTCCCGGTGGCGCAGGGCTCCGACGGAGGCGGCTCGATCCGGATCCCCGCCAGCTGCTGCGGTCTGGTCGGGCTGAAGCCCTCCCGCGGGCGGATCTCCGGGGCCCCGATGTACGGCGACCCCGTCGGGCTGTCCACCAGCGGGGCGATCGCCCGGACCGTCCGGGACGCGGCAGCCCTGCTCGACGTGCTCGCCGGCCGCGCGGTCGGCGACCCGTTCTGGGCCCCGGCGGAGCCCGAACCGTTCCTCACCGCGTGCAGCCGACCGCGCGGTCGGCTGCGGGTGGCCCGCTTCGTCGAGCCGGCGATCGCAGAGGCGCAGGTCAGTTCCGAGTGCGTCCAGGCGTGGGAGGACGCCAGCCGGCTGCTGGAGTCGCTGGGCCACGACGTCGAGGACGTCCCGATGCCGTTGCCCGCCGAGGCGGTGCCGGTCTTCGAGACCTGCTGGTCGGTGCTCACCGCGCTGTCCACGGTGCCGCTACCGGTCGAGGCCCGCCCGGCGCTGCGCCCGCTGACCCGGTGGCTCGGCGAGCGCGGCGAGGCGGTGAGCGGCCCGGCCTTCGGGCTGGCCGTCGGTGAGCTGCGCCGCGTGGCGGCCAGGACGCTGGCGGCGTTGTCGTCCTATGACGCGGTCCTCACGCCCACGCTCGCGGTGCCGCCGCTGCCGCTCGGTGCCATCCGCGACGACGACGACCCGGCGGCCGACTTCGAGGCGCAGAAGCGGTTCACGCCCTACACCTCGATGTGGAACGTCACCGGCAGCCCGGCGGTCTCGTTGCCGTTGCACTGGACGGCCGAGGGCCTGCCGGTCGGCGTGATGCTGGCCGCCCGGCCGGGAGAGGACGCCACCCTGCTGTCGCTGGCCGCCCAGGTCGAGGCGGCCGCGCCGTGGCGCGACCGCCGTGCGCCCTGCTGGTGATCACCAGGTGGTGAGGGCCGGAAGGCCCCATGATCGCGGTGAACTCGCGGGCGTTCAGGTCCAGGGCGACATCGTGCTGTCGCGCTGAGCACCAGGCGGCGAGGTGAGCGGGCCACCACGGGAATCCTCCCGGATTCGACGCTGACTTCTGTCACATCCTGCTCAGGGTCGGACGCTGCCGCCGACCGCCGCGAGGAGGCGGTTGCACTCGTCGACCAGCCGGGCGCGCAGCGCAGCGCCCCGCTGGGCGAACGCACGCTGGGCAGCGACGTACTCCTTCTTGCCCTCCGGGGTCTCGATCGGCACGGGGGAGTGGCCGAGGTCGGAGAAGTCGTACGGCGAGGCCCGCATGTCGAGCTCACGGATGTCCCGGGCGAGGGCGAAGCAGTCGGCGACCAGCTCGGAGCAGATCAGCGGGGTCAGCCGGAACGCGTGCTTGTAGAGATCCATCCCGGCGTGCAGGCAGCCCGGCTGCTCGAACGCCTCGCGGTCGTCGCGTCCGGGCGACAGCGTGTTCAGCGGCCGAGCGCTCGGGCTGAAGAACCGGAACGCGTCGAAGTGAGAGCAGGCGATGCGGTGTGACTCGACCACCGCGTCGGTGCCCCGCTGGCCGAGCCGCAGCGGCCAGTCGTGCCGGCGCGGGTCGCCCCCCGTTTCGGCCCCCGTGCCGCGGTGCACCATCGCCCACTCGTGCAGCCCGAAGCAGCCCAGCGACGGGGGCCGGGAGGCGGTCGCCAGCAGCAACCGCCGGACCGACTCCACCAGCGGCGACTGGGAAACCAGGTACTGACGGGCAACGGACAGCCGGCGACGATCAGCCGGCGACACGAGCGATCCCGACCGAACGTCACGGACCGTCGCGGCGTAGCCCTTCGACGAGGCGTACTCCGGCGCGTCCAGCAGCACGACCCCGAACCCGGGATGCCAGCGGCGCAGCGCGGACGGACGCTGGGAGTAGTAGGTGAACAGGAAGTCGTGCACAGGGTGCTTCTCGCCCCGCTGGCGGCGCTCGAGGTGCGGCCGGATCCAGGCGTCGACGCGCTGCTCGTGCGCTGCAGCCCGGGCGCGCCACGTGTCGCGAAAGAGCTCCTGCACGGCCCCGAGGGTACGTCTGGACAGGCCCATCTGCGACGTCGATAGGCTCAGGGGGTGCGCATCGCGAGGTTCACCACGGGAGACGACCCGCTCTACGGCGTGGTCACCGGCGAGGTCGACGACAACGGCATCCCCGCGGACGACTGCAGGATGGTTGCGCTGGCCGGCGATCCGCTCCACGTCGGCATCCACCTGAGCGGCAAGGAGCACGCGCTGGCCGACGTCCGGCTGCTGTCCCCGGTGCTCCCGCGCAGCAAGGTGGTAGGGATCGGCAAGAACTATGCCGCCCACGCCGCGGAGATGGGCAGCGACGTGCCGCCCGAACCGATGCTGTTCATGAAGCCGAACACCAGCGTGATCGGCCCCGGTGACCCGATCTTCTACCCCGAGCAGAGCAACGAGGTGCACTACGAGGGCGAGCTCGGCGTGGTCATCGGCCGGATCTGCCGCGAGGTCCCCCGGGAGCGCGTCAACGACGTCATCTGGGGCTACACCGTCGGCAACGACGTGACCGCACGCGACCTGCAACGCAAGGACGTCCAGTTCACCCGCGCGAAGGGCTTCGACTCCTTCTGCCCGCTCGGGCCCTGGGTCGAGACCGAGCTCGACGTCGGCGACCTGTCGGTGCAGACGTTCCTCAACGGCGTCCTGAAGCAGGACGGATCGACGAGGGACCTGATCTTCGACGTGCCGACCCTGGTCGCCCACGTCAGCTCGGTGATGACGCTGCTGCCGGGTGACGTCATCCTGACCGGTACGCCCGAAGGCGTCGGCCCGATGCAGCCGGGCGACGAGGTGGAGGTGCTCGTGCACGGCATCGGCGCCCTGACCAACAAGGTGGTGCGGCGATGAGCGCTCCCTACCCGGACCCCGTGCTGGGTGACCTCCCGGCCGAGGACGTGCGGGTGCGCTTTCCCCCCTCGCCAACCGGGTTCATCCACGTCGGCAACGTCCGCAGCGCTCTATTCAATTGGGCGTTCGCGCGCCACTACGGCGGCAAGCTCGTGCTGCGCATCGAGGACACCGACCTGGCCCGCAACACCGACGAGGGCTACGACTCGATCATCGGGTCGCTGCGCTGGCTCGGCATCGACTGGGACGAGGGGCCCGAGGTCGGCGGCCCCCACGGCCCCTACCGGCAGTCGGAGCGCTTCGACACCTACGCCGACGTCGCCGCGAAGCTCCGCGACTCCGGCCGGGCCTACGACTGCTACTGCACGGGAGACGAGGTCGAGGCCCGCCGCAAGCAGTCGGGCTCCAAGGTGCAGGGTTACGACGGCTTCTGCCGCACCCTCACCAGCGGGCAGCGGGGCGCGTTCGAGGCCGAGGGTCGCGAGCCGGTGCTGCGCTTCCGGATGCCCGACGACCCGATCACCTTCGCCGACCTGGTCCGCGGCGAGGTGACCTTCCTCCCCGAGCACGTGCCCGACTACGTCCTGGTGCGCGCCAACGGGACCCCGCTCTACACACTGGTCAACCCGGTCGACGATGCGATGATGCAGGTCACCCACGTCCTGCGCGGCGAGGACCTGCTCTCCTCCACGCCGCGGCAGATCCCGCTCTACGACGCGCTCCGCGCGATCGGCGTCGGCCGCGGCGCCCCACGCTTCGGACACCTGCCGATCGTGATGGGCGAGGGCAACAAGCGACTCTCCAAGCGTGACAAGGGGTCCGGTCTCTCGGAGTACGTCGAGCGGGGCTTCCTCCCCGAGGGTGTGCTGAACTACCTCGCCCTGCTCGGCTGGGGGATCGGCGAGGACCGTGACGTGTTCTCGATGGCCGAGATGGCCGAGGCTTTCGACATCCGCCGGGTCAACCCGAACCCCGCACGCTTCGACCTGAAGAAGTGCGAGGCGATCAACGCGGCGCACATGCGGCTGTTGACCGTCGAGGACATGACCGAGCGCGTCATCCCGTTCCTGGCCGGCGCCGGCCTCGTCAGCGATCCGCCGACCGGTGATCAGCGGCGGCTCCTCGACGCGGCGATGCCCCTGGTACACGAGCGCATCGGCACCCTGTCCGAGGCGGTGCCCATGCTCGGCTTCCTCTTCCGGGACAAGGTCGAGTACGACGACGCCGACGTGGCCGCGCTGCTCGACGACGACGGGCGCGTCGCCGTACGCGCCTCTCGGGAAGCCCTGGCCGACCTGCACGACTGGACCACCGAGGCGATCGAGGCCGCGCTGCGACAGGCACTCGTCGAGGACCTGGGGCTCAAGCCCCGCAAGGCCTTCGGACCGGTGCGGGTCGCCATCACGGGCCGGCGCATCTCACCCCCACTCTTCGAGTCGATGGAGCTGCTCGGCCGCGACGAGTCGCTGGCCCGCCTTGACGCGGTGGCCGCGTGACCACCGCGGGCGGGGCCCCCGACGCGCCCCACGGCGCGGCCATCGAGCCGAATCGCGCAGGCCACCCGCACGCCGAGCCGCGCAGCTACCCGCTGATGCTGCGTACGTGGGAGTACGCCTGGTGGCGACCGGTCGTCGGCATCGTGACGCTGGCCCTCGGCGTCATCGTGGTGGCGCCGATCGTGCTGATGCCGGTGCTGCTCGCGGGCGTCGCCATCCAGGGCGGCAAGGGCGACTTCGTGGACCGGTTCACCAGGGCCGGATCGCTGGCCTCGGTGACCCCGGCCTCGATGCTCTACCTGAACCTCGCACTGGCGTCGGCGATCCCGATCTCGTGGGCGATCATGCGGCTCTTCCACCACCTGCGCCCGCGCTGGCTGGCCTCGGTCAGGCCGGGGCTGCGCTGGCGCTTCCTGCTGCCGTGCTTCGGCCTCGCGGTCGTCGCGCTGATCGCCCAGGTGGTGGTCGGCTCGGTGCTGCCAGGTGACGCAAACGACCTCGGGTCCCACTCGCACTACTCCGCCGGCAGGATCATCGCGCTGGCGCTGGTGATCCTGGTCAGCACGCCACTCCAGGCGATCGGCGAGGAGTACGCCTTCCGTGGCTACCTGATGCAGGCCTTCGGGTCGCTCACCCGCTCGCGGGCGGCGGCCGTGGTGATCACGTCGGTGCTCTTCGCCCTCGCCCACGGTGTCCAGAACTTTCCGCTGTTCTTCGACCGGTTCGCCTTCGGCCTGATGGCCGGCTACGTGGTCGTCAAGGTCGGTGGCCTCGAGGCAGGGATCGCGATGCACATCCTCAACAATTTCGTCGCCTTCGGATTCGCGCTCGCGTTGGGCAACCTCGACAGCACGCTGAACGTGAGCACCGTCTCCTGGTGGAACATCCCGCTGACGATCGTGCAGAACGGCCTCTACCTGCTGCTGGTCCTCTGGCTGGCCAAGAGGCTCGCGCTGCGCAACCGCACGGACCCGCCGCACGCCCAGCCGGCGGCCCCTCGATTGGTGAGCGGATCGCCGGTCGTGTAGCCTCTTCCCTCGGTCCCGCTGGCCTTTGAGGACTCGGGAACGCCCATGGGGTATGGGGTAATTGGCAGCCCGACTGGTTCTGGTCCAGTTAGTCTAGGTTCGAGTCCTAGTACCCCAGCGAGAGCGCACGATTTGGCCCGCGGGAGCGGGGCCGATAGAGTCTCGTGGGCTCAAGCCCCCGTTGTGTAGTGGCCTAGCACGCCGCCCTCTCAAGGCGGTAGCGCCGGTTCGAATCCGGTCGGGGGTACACATCGAAAAAGGGGCTCTGACCAGCGGAAACGCTGATCGGAGCTCCTTCGTCATTCGGGGCCAGATCCGCCTCGGGCAACGCTGGGGCAACACGGGGCAACGGCTCGGGCAACAGATCCGACTGGGTCTGCCGGCGCCGCGCCGCCTCCCGGGCAGCGTCGAGCGCGTCGCCCACCTCGTCGAGGCGATCACCGAAGAGGTGGCCGTAGGTGTCCAGCGTCATCGTCGCGGAGCTGTGCCCGAGCATCTGCTGTACCACCTTGACGTCCGCGCCGGAGGCGATGGCGAGACTTGCGGCGGTGTGCCGCAGCTCGTGAGGGTGCAGGGCGGGCACACCGATGGTCCGCGCGGCGACGCTGAATGCTCCCCGGAAGGTGCTCACCCGCAGCGGCTGGCCGTTGCGGATGCCGGCGGACACCAGATCCTCGGGGGCACGACCGGCCCCATGAGCAGCGAGCTCGGCCGGTTAGGGCGCTATGCCGCATGGGCGAAACAGCATGACAGCCTGCTCATCGTCACCTGGGACGAGGACGACAACACCTCCACCAACCACATTCCGACCCTCATCTATGGCGCCCATGTCCGGCCCGGGACCTACACCGAGGCGGTCGACCACTACCGGCTGCTCCGCACGCTGGAGGCCCTCTATGGCCTGCCCGCCATCGGGGCCGCGCATCAGCGGGCGCCCATGACGGACATCTGGACGCGTTAAAAGGGCGCTCCGCTCAACCGTTCGATCCGCGAGCCCGCGCCTCTACGGATTGCGCTTGACAACGACGACCGCGCGCCTCGACGGACTGCGCTTGACAACGACGACCGCGAGAAGTTCATCGGCCCTCAGCCGCCCCCGGGCGCGCGTGTAGGTGCGGGCAGTGCCGGTCTCCGTATTCGCTGACCCGAAGCGCACGACCTCCGCCTTTTGCGCTCCGTCGGGCGGCGATCCTTCAGCAGCAGGCGGACTGCTTGGCAGCAGCGGCCGGGGCAGTCTGCGTGGTCTCGGCTCGGTTCGTGGTGCAGCACGTGCCGTCGCTGCCGACCCCGGACAGGCCGAGGTCGGTCTTGCCTTCGAGGGCGGGGCGGGCGTCGCCGGTGACGGTGTAGACCTCCCACGGCTCGTTGCCGGGGCCCGTCACCCAGACCTTGTCCTGCACCGCGTAGCAGCAGGTGGTGTTGTCCTCGACGTCGGTGGCGAGTCCGGCCTCGGCGAGGCGGCGGCTTGCAGTGGCGACGAGATCGGTGCTCTCGACCTCGACGCCGGGGTGGTCCATCCGGGTCTCTTCGCCGGGCTGGCCCTCGAGGATGACCAGCTTCAGGGGCGGCTCGGTGATGGCGAAGTTCGCGTAGCCCGGCCGGCGCTTGGCCGGAGCGGTGTCGAACCACGTCGAGTAGAACGCGACGGAGGCTTCGAGATCGGCGACGCGGAGGACGAGTTGTACGCGGGACATGAGCGCTTCCTTCCGGCGAGCCTGGTGGCTCGCGCGTTCGAGATATCGATGTCTATCTATGCGTAAGGTTGCCACGCGCATAGATGACTGTCAACATAGATACGTGTCTAGATCTTCGGCTGAGCTTCGAGTCCTCAACCCCAGCGACGCACTCGCGTGCTGCACCCCGCTCTCGCGTGAGCCGATGAGCGCCGAACAGGCCGAGGCCGTCGCGCCCCTGCTCAAGGCGATCGCCGACCCCGTCCGGCTGCGGCTGATGTCGATCGTGTTGTCCCACGAAGGCGGCGAGGCGTGCGTGTGCGACCTGACCCCGGCCTTCGACCTGTCCCAGCCGACCATCAGCCACCACCTGAAGGTCCTTCACGAAGCGGGGCTGCTGGATCGCGACAAGCGCGGCACCTGGGTCTACTACCGGGCCAGGGCGGAGTCGCTGCAGGCCGTGAGCGCGCTGTTCGCCACAGTCGGGGCGTGCTGATGAGTGACACCGTCTACGAGACCGCTCAGGCGTCCGAGGAGGTCGCCGTCTACCAGCGGCTCTCCAGGCTCGACCGGTTCCTGCCGGTCTGGATCCTCGCCGCGATGGGAGCAGGACTCCTGCTGGGCCGCCTGGTCCCCGGCTTGGACGGCGCCCTGTCCAAGGTCGAGGTTGGATCGGTGTCGTTACCGATCGCCATCGGGCTGCTCGTGATGATGTATCCGGTGCTCGCGAAGGTCCGCTACGACGAGCTCGGGCATGTCACCGCCGACAAGCGACTCCTCGTCAGCTCGATCGTCCTCAACTGGATTCTCGGCCCGGCGGTGATGTTCACCCTCGCCTGGTTGCTTCTCCCGGATCTCCCGGCGTACCGGACCGGACTGATCATCGTCGGACTTGCTCGGTGCATCGCGATGGTGCTGATCTGGAACGACCTCGCGTGCGGGGACCGCGAAGCGGCAGCGATCCTGGTTGCGATCAACTCGGTGTTCCAGATCCTCGCCTTCGCGGGACTGGGCTACTTCTATCTCGAAGTCCTGCCCGGCTGGCTCGGGCTGTCCACAACGACAGGTCTGGACATCTCGGTGTGGGGCATCGCGAAGTCCGTCCTCGTCTTCTTGGGCATCCCTTTGCTCGCCGGGTTCCTCACTCGAACTTTCGGCGAGAAGGCCAAAGGACGCACGTGGTACGAGGACCGCTTGCTTCCCCGGATCGGTCCGCTCGCGCTCTACGGGCTGCTGTTCACCATCGTGGTCCTGTTCGCCCTCCAGGGCGACACGATCACGCACCGACCCCTCGATGTCGCGCGGATCGCGGTGCCGCTTCTGGCCTACTTCGCGCTCATGTGGGGCGGGTCCTTCGCACTGGGCAAGGGCCTGGGCATGACGTACGAGCGCACGACCACGCTGGCGTTCACCGCGGCCGGCAACAACTTCGAGCTCGCCATCGCCGTCGCCATCGGTGTCTTCGGCGTCACGAGCGGACAAGCCCTCGCCGGAGTTGTCGGCCCGCTCATCGAGGTGCCTGCCCTCGTTGCCCTGGTCTACGTCGCCCTGTCGGCGCGCCCACGCTTCTACCCGACTCAGACCCACCAGGAGAGCGCATGACAGCCGATGCCAACCAGACAACCGGCAAGCCGACGGTTCTCTTCGTCTGCGTGCACAACGCGGGGCGCTCACAGATGGCCGCCGCCCTCTTGAGCCACCACGCGCAGGACCGGGTTGCCGTGCGGTCGGCCGGGTCAGCACCCGCTGACCAGATCAACCCCGCGGTCGTCCAAGCGATGACTGAGCTCGGCATCGACCTCTCGCGTGAAGTGCCCAAGAAGTTGGCTACCGACGACGTCGCGATCTCTGATGTCGTCATCACGATGGGTTGTGGAGACAGCTGCCCCATCTACCCCGGAAAGCGCTACGAGGACTGGACCATCACCGACCCCGCCGGAAAGGGGGTAGACGAGGTGCGGCTCATCCGAGACGAGATCGACGCGCGGGTTCAAAGGCTCCTGGTCACCCTCACCTGAGCCATCTTCTCGCACACCGCACGGCATCCCGGCCCGTGCTCTACGGGTGGACCCGAAGGCCGGCCGCGGGACGCTGGCGGACCCGGCCCCGGATCATCGAGCTGCTCCTGCTCACCACATTGCCCGTGATGTTCCTCGCCAGCGGAGGCGTGCCACCCGTCGGCCTGACCGTGGCTACGCTCGTCGGCGGCACTTTGTCCGCAGGCAGCGCCAATGCCCTGAATTGCGTCGTGGACGCCGACATCGACCGCCGAATGCGACGTACGAGCCGACGTCCACTTGCACGCGACGTCGTCTCACGCTCCGCGGCCCTGGCCTTCGGACTGGTCTTGGGCCTGATCTCGACCGTGGGACTGCGCCTTCTGGTGAACTGGCTCTCGGCTCTGCTCGCGTTGTCTGCCAACGTGTTCTACGTAATCGTCTACACGATGTGGCTCAAGCCACGAACGTCTCAGAACATCGTGTGGGGCGGTGCTGCCGGGTGTTTCCCGACCCTGATCCGATGGGTCGCAGTCCGCGGCGAACCCAACGTCGCCCCGGTGGTGCTGTTCTTGGTCGTGTTCTTCTGGACACCGCCCCACTTCTGGGCTCTTGCCATCCGCTACCGCAACGACTACGCCGCTGCTGGGGTGCCCATGCTCCCGGTGGTCGCTCCGCTCACGGAGGTCACCCGACAGATGGTCGGGTACTCCGTCGCCACAGTCGGAGTTTCACTGGCGCTCTGGCCGGTAGCGGGCGCTACACGTATCCCGTCGCAGCTCTCGGCCTCGGTGTGGCCTTCGTGTTGGAGTCGCTGACGCTGCACCGGCGCGCTCTCGCCGGCGAGCCGGATTCGCTCGTGCAGAAGCGCGCCATGCGCACCTTCCACTTCTCCGACCTTGCATTTTATGCTGCTCTTCGTAACGGTCGCGCTGGTGCCGTTCGTCCCCTGAGCGACTTGTGGGAGACAGTAGGTAAGGCGCAGGCAGCGGTAGCGCCCGGGCGCCGTCAACAGGCGGTCCTCGGGTAGCACTGCTTCGCCGAGAACCGCTGCGAGAGGTGAACCCGGCTCTGGTCCTTACGTGTGCTTAACGGCTTCTTAGGAGACGGTGGCTGACTATGGCGTGTGACAGAGAGACAGCCTTCATGCCGCCGAAGCCCGGACCGACCGATGAGGTTCGTGCTGGGGGTGCGGGGGCCGGAGTGGGAGACCCAGCGCTATCGGCAGGCGGGATGGGTGCTCTTGCCGTTGCGAGCGTTCCTCGGGGTCACGTTCGCCTTCGCGGGTCTTCAGAAGCTGGCCAACCCCGACTTCCTCAACGCCAGTTCGCCAGCCTCGGTCCAGCACCAGATGGCTCTGTTGGCCGGTCAGAGCCCGATCGGACCGTTGGTCAGGTTGAGCCTGCATGTGGGTTCTCTGACCGGCATCCTGATCTCCCTTGCCGAGCTGGCTGTCGGCGTCGGCACCCTGCTCGGTCTGCGAGCGCGGCTTGCCGCCGTCGGGGGCGCCCTGCTCGCGCTCACGTTCTTCCTGACCGTGAGTTGGAACGCGTCGCCGTACTACTACGGCGCGGACATCGTCTTCCTCTTCGCCTGGACGCCCTTCGTGGCCGCCGGGGCGGCCGGTGTGCTCTCGCTCGACGGATGGATTGCTGAACGGGCAAGGAGCGCCGCCCCGACCCACGGGCGAGGCGGCACAACTCAACAGGAGCTGGCCGGTACGCGCGAAAGGCGGGCGATCGTGACGGCGGGCGCCGCGACGTTGCTCGTCGCCGGCTTGACCGCCTTCGTCGGAAGGCTCGCCGGGGGCACGGCGTCGACAGCGGCGAGGAAGCAACTCACACCGAACCGCTCCCGCCAGGCGACCCGACCCTCCGCCCGGCCCTCGACCGACCCCACCCAGTCGTCGGCGCCCCAGCGGCGCCCGTCGGGGACCAACGTCGGGCCGGTGAGCGCCGTTCCGGTCGGCCAGGCCGCCGAGTTCAAGGACCCCGCGACGGGCAACCCGGGCTGGCTTGTGTGCTTGTCAGCGGGGAAGTTCGCCGCGTTCAGCGCCGTCTGTACGCACGCCGGCTGCATCGTCCAGTACCAGGCGAGCAACAAGGAGTTCGTCTGTCCCTGCCACGGAGGTGTCTTCAGCGCTCGCACGGGGGCCGTTCTGGGCGGCCCGCCCCCGTCACCCCTACCGCCAATCCACGTCGCGGTGTCCGACGGCCACCTCTACGTCGACTAGGTGGGCATGGGTGGCGGGACGATCCGTGACCCATTCGGCTGGGTTGGAGGGGGGCGCGTCGGGGCACGATGCAAGTCGTGTACCGAGGAGCCCCGAAACTTGTGCGCTGGGGTCGGACTGGTTCGCGGGCTGCCGGAGGAGCGCTGCTCCTCCTGGCCGTCATCGCCTTCGCCGCGAGCGGTTGCTCGGGCGGTGGTGGACCGGCGGAGCCGGCCTCGGTGCGGAGCGAACTCGCTGCACAGGCGGTGAGGCATCACAACGCGACACCGCTTCTGCCCCAGTTCCGCCACATCGTGGTGGTGGTGGAGGAGAACCATGGTCGGTCACAGATCATCGGGAACCGCAGCGCGCCCTACATCAACGCACTGAGCCGGGGCGGCGCCACCTTCACCCAGGCCTACGGCGTCGCTCACCCCAGCGAGCCGAACTACCTCGCGCTGTTCTCGGGCTCCACGCACGGGATGACGTCGGACGCCTGCCCGAAAGAGTTCGGCGGTCCCAACCTGGCGGCTCAGCTGTTGCGCTCGGGCCGAACGTTCGTCGGCTACTCCGAGGGCCTGCCTCACGTCGGGTACCTGGGATGCAGCGTAGGTTCGTACGCGCGCAGGCACGCACCCTGGACCGACTTCCCGGCGCTACCGGCACGGATCAACCAGCCCTTGTCCGACTGGCCGACGAGTCCTCGCCGGCTGCCGACGGTCGCGTTCGTGGCTCCCGATCTCATCCACGACATGCATGACGGCACCGTGGCCCAGGCAGACAACTGGTTGCACGCGCACTTCGCGGCGTACGCCCGGTGGGCCCAGAAACACGACAGCCTTCTCGTCGTGACATGGGACGAGAACGACGACCGCCCTCGCAACAGGATCGCGATGCTGGTCTACGGCGCCCACGTCCGGCCCGCGGCCTATCCCGAGGCGGTGGACCACTACCGCCTCCTCCGGACGGTCGAGGCCGTCTACCAGCTGTCGCCCATCGGCGCCGCCCACCACCGTGCGCCCATATCGGATATCTGGCGGCCCTGAAGACAAGACCGCCGTGCGCGCAGAGAGCAAGGTCATTCGCGAGGCAGCCGCCCGCGGTGCACGCCGCCAAGCGTTCGAGGTCGCCTACCGCTGAAGTTGCCTGCCGCCCGATTAGATTGACCTTGTGGCGGACGTGCTCCTGGTCGAGGACGACAGCGGGATTCGGTCGGCGCTGATCCGGGGGCTCGCCGAGCACGGACATGTCGTTGCGGCGGTCGCAACGGGCGCGGAGGCGATCACGTCGCTGTCGGCGCACCGGCCGGAGGTGATCGTTCTGGATCTCGGTCTCCCGGACATCGACGGGGCAAATGTGCTGTCCATGAGTCGGGTCCTCAACTCTGCACCGGTCATCGTGGCCACTGCCCGCGACGACGAACGAGAGGTGGTGCGCATCCTCGACGCTGGCGCGGACGACTATCTGGTCAAGCCTTTCTCGGTTGCCCAGCTCGATGCTCGTATTCGTGCCGTCCTTCGCCGCACCCAGGCAGCGGAGCCCGAGGACGCCACCGTGGTCGTCGGACAGTTGCGGCTGGATCCCATCGGCCGGACGGCGCACCTCGGGACCGACGAGATCACGTTGACGCGCAAGGAGTTCGACCTGCTGCACACGCTGATGCTCCGTCCCGGCGAGGTGGTGTCTCGACAGCGTCTACTCAGTGAGGTGTGGCAGCTTCCGTGGGGTGGCGCCGATCGCACCGTCGACGTGCACCTGTCGTGGCTGCGACGCAAACTCGGAGAGACCGCCGCCGATCCCCGGTACCTGATCAGCGTCCGTGGTGTCGGCGTGAAGCTGGTGGATCCGGACGCGGCCGGAGCCGCCGGCGACGCGCCATGAGGTGGCCGACAACCAGCTTGCGGACTCGCTTCCTGCTGCTTGCCACGGGCATCGCCGCGTTGGTCATCGTTCTTGCCGGCGTGCCCCTGGTGGTGATGCTGCGGGCACAGGCGCGTGGCGAGGCGGAACGTCAGGCGGAATCCGCCGCCGAGGCCACAGCCGTCTTCGTCAGCACCGACCGGTACGACGCCACGGTCCTGGCCGCCTACGTCGCCAGGATCAACGCGCGCGGCGATGTCCACGTCACGGTGGTGACGCCCAGTGGCGCCGTCCTCGGTGCTACGCAGCCGCCCCTCCAGGGCTCGACTCGGAATGACCGGGGACTCTTCACCAACCCACCCCGGCAGCCAGCTGCTGGTGGTGATCACGACAAGGACAACCTGGGACGGGTCTCGATGCCACGCCAGATCCCCTCTCGGCTCGGCTCGGCAGTGGAGGTCCTCGTCACCGCCCGTCGAGGGGCGACGCGGGTCTACGCCGTGACGCCGGTCGCGATCGTTGCGGATCGGCTGCACGAGGAGTACCTGCTGGTGACCGGTGTGGCGTTGGCGCTACTGCTGGTCGCAGGGGTGGCGGCTGAGTTGAGCGCGCGCCGTCTGGTTCGCCCACTCGCCTTGACCGCCGAGACGGCGATGCGCTTGAGCAACGGCGAGAACGACGCTCGTGCCCCGGAGCAGGGTCCGGTGGAGGTGGCACGCGTTGCTCAAGAGATCAATGCGCTGGCTGACCGTCTCGATGAGTTGTTGGCCCGGGAGCGGGAGGAGGTCGCCGACCTGTCGCACCGTCTGCGGACCCCTCTCACCGCAGTGCGACTGAGCGTGGAGGCTCTGCCGGCGGACGGTCGTCGCGATGAGCTCGAGCAGCAGATCGCGCTGCTGGAGCGGACGTTGACCATGGTGATCCGCGCCGCGCGGATGCCGCAGCGCGAGGGCGCCCACCCTCGTTGTGACGCGGTGGCGGTGGTCCGGGAAAGGGTCGCGTTCTGGGCTCCGCTCGCTGAGGACCAGCACCGCTCGATCCGGGAGCGCCTGCCCGGCGGCGAGGCGTTCGTCCGCGCGTCGGAGGAGGACTTGGCCGTGGCGCTGGACGCGCTGCTGGAGAACGTCTTCGCGCACACCGAGGAGGGCGTCGGTTGTGAAGTCGCTCTCGGGCGTCGTGGTGGCGAGGTGACGATCGATGTTCTAGACGAAGGGGGTGGGTTCACGGAGGCTGCGTTGGAGCGGGGGCGTAGCGACCGTGGGTCCAGCGGCTTGGGCCTGGACATCGCTCAGTCCCTGGCACGGAGCACCGGTGGACGGCTGGAACTCATCCGTGCGGGTGGCCGCACCGGACCGCGCCTCGTGCTCAACGCCGTCGACACAGGACACACTCCGGAACGCTTGAGACAGATTTGACGTTGGCCTGCGGCGCCCCTGACGCTCTCTCACGCATGGTGGAGGCATGCTTCCTCAGTCGAGCACCCTCCACGACCGGGTCCGGGGCTATCAAGCCGCGGCGGTCGGTCTGGCCGTCATCGTCGGCGGTGCATTCGCTGTCGGAGCAGAGCAACATTCAGTAACGACCGCCGCCGCCGGCCACCGCAGCCCGAACAGCGCGTCGCCCTCCGCGCCGGCCCACGACCGAAAGCGGCATGCGCGCCGCCGCCAAGCGCCGACTTCGACTCACCGACGCCCTCGGCCACGCCATCCAGCTCGACCGACCGTCAGGACAATGAGTCCTACAACGGCTCCGAGCTCCGGTAGGTCAAGCACCGGTGGCTCAAGCAACAGCACCGGCGTGTCCAGCGGCAGCACGGGTCTGTCGCACAGCAACAGCCACAGCTCATGAGGACTGCGCCGACGTCGCAGAAGTGGACGGCGTGGTCCTGCGCCGTCGATGTCACCGTGACGGATCCCGCCGCGCTGACCGCGGCCGCGGCACTGGTTCGGACGCTGATGGACGAGGTCGACGGGGCAGTGAGTCGCTTTCGAACCGACTCCGACCTTCAGCGGGTCAACCGCGGCGGCGGGCGGCTCGTCCCGGTGCGGTCGCTGACCGCAGAGCTCGTCGCCGTCGCCCTTGATGCAGCAGCGACGACCGGCGGCGTTGTGCACCCTGCGCTGGGAACCGTCCTCGAGAAGCTCGGCTATGACCGTGACATCGAGCAGGTCCGGACAAGCCGTTGCAGTGACGATGACCTGCCGTGTGCCGGTGACATACCGCCATGGAGCGGCATTCGACTCGACGCCGACCTCCGCCTTGTCTCCGTGCCCGCCGGCGCGGCACTCGATCTTGGGGCAACAGCGAAGGCATGGACGGTCGACGAGGCGGCGCACCGGATCCACCAGCGCTTCGGCTGCGCAGCCCTGGTGGGGATCGGCGGTGACGTGGCCAGTGCCGGTACGCCCGCACAGAGCTGGCGAATCGATGTCGCTGAACGCCGAGGCGGCCCTGCGGTTCGCGTCGACCTGGCCTTCGGTGGCCTGGCGACCTCCTCGACGCAGGGGCGTACGTGGCAGTCGCAGCGGCGTGAGCACCGTCACCATCTCGTCGACCCCAGGACGGGGCGGCCCGCGGAGGCACGGTGGCGCACCGCCACCGTCTGGGCACCCTCGGCGCTGGAGGCAAACATCGCCAGTACCTGGCTTCTGGTCGAGCCCGACGCCGCGGCTGCATGGATCGAGGCATCCGGCTTCGCTGCCCGCATGATCGACCACGACGGCGTGGCGGCCCGGCGCGGCGCGTGGCCGATGGAGGAGCGGGAGGCATCGTGACCATCTGGTACCTGATGCGGGCCTGTGGTCTGGTGGCACTGCTTGCCTTCAGCACGGCCGTCGGGCTCGGTGCCCTCTCGACGGTGGGGTGGCATCCGGAGCGACGGCTGCTGCACCAGCTGCTGCACCGCTCGATCGCGGTCCTTGGACTGATCTTCCTGCTGTTGCACCTGACCTTCGTAGTGCTTGACAGCTCCGTGCCGATTTCGGTCCGGGCGGTCCTCGTGCCGTTCACGGCGCCATACCGTCCGCTTGCCGTCGGACTCGGAACCATCGCGATGTGGGCGGTGGTGCTGGCAGCGCTCTCGGGTTGGACGCGCGGCTCGTTCCTGCGCAATTCATCAGAGACCGGCGAACGGACGTGGCGCGTCGTGCACGGCATCTCGTATGCCGGCTGGGCGCTGAGCATCGCGCACGGCGTACTGACCGGCACCGACACAGGCACCTGGTGGACCACGCTGACCTACGTCCTGTGCGCTATGGCGGGTGCTGCCGCGCTCGTCACCCGTTGGCGACGGCGGGAGCCGCGCCGGGTCCTCGACCGCCGCGGACACCTCGCCCTCGTCGATCGAGGAACACGATGACCTCGTTCGCGCGCACGGTGCTCGAGCAGGGATCGCACCCGGACGCCGGAGTGCCGGTCCCAGCCCTGCACGTGCTGGGGACAGCACGACTTCTCGACGGAGCAACCGGTGCGAGGGCCGTCGGCTATACCGAGCAGCTCATGCTCCCCGGTACCCTGCCGCAGTGGCGCCTGGACACCCTGATCGCCGCGGCACGCACCGTCGGCCTGCTGGGACGCGGCGGCGCCGCGTTCCCGGTCGCCGCCAAGCTCGCGGCGTTGCACACAGGCCGGCACAACAGGGTCCTCGTGAACGGCAGCGAGAGCGAGCCTGCGAGCTGGAAGGACCGGGCACTGATGCGGTGTGCGCCTCACCGGGTCCTGGACGGCGCCATCCTGGTGGCACACGCGTTGGGAACTCGCAGAACGACGATCGCCGTCCACGACACGGCCTCGGCTCGGATACTCCGGGCCGCCGCCCACGAGCGACCCGACGTTCGCAAGATCCGCGTCATCGAGACCGGTGGGGGCTTCGTGGCCGGCGAGGTGCAGGCACTCATCAACGGGCTTGGCGGTCGTCCTCCTGTCCCGAACGGGCGCCGGATCCTCCCCGTGGACCGAGGGGTCGACGGACGACCGACCTTCGCCTCCAACGTCGAGACGTTCGCGCAACTCGGTCTGCTCGCACGCCTGGGGCCCGCCAGCTTCCGCGGCGCCGGATCCCCGGACGAGCCCGGCACGACCCTGGTCACGCTGCTCGGCGATGTTCCTCGCGCCGGCGTCGCCGAGATCCCCACCGGCACCCCGCTGCGCGCGCTCGTGGGGCCCGGGAGCTCGCCGGTCCTGCTCGGCGGGTACCACGGAACGTGGGTGACCGACATGGATCTGTGTCTGGACAGGCCCGCTCTCCGATCCCACGGCATCGGCCTCGGAGCCGGCGTGGTCGCCGTCCTTCCGCCGGACACCTGCCCCATCGGTGAGGTCGCGCGGGTCGCACGATGGCTGTCCAACGAGTCGGCCGGCCAATGCGGTCCCTGCATCTTCGGCCTCGCCGCCATCGCGGAGGACCTCGAAACACTCGCGGCCGGCAGACCGGTCGATCTGAGGAACCTCCACGTCCGGCTGGGCCTGGTAGATGGCCGGGGCGCCTGTTCTCACCCCGACGGCGCCTCCCGCTTCGTCGCGACGGCCCTCCAAGCGTTCCGCGACCACGTGGCGAGCCACGCAGGCGGCCACAGCTGCGGCCTGCCCGTCCGCGGGGCTCTGCCCCTGCCACCGCCGGTTCGAGTCGCCCGGTGAGGGGCCCGCACTTGAGGGTCGACTGGACCCGCTGCGATGGCCACGGGCTGTGTGCACCGATGTGGCCCGAGCGGATCTCGCTCGACGAATGGGGATTCCCGATCCTCGCACCAGCACCTCTCGCCGATGATGACCTGCCGTTTGCGCGTCGCACAACCGGCGTATGCCCCAAACTGGCCCTGTGGATCGACGAAGGAGACCAGTGAGCGACGTGAACCGCCCCAGCGACTCGAGCGCCCGACCGGCGATGTCACCAACACTCGTCCAGGCCAGGCGCTATCTCGCTCTCGTCGGCACAACGTTCGTCGGAGCCGCGGCAGCCTTCGTCTCACTTGCCTCGAGCTCAACAGCCGGTGCGGCCGCCGCACCGGGAACCAGCGCTGGCCCCGGGCACGACCCTGCGCGGAGTACGACGTCGGGCATCAGGCCGACGCCCCATCAGCGAACTCATCACCGAAGGACGAGGGCCATCGCACCGCCTCACCGCCGGCACCACGCACTAGTCCAGAAGGCCGCGGCCCCGCCGACGTCGCGAACGAGCACCACAGCGACAGCCGCCCACCAGGCTGGCGCCGCCGCGCCGGCGCCGAGCGCAACCGCTTCCCCCACGCGCCGAACCAGCACTCCTTCGCCGACCCACCCGCCGAGCCCGGTGCGGACCGTCACTGCGGCTCGCACGGCGAGCACAACTCCGACCCAGCACACCGCGCCGGCGCCACTGAGCCACGCGGCTCAACCAGCGCCGCCGCCCCCCTCACCGACCCAGCCCCCTGGGGTCTCCAGTGGCTCCGGCGGACCCAGCAACAGCGGCACGAACGCGTCCTGATCCGGGAAGGACTGACGATGGAGCCGCACATGGCGAACCACCACAGTGCCGTTGCGCAGGCCGTGAGTGGCACCGTCGCGGAGGCGACCGGGCAACGCGAGCGGGCCCAGCCCATCTCGCCCCGCACCGGCGGCCCTGCCGGAAACGCCTTACTCACCTCGTGGACCGGCCTGGTGCTGCTCGTCCTCTCCCTTGGAGAGCTCCTCACCCTGTTCGACGTACGCGGACTCCTCTCCTGGCACGTAGCACTCGGCGCCCTGCTCATCCCCCCGGCGGTCATGAAGACAGCAAGCACCGGTTGGCGCATGACCCGCTACTACCTGGGCAGCGCGCCCTACGTCCAATCTGGACCGCCTCCTCTGCTGCTTAGACTGCTGGGTCCATTCGTCGTCGCCGCAACCCTCGGGCTTCTCGGCACAGGCGTCCTGCTGGTCGTCCTCGGAGAGGAGCGCGCCCGCAGCAATCTCCTGACAGTCCTCGGATTTCGGATTGACTGGGTGACCCTGCATCAAGGCTTCTTCCTCGCCTGGGCCACCGTGACCGGCCTCCACCTCCTGGGCCGGATCGTCCCCGCGCTGCGCTTCACCGTGCTCGGTGGCAGCACGGCCGACGTGCCGGGCAGGTGGACGCGCGGGCTCTGGTTCGTCACGATGACCGCCGTAGCCGCCGCCCTCGCGGTTCTGCTCGTACACGCCGACGGCACCTGGGGCTCTTTCCACGGCGCCGAACGGGGTGCACCACTGCATTCCCATCCGCGGACTCTCGCTGACTGATTTCGGCTGCCTGCGTTGTGCCGGTCGCTGCCTGTGGACGACTTCGCGTGCCCACCGGGCCGGAGCCGTTTCGCGGACGGGCAACTGCCGGGAGGCCGTCACTGCGCGAGCTTGTAGCCGAGGCCTCGCACGGTCAAGAGCATGCGAGGGTGTGCCGGGTCTTCCTCGAGCTTGGAGCGCAGTCGCCTGACGTGCACATCGAGTGTTTTGGTGTCACCGACGTAGTCGGCGCCCCAGACGCGGTCGATCAGTTGTTGGCGGGTCAGCACACGGGCAGGGTTGCGCAGGAACATCTCCAGCAGCTCGAACTCTTTGAGCGGCAGTGAGACATCGGAACCGGCCACGGTGACCTGGTGGCGGTCGACGTCCATCCGGACGCGGCCGACCTCGAGCGCCTCGCCCGCTGTCGGCACTTCCTCCCCGCGGCGCAGTACGGCGCGGATGCGGGCGACCAGCTCACGCGAGGAGTAGGGCTTGGTGACGTAGTCGTCGGCGCCCAGCTCGAGCCCGATCACCTTGTCGACCTCGTCGTCTCGTGCGGTCACCATGATGACCGGTACTCGGGACCGCGCCCGGAGGTGACGGCACACTTCTGTCCCGGACATGCCGGGCAGCATCAGGTCGAGCAGCACGATGTCGGCTCCGAGCCGGTCGAAAGCCTCGAGGGCATCCGGGCCCGTCTCGGCCTCGACGACCTCGAATCCCTCCCGCTGCAGAAGATAGCTGAGCGGCTCGCGGTAGCTCTGCTCGTCCTCGACCACCAGCACCCGGGTCATCCGATGCTCCCCTCCAGCGGTGGAGACGCTGCCGTGACGGCAGCCGGCAGTACCAGGGTGAACGTCGAGCCGTTTCCCGGCACAGACCTCACCCGGACCTCTCCGCCGTGGGAAGCGACGACGTGTTTGACGATCGAGAGCCCGAGTCCCGTTCCTCCGGTCGAGCGCTGCCGTGCGGGATCGAGGCGGTAGAACCGCTCGAAGATACGGTCGACCTCGTCGGGGGGGATGCCCTCGCCGTGGTCCACGACCGAGAGTTCCACGCGGTGGTTCGTTTCCGCTGCGCGCACCAGCACCCGTGCGCCATCGGACGAGTAGGCCACCGCATTGGAGACCAGGTTGCCGAGCGCCAGAGCCAGCTGACCGGCGCTCCCCCGCACCGAGAGCCCAGCGGGCACGTCGCGGGCGAGCCGGATGCCGTGGGCTCCGGCCTCCACGGTGTTCTCCTCGACCACCCGGTCGACGAGCGCTGCGACGTCTACGGCGTCGCGGCTCGCCGGATCGTCGTCCTGAACCCGGGAGAGCTCGATGATGCTGCTGACCAGGGTGGCGAGGCGGTTGCCCTCGATCTGCATCCGCTCGGCGAACCGGCGAACCGCGACGTGGTCCTCAGCGGCATCGAGGACGCCCTCGGCCAGGAGCAGCATGGCACCGACGGGCGTCTTCAGTTCGTGGCTGACGTTGGCGACGAAGTCTCGACGGATGGCCTCCACGCGTCGCTCACGTGTCCGGTCCTCGGCGAGAACGAGCACCAGCCTCGTCGTCAGCGGCGCAACTCGGAGCCAGACCTGCCGAGCCGGGGAACCGATGCTGAGCTCCTCCTCGCGGATCTCCCCGTCCCGTCGTACGGCGTGCACCAGCTCGATGACCTCGGGCAGCAGAAGGCGCCGGTTCCGGACGAGGCCCATCGCATAAGCCGGTGCGGATGCCTTGACGACCGTGTCGTCGTGCTGGACGACGAGCGCACTACTGGCGAGGACCGACAGGACCGAGGTCACCCCTGGCGGCAGGACGGGCTCCTCCTCGGCCTCTCGGGGATGCAGCAGCGCCTCGCTGGCGCGCCACGCCAGGGCCACGCCGCCGCCCAGCACCGCGCCGAGGACAGCGGCCAGCACGACCTGCATCGTCGAGTCCACGACGAAATGGTAGGGCGATTCGCGGCCGGGAACGCCTTGTCGGGGAACCGTCGCCCAACGTTCACCGCCTGTTCACCGCCCGGCCGACCTGCTTTCACGACGCGCTCCTAGTCTCATCACGTGCGCAATGCCTACCTCCACCAGCTCCATGCGGTCCACGGCGACCTCGTCGACCTCGTCCGCCTCGTTCACGGGGCGCTGGACCGGTCCACGGTCGCGCTCCTCGAGGGGGACCTCGCTATCGCGGAGGCGGTCATCGACGCCGACCGAGCGGTCGACCTGCTCCGCGAGCGGATCGAGGAGCGGAGCATCGAGCTGCTCTCGCTCCAGAACCCGGTCGCGGCGGATCTGCGGATGCTCGTCGCCTCACTGCAGATGGTCGGCGAACTGGAGCGGATGGGAGACCTCGCCGTCCACGTGGCAAAGATCGCCCGGATGCGAGCGCCAGACCCGACGCTGCCCACGGAGGCGGTGCCGCTGTTCGCTCGGATGGCGGCCATCTGCCAGCACATGGTCGCGCGGCTCGAGGACGTGCTCGTCGACGTCTTCGAGAACCCCACCCCCGACATCGCTCGGGAACTCGAGTCGGTCGACGACGAGATGGACCGGCTGCGTGGTGACACCTTCCGGATCCTGCTTGCCGACTCCTGGCAGCGCGATGTCGAGCCGGCCGTGGACGTGGCCCTCCTGGGCCGGTACTACGAGCGGATCGCCGATCACGCGGTCTCGGTCGCCCGGCGGATCGTGTTCCTGACCACCGGCGAGCAGCCGGTGCGCGGCTGAACGGCCCCGAACGCCCGAAGGGCCCTCCTCCCGGCCGGGAGGAGGGCCCTTCGGCGTAGCGGCCCTTCGGGGTACGAGCTCGGTCAGCCGAAGCGCCCGGAGATGTAGGCCTCGGTGGCGGGGTCGTCCGGCTTCGTGAACATCTTGCGCGTGGGGCTCATCTCGACCAGGCGTCCGGGCATTCCCGGTCCGGCGAGGTTGAAGAAGGCGGTGTTCTCCGAGACCCGGGCGGCCTGCTGCATGTTGTGGGTGACGATGACGATCGCGTAGTCGTAGCGCAGCTCGTCGATGAGGTCCTCGATCGCGGAGGTGGAGATCGGGTCGAGCGCGGAACAGGGCTCGTCCATCAGCAGCACCTGTGGTTCGACCGCGATGGCGCGGGCGATGCACAGCCGCTGCTGTTGACCGCCCGACAGGCTCATGCCGGGCTTGCCGAGCCGGTCCTTGACCTCGTCCCAGAGGTTGGCCCCACGGAGCGCCTTCTCGGCGACCTCGTCGGCCTGGTCGCCCTTGGGGGCGTTGCCGTTGAGACGGAGCCCGGAGAGCACGTTGTCCCGGATCGACATCGTCGGAAACGGGTTGGGACGCTGGAACACCATGCCGATGTGCCGACGCACCTCCACCGGGTCGACTGCGGAGTCGTAGAGGGACTGACCGTCGACGACGACCTTGCCCTCGACGTGCGCCCCCGGCACCACCTCGTGCATTCGGTTCAACGTGCGCAGGAACGTGGACTTGCCGCAGCCCGACGGACCGATCAGCGCGGTGACGGACCGGGCCGGGATCGTCATGGTGACGCCCTGGACGGCGAGGAAGTCGCCGTAGTAGACGTCGAGGTCGGAGACGTCGATGCTGGTAGCCATCGGATTCCTTCGGGCAGTGGATGGAAGAGAGGTCAGCGCGGCCGGCGCGGGCTCAGGAAGCGGCCGAGGAGCCGCGCGGTCAGGTTGAGCGCCATCACGACGACGATCAGCACGAACGCGGCCCCCCAGGCCATGCCCTGCAAAATCTCCGGATGCGTGCCGGTCTGGGTGTAGCTGGAGTAGATGAACACCGACAGGCTCGCCATCTGGCCCTTGAGCACGTCGAAGTTCGTCGAGTCGGTGGCGCCGCAGACGATCAGCAGGGGGGCGGTCTCGCCGATGATGCGGGCGATCGCCAGCGTCACGCCCGTGATGATGCCCCCGCTCGCGGTGGGCAGCACGACCCGGACGATCGTGCGCCACCGGGGCGCGCCGAGGGCGTACGCCGCCTCGCGCAGCTCCTGGGGGACGAGCTTGAGCATCTCCTCGGTGGAGCGCACCACGATCGGCACCATCAGCAGTGAGAGCGCCACCGCGCCGCCCAGCGCCAACTGGGTCCCGGGGCCGATGATCAACGCGAACAGGGCGTAGGCGAACAGGCCCGCCACGATCGAGGGAATGCCGGTCATCACGTCCACCAGGAACCGCACCAGGGCGGTGACTCGTGACGTGCCGCCGTACTCGACAAGGTGGATCGCGGCGAGCAGCCCGACCGGGACGGAGATCGCCGTCGCGAGCGCGGTGATCAACAGCGTGCCGATGATCGCGTGGAAGATTCCCCCCGGCTCACCGATCACGTTGCGCATCGACCAGGTCAGGAACCGTCCGTTGATCTGGGGAAGGCCGTACTGCACGACCTTCCACAACAGCGAGACCAGCGGAGCCAGGGCCACGCCGACGGCACTCCACACGAGCGCCGTCGCGAGCCGGTTGCGAGCGGCCCGACCGCCTTCGATCACGCTCGACCACGCGGGCAGGAGCACGATGAAGGCGAGGACCGCGACGATCACCATCGGGGCCAGCGACCAACCGAGCAGGAGGCCGAGCAGCCCCGCCCCGGCGACGCTGACGCCCAGAACGACGACGGGCGCCCACCGCGGGAGGCGGGGGCGCTGGAGGTCGAGCGTCGGCACCGGCGGTGCGCTGCGGTCGAGGAGCAGTTGGGTCATGGTCGACCTCCCGGAGCGCTGCGGACGACGATCGCACGAGCCGCCATGTTGACGAGGAGGGTGAGCACGAACAGCACCAGGCCGGTGGCGATCAGGGCATTGACCTGGAGTCCCGTGGCGTCGGCGAAGGTGAGGGCGATGTTCGCCGCGATCGTCGAGGGATTCGTGCTCGAGATCAGGTGGAAGGTGACCACACCGCTCGCCGAGAGCACCATCGCCACCGCCATCGTCTCGCCGAGTGCCCGGCCGAGGCCGAGCATGGCCGCCGAGACCACCCCGGACCGGCCGTGAGGGAGCACCACCATGCGGATCATCTCCCAACGGGTCGCCCCGAGCGCCAGCGCCGCCTCCTCGGTGAGCCGGGGACTGCGGGCGAAGACCTCACGGGTGATCGCGGTGATGATCGGCATCACCATCACCGCGAGGACGAGGCCCGCGGTGAGGATGGTGCGGCCGGTCGTCGACACAGGGCCGGCGAAGAAGGGGATCCAGGCGGCGTGCGCGTTGAGCCACCGGTACAGCGGCACCAGCTGCGGGCCGAGGAAGCCGATGCCCCACAACCCGTAGACCACGCTGGGGACCGCCGCGAGCAGATCGACGACGTAGGCGATGCCGGTCGCCACCCGCGGCGGGGCGACATGGGACACGGCGAGCGCCAGGGCTACGGAGAGCGGCACGGCGATCACCAACGCCAGCACGGCGGCGAGCACGGTGCCGAACACCAGCGGCCACACGTAGCCCAGGAACGTGGTGTGGCCGGCGAGCGCGTCCGCGGGCGCGGTGAAGCCAGGGATGCCCTCGATGGTGAGGAACACCGCGACGCCGGCAAGCGCGACCAGGATGGCCAGTGCCGCCGAGCGGGTGAGACCGGCGAACGCCGGATCGCCCAGGCTTCTCTTCCTGGGCGATCCGGACGTCCTGACGAGGCTGTTCATCAACCCTTGATCGTGTCGATCGCTGCAGCGACCTTGCTCTGCAGCGATGCCGGGAGGGGAGCGGAGCCGGCGTGGGAGGCCGCGGCCTGCTGTCCCTCGTTGCTGACGATGTAGCTGAGGAAGGCCTTGACTGCGGCCCCCTTGCCGTCCGAGTACGTCGGGCAGGCGATCAGGTACGACGTCAGCAGCAGCGGGTAGGCGCCCGGTGCGGTGGTGGTACGCGCCACGTTGACCGCGATGTCGGTCGAGGACCGGCCGCTCTCCAGCGGAGATGCGGCGAGTGCCTTGGCGGCACCGTCGGCTGTGGGTGGGACGTACGAGGAGCCGACCTTGACCGCGACCGTGCTGAACGATCCGGCCTGGCTGGCGTCGACATACCCGATCGCGCCCTTGCCGGCCTTGACCGCGGACACGACGCCGGACGTGCCGTTCGCGCCTTCGCCCGAGGAGATCGGCCACACCTCGCCGGCCGGGTACTTCCACGCGCCGCCGCCGGCCTGGTGCAGGTAGTCGGTGAAGTTGTTCGTCGTCCCCGACTTGTCGGAGCGGTGGACCGGAGCGATCCTGAGGTCCGGCAGCTTCGTGCCCTTGTTCTGGGCGGCGATGGCCGGGTCGTTCCACTTGGTGATGGTCCCGGCGAAGATCTTCGCGATCGTGGGACCGTCGAGCTTCAGCCCGGAGACGCCCGGGACGTTGAAGATGATCGCGATCGGGCTGACGTAGTCGGGCACCTCGATGACGTCGCCGCCGCACCGCTTGGCGGCAGCGGCCACTTCGCCGGCAGCCGGGTCCAGCGCCTTGTCGGAGGCAGCGAAGTCGACGCCTCCGGCGGTGACCTGCTCGACCCCTGCGCCGGAGCCGGCGGGGTCGTAGTTGACGGTGACGCCGGGGTTCTTGGTCTGGAAGGCCGCGCGCCACACGTCCATCGCGCTCGCCTGGGCACTCGACCCGGCACCCTTCAGGGTGCCGGAGAGCTGGTTCGACGAGGCGGGGGAGCTGTCGTTGGCCGGGGCGCTCGACTCGTTGGCGGCACCGCACGCGGTGAGCGTCGTGCCGAGCGCGAGGGCGGCGACGGCTGGGAGGGCGAACCGACGCGCCCTGTTGCTCTGCGAAGAGCTGATCACGGAGAGTCTCCTGATGTCGTCGTTCTGTCGTTGTCGAGTCGACGCTAAGGAGTACGGATGACGGCTTCGGGGTGTGCAGTTGAACGACGGATGAACAGTCGGTGACAGGCCCGCCGACTTCACGAGACCACGGAGGGGACCTGGTCCGACACCGCTTCGAATCACCACACGCCCACGCATCTCGCAACCGCCTCGACGTCGGGGACGTGGCAAGACCTCCATAGCGGTAACCCGCCGACCGGGGTGTGCTCGAGGATCGCCTCGTCGGCGCTCGCGAGTAGGCTCGGTCTCGGGCCGTGTTGCCCTCTCGGCGACTACCGGTTCCGACCGAGCAGTTTGGCCAGCAGTCCGCCTCCGTGTCGTTCTGACCTGGGGTGGCCGCCGGGGCACCACTGGTCGTTGGCGACGGTGGCGCGAACCTGGGCGATGTGTTGGCCGCATCCGGCCCAGGTGGTCTTGCCGCAGGTCTTGCAGGTGACTGCTCGACACATGGTGGTTCTCCGTTCGATCGAGGAGGGGGGTGGTCGGTGCGTTTGGTGACTGTTCAGCTGTGTGAGAAGCGGATGTCGGGAAGAGCTCGGGACAACCAGGTGGGGACGTACCAGGCGGCTGCGCCGGTGAGGCGGAGCAGCACAGGCAGCAGCACCAGCCGGACGAGAAAGGCGTCGAGCAGTACGGCGACGCCGAGGATGATGCCCATCTCCTTGGGGGGCAGTGGCCCAGAAAGGGAGAAGGTGAAGAACACCGCGACCATGACGGCTCCGGCAGCGAAGATGACGCGACCGGAATGGGCGAGTGCGCCCACCATGGCCTCCCTGGGGTCGCCGCTGTTCTCGTAGTGCTCCTTGGCCGAGGCGAGCAGGAACACCGTGTAGTCCATGGCGATGGCGAAGATCATCGCGAAGAAGAACACCGGCGCCCACGCGTCGAGAAAGCCTTGCGGCTCGAACCCGAAGAGGTGAGATCCCCAGCCGTTCTGGAAGACCAGCCGGGCGACCCCGAAGGCGGCAGCGGTCGACAGCAGGCTCGCCAACGTGCCGAGCAGCGCGATCAGTGGCGCTTGGAGGGCCACCAGAAGGAGTAGGAACCCGAGGGTGAGGATCACGCCGATCACCAGTGGCGTGGAGGAGTCCAGCTGGGAGTTCAGGTCGAGGTTCTCCACGGCCGCGCCGCCGACCAGGGTGGAGGGTGGGAGGTCGGCACGAAGTCTGTCCACCGTCCTGGCGAGATCGGGAGAGGACGGGTCGACGGTCGGGACCGCCTGGATGAGGACGTGGTCCGTGCCATCACGCGAGGGCATCGGTGCCATGGCGGCGGAGATGCCCGGGTCGTGAGCGAGGACGGTGCTG
This sequence comes from Nocardioidaceae bacterium, assembly GCA_025980475.1. Classification (GTDB taxonomy): domain Bacteria; phylum Actinomycetota; class Actinomycetes; order Propionibacteriales; family Nocardioidaceae; genus Marmoricola. The sequence continues at coordinate 27,013 of JAICXL010000001.1, read as the reverse complement.
GTCGTCTTGGCGTCGGCCTTGTCGGTGAGGACTTGCAGGGTGCCGGGGGCGCCTGGCCCGAAGGCCCGCTGGACCTGGTCGTAGCCGATCCGGGCGGAGGCACTCGTGGGCAGCACCTTGATCGATGGCATGGCGGTCTTCAGACCGAGGATCGGTGCGGCGAGCGCGAGCAGGATGATCAGTGACGCTGAACCCCATGCGACCGGGTGCTTCCACAGGACTTCGCCCCAGGCGGCGAACTTCGCCGAGCGGAAAACAGGCAACGACAGTCGGTCGTCCATTGCGGGCCTGACGTGCTGTTTCAGTAGTTTCCAACGTCGTCCGGCGAGCCGCTGAGTCACCTCTCAAGGCGGTAGCGCCGGTTCGAATCCGGTCGGGGGTACGACGCGAAAAGGCCCTCTGACCTGCAGGAATGCAGTTCGGGGGCTTGCGTGTTTCTGGCCCCTGATCGGGCCGGGGCAACACTGGGGCAACAGCAGAATCGGCCTGGGCAACGGCAGGGGCCGCTGGGCGGGCTCCGAGTGCTCCGCTGCGTGCTGAGTCCATGGCGTCGGCGACCTCGTCGAGGCGGTCGGCGAACAGGTGACCGTAGGTGTCCAGGGTCATCGTCGCCGAGCCGTGGCCGAGCATCTGCTGGACCACCTTGACGTCGGCGCCGGAGGCGATCGCCAGGCTGGCGGCGGTGTGCCGCAGCTCGTGCGGGTGCAGGCCGGGAAGACCGATGACCCTGGCCGCTGCGGTGAAGGCGGTGCGGAAGGTGGTCACCCGCAGGGCGCTCCCGTTGCGGATCCCGCCGAACACCAGGTCTTCGGGTTGCCGGCCGGCCACCTGTCGGGTGAGGCCGGCGATGAGGAAGCGCGGGATCGGGACCTCGCGCCGCTGGTGGGTCTTGGGCGTACCCCACACCAGGCCCGTGCCGGAGACCTCAGTCACCGACTCGGCGATGACCGCACGGCGGCGGGCAAGGTCCAGACGACCGACTCGAAGCGCGGCCATCTCGCCGAACCGGACGCCGGTGTAGGCCAGGAACAGCACCACCAGCCGGTAGGTCTCGTTGCTGCGGGTGGCGTAGTTGCTGTGCTTGTTGGCCTCGGCCGGGTATCCGCACGCCTCTGCGAGTGCTTCGACCTGGGCGTGGGTGAGGTAGCGTCGCTCGTCCCTGACCGGTCGCGGCAGGTTCACTCCGGCGGAGACGTTGCGAGCGAGCCGTCCGTCCTTGACCGCCATGTCCAGCATCAGTGACAGCACCCGGTGGATCTTGCGCACGCTGGCGGGGGAAAGACGGCGGGACAGAGACGTGACCCAGGTCTGCACGTCGGAGTGCGAGACGCCGCCGAGCGGGAGCCGACCCCACTTGGGCTCGATGTGCTTTCCGACGATGCTTGCATAGCGCTCCCTCGTCGAGGGTTTGAGGTGAGTCTGGTTCTCAGCCAGTGCGCGGCCCACTCGCCGACGGTGATCTTCGCCAGGCTCGTGTCGACGAACGAGCCGGTGTGCTTCGCATGCTCGACCGAGGCGAGGAAGCGTTCGGCGTCGACCTTGCGGTTGAAGGTCTTGTTGCGTTGCGCACCTGCGGGTGTGCGGTAGTGGGCACGCCACGTGCTCTGTCCGTTGCGGATGCGCTTCTCGATGCTGGCCATGGTGCATCTTCTCCCAGGTTTGACGGGTCGAGGGCGCCTCAGTGGGCGGCCTGTGGATCGCTGCTCTGCTGCTCCAGCCAGGCGATGAGCTCGCTGCGCCAGTAGCGGACGCTGCGGCCGATGCGGAAGCTGTGCGGGCCGGTGCCGATGTGGCGCCAGTAGCGCAGGGTGGCGACCGGGGTGCGCAGGATCGCGGCTGCTTCGGTGATGGTGAGCAGCTCGTCGTCGACGAGGGGGCCGTCGCTGGCGAGGGCGGTGCGGAACTGGTGGCTCATGGTGAACTCCTTGGATCGGGAGGGACAGTGGTTGGCCCTATCCCCGTATGTGCGCGAACGGGGTCTGGCCGCTCACTTGGCGCATCACCAGTGCAGTTCGGGTCCGGTTAGCGGCTGGGGCCGGGACGGTGGCGGTCCTGGCGGTGCCCGAGGAGCGGCGGCTCGTCGTGCCGTGCGGTCGCCGGCCCCGCTGGCTCTTCGAGTCCCGGCTGGGGGACCCAGGTCCGCGCCCAGCGCGGCTCGTCGGGGGAGGCCGTCGGCGGCGGGTCGGGGTTGGCCGGTTCGGGCAACGGCGGGATCCCTGTCTGCAGGGTCGGGTCGTGGTCGGGCAGGGGCTCGTCGTCGGTGTCCGCGGTCGGGCGCGGGCGCAGCAGGGTCCCGATGCGCCAGAGCATCGCCTCGCCCTCGTCGATCTCGTCGGGTCCGCTCGGACCGTGGTGTCGCGTCTCGGGTGAGAGGAGGTCCTCGAGCCGCCATCCGCGTTGGGTGCCTTGGTCGATCAGGGATGCCAGGGCTGGCCAGGCGGGGCTGGTCTCTAGGCGGGTGGCCCGGTCGGCGCCGAGGAGCTCGATCAGCTGCGGCCGCCAGTCCTCGACGAGGGATCGGTCGCCTAGTTCGGCGGTGCTGATCGCGGGGTCGCACCGGGAGGTGATCCGCCACCACAGCGCGGCGGCGGCGTGGTCGTCGGGCAGCGGCCGTTCGGCGGCGGCCTGGTGGGCGAGACTGGCGGCCGGGAGGCCGGCTCGGTTCAGCTCTGCCAGTCGTTCGGCCAGCTGCTGGATGAAGCGATCCTCGCCGATGCGTGGGAGGAGGTTTTCCAGCAGCGGTGCCCATTCATCCAGTGCCGGGGTGTGCTGGCTGGCGAGGCGGTTGTCGAGCCGGCGTTGCCAGGTGGCGGCCGCCTTCTGCAGCTGGGGAGCGCCGGTGGGCCGCGCATCCTCGGGGTCCACGGACATGGCGGCGCGCCAGACCTCGATGTCGGCGACGACCTCCGAGTCGGTACTCGTCTCGGCGGTCAGCCACGTAGGCGCCTTGCCCATCGTGTCCGCGGCGGTGAGGGCGTCGTCGCGGAGCTGGCCGGCGAGGCCGGTGACGAGCTCGGCGCGTTGGATCAGGTAATCGCCCCACTGCGGGTCCTGGGCGAGCGCGGACGGGATGCCGGGGAGCCAGGGCAGCGGACCGGGGCTGGTGCCCCGCATCCCGGTGTCGTCCAGCCGCCAGTCCAACACCGCGGCCGGGTCACGCGCGGTGTCCAACTCGCCTCGCGCAGCGGCCGCCAGCGCGTCGAGGGGGTCGTCGCCGGTGGCGGCGATCAGCAGCAGGTGCGCGCGCAGCACCGGCCAGGCGGGCGCCTCGGTGAGACCGTCGATGAGCTCCTCGGTGGCCTCGTCCAGACGGCCCCCGGCGTCGAGACCGAGGGTGGTTTCGGCGGCGACGTAGAGGGCGTCGAGATAGCAGGCGGCGGCGTCGGCCAGCCGGGGGGCGAGATCGGCCTGGCGGCGGATCAGGCTGGTGGCCGAGGTCGCGGCGTCGTCGCGGGCCAGCATCTGTTCGAGCACCTCGGTGGCGGTGGCCTGCTGGGTGGTCTCGGGGCGGATCAGGTTGTGCGGGTCGCCGTCGCCGACGACCTTCAGGTAGAGGTGGTTGGCGGTTTTGCCGCGGGTCAGCATCGTGTAGAGCTGCTGGCGGGACTCCTGCCCGGTGACCAGCCCGTGCATCGTCTGGGCGGTGAGGCCCTGGGCGGTGTGGATGGTGGTGGCATACCCCAGCTCGGTGGACGCCTCGACGTAGTCCGCGGGCAACCGGACCGTGCGGCGGTGTCGGGTGTGCTGCACGGTCAACGCGCCGTCGTCGTGGACCTGGCGGACCAGCCAGCGGTCGCCGTTCTTGACCCAGTCGGTCGGGCTGGTGCGCAGCCGCCGGTCGTTGCTGCGGGTGATCACCAGGTCCCCGGCGCTGACGGTGTTGCCGTCCGCCAGCGCCCGCTCGCGACCGACCCCGTCACCGCGGCCGCGGCCGGGGCCGGGGCCGCGGTCGGGGTTCAGGGCATCAAGTCGGTGGGTGCGGGCGCGCTGGTTCAGCTCGGCGACCAGGTCCCGGGTGGGGGCCAGCATGATCGCGTCGACCCCGGCACCCCGGTCGGTGGCCCAGGCGGTGAAGACCTGTTCGGTGAGGCTGGCCTGGTCGCCGACCTGGACCCGCTGGTGGTCCAGGTAGAACCCGAGCGCCTCCGGTCTGCCCTCACGCAGGGCCAGCGAGGCGGCTGCTTCGGCGGGGTCGGTGAACCGGACCAGCTCCGAGAGCCGCAGGGCTCCGTGGGTGGCGGCGATGTCGCGCAGCACCCCGCCGGCCCCGATCGCGGCCAGCTGCCGGTCGTCCCCGATCAGCCGCACGCTGCCACCCCGCTCGAGGATGTAGCCGACGGTGGTGGCCAGGGAGAGGGTGTCGGCCATCCCGGCCTCGTCGATCACCACCAGGCTCTGCGGCCCGATCCCCGCGACCCACTCCGGGATCGTCCCGGTCGCCCTTCCAGTCGATAGGGCGTGGGTCAGCTTCGCCAACGTCTCGGCCCGGGGACCAGGCTCCGGACCGACACCAGGAGCGACACCGAGAGCCGCATCGGGCCGGGCGTCGGGCCGGTCCTCGGGCCGGGCCTCGGGCCGGGTGTTGGGGTGGCCACGCAGGCTGGCGCCGAGCTGGTCGGCGGCTGCCGCGGAGGGTGCGAGCCCGATCACCTGTCCGCCGCCGGCGGTCCAGGCGGCGGCGAGGGCGCGCATGGCGGTGGTCTTCCCGGACCCGGCCGGGGCGATCGCCAGCTGCACCCGGGCACCGGAGGTTGCCATCTGCCGCACGAGGTCTGCCTGCCCCCGGTTCAGCACCATCCCGGTGGCCGTCGTCTCGCTCAGTGCGGCATCGACGCAGGCTGCGGGCACCCGGTGGCCGTCGGTGCGGCTGGCCGCGGCGACCAGCTCGCGTTCGGCCACCAGGATCCGCGCTGAGGTGAACAGCTCGGAGCCGGCGATGGTGTAGACCGAGGCGCCGTCGCGGCGCCGCAGCAGCTCGGGCTCGGTGATGTCGTCCGCGGCCGGTCGGCTGATCGGCACCGACCGGTCGGTGAGGACCTGGTCGACCAGCAGGTCCACCAGCCGGCCCAGGTCGGCCGCGGACAGGTCCAGGCCGCGGACCTGGCGCAGCGCCTCGGCGCGAACGTGCCATTCCTGCCAGGTCGCCCGACGGATCTCCACCGCCGCCAGCACTCGGTCGGTGGCCGCCGACACCCACTGGCTATCCACCCGCTCGGGCTTCGTCGTGGCGGGGTGGAAGGCCTCGCGCAGCATCCGCCGCAGCCGCCGGTCACCACCCAGCGCGTCGCTGGCTTCGGTGTGCCAGGCTGCTCGTTGGTCGGCCAGGCTGCGCGGGGAGTGCTTGGCCTGCCGGGTCTCCAAGGTGGCCTGCTGGTCCAGCTTGAGCATCTCGACCGCCGTCGCCGGACGGCCATGCGCGCGCTGGAACTGCGCGGCGAGCACGTCGCGGCGCTGCTCGATGCTGGCCCGCCGCCTGGAGAACGCCTTGATCAGTGCCTGGTCGATGCCGACGATCTCGCGCACCGGCCGCTTGCGGGCATCTGGATTGGGCTGTTCGGTGAACCGCAGCCCCAGCTTCGCGCAGTGGGCCTCCAGAGCGGTGTTGTAGACCTCCGAGGCGGCCACGTTGGCCTTGAACAACACCCGCGCGTCGATCGCCAACCAACGCCCATCGGCGGTCTGCACCTTGTTCGCCACCGCCACGTGGGTGTGCAGGTCGGGGTCCCCGGCGCGGGAGTCGCGGTGGGTGAACGCCGCCGCGACCAGGCCACGGGCCTCGACCTGGCGGACCCCGTCGCGCCCGGTGCGGGTGAACAACGCGTGCTCCTCGAGGAACGCCAGCGCGTCGGAGACCGCCGCCTGGTGGGCCTGCTCCAGACGTGCGGCGGTGCCCGGGTCGGCGAGCGCCCAGAGCACCGAGAAGCTCTTCACCGGGGAGAACGTCAGGTCGAACCCGGCCACCGCCGTGGCGGATGGGCGGGACTGCCTGGCGATGGTGGCGGCGACCTCGCGGGCATCTGTCGGGGCGCGGCCGTGCTCGGCACCGAAGAACTCCACCGCCACCTGCGTGCGGATCCGTGCCCGCTCGGTCACGGGCACAGGCCAGTCGCCCGGCAGCCCGGCGGCGGTGTTGAACGCCGTGAACCGGCCCGCGACCTCCCGACGGAAGGCCGACACCTCGCCGTCATAGACCGCGAACGGGCGCCCCAGCCGGGCCGCTTCCCGCATCCGGTGCTGCAGCTCCCGGTGCGTGACGGTCTGCCGTGGCCGGCCCCGCGGACGGCGCCCACCGGCTCCCGGCGCGGTCACCGCGGCGCGGACCTCGGCGCCGATCTCGGCCAGCACCTGCGCCTGGCGTTTCGTCGCGAGCGGGTGATGACCGGCGCCGAACAGCGCCTGCATCTGCTCGGCGGTGACCACCTCTCCGGCCGCCAGCCCTTCGATCCCGGCCATCCCCGAACCCACCCACCGGCCGGGAGTCTCGCCCTTCTCGGTGTAGTACGACGCCAGTCCGGTGTGGCCCTTGTTGGTGGCATCCATCGCCGCCACCTGCCGGGTCAGGTAGTCATACCCACTCCCGGCAGTGAGCTTGTGGATGGACATCGTCACACCCCCGAAAGTGGCGCTATACGAGCTCCCCAACCAACTGGTTGAAACTTTAAGCACCGAGTCGGCATGAGGTGTGTAGGGGTTCGACGGGTCGGTTCGTGCAGGGGGAACGTTGCGATGGGCGCCGAGGCGTAACGCCATCAGTCCGGGCGCCGAGTGTGGGAGTCGGGGTCAGTGCCGTTGTCGTGCGCGGCGGAGGAAGGGGGATAGCCCACCTGGTGGGCGTCTTGGGATGCCGGCCTTCTTCAGTTGTCCCAGAATCATGGTCGAGGGCTGTCCGGTGAGCAGTTCGATCTGCGCGCCGGAGAGTCCGCAGTCGAGGTAGAGGTCGCGTAAGAGCGGGTGCGTAAGCGGCGTCGGTGTCGGGAAGCGCTCGTGGACCAGCCCGGGTCGCCGGACGACCGGGATGTGCCAGCGCCGCAATGCCCGGCGCACTAGATCGTCGTCGTAGAGCTCGTCAAGCAGGACCATCTCGGCTTGGGAATCGTTCGGGACTCGGACCGGTAGCTCCTGTTCGTGCAGGGACTTGAGCACGGTTTGCAGGTTCACGCCCGTGCGGTTCCCGACCTCCGCGGAGGTGAGGCGTTCATCCACGTACAGCTTCTCCAGGTCGTCGCGCGGGACTCTGTGGCGGTCCTCCCGGTTGGCGCCGCCGCGGGTTCGTGGGGTGATGCCGCTCTCGGTCAGCCAGGCGCGGACGCGGTGTTCGGGTACGCCGAGTTCGTCGGCGATTTCGCGTCGCGTCATGCCTTGGTCGAGGTACAGGGCGCGTAGGACCTGCGGGAGGTTCTGGGGGCGCGGAAGCCTGGTGGCGGGTCGCGGCCGCCCGCGCCCGCGTGCCGGGACCTTCGCGCCCGCCTCGGACAGCAAGGCGCGAACCAGTCGGCGGCCGATGCCCATCGTGCTTGAGATCTGCCGGAGGGAGTGCCCCGCCTGGTACCGCTCGGTGACCTCGCGCCGCAACTCCTGGGGTGCTGGGTCTGCGCCGCTGGGGATCCGCCGGGGGGCACCGCGGGGAGTGGGTGGCGATTCGTGCTGTCTCACAGCGCAGCCAGGAGGTAGGCGACCAGGACGGCGAGGAACACGTAGAGCAGGTAGAGGTTGACGTCGCCGGACTGGATCGGGCGAACCACGGCGGCCAGGACCCGGACGAGCTTGACGACGGGTTGGTAGAGCCAGCGTTGGAACAGCGGCGCGATCTCGGCCTCGTAGTGGACTGGCCCGGAGCGTCCGGCGGGGTCGTCGTCGGAGGGTCGGCTGAGCTTCACGGTCGGCTGGTAGAGCCGGGAGAACGTGACTCGGACAGGAGCGGCGAAGGTCATCGCCGAGTACTGCATGCGGGGTTTGAAGGTGACGATGCCGCCGTCCCACACCGGGGCTTGTCGCGTGCGCCGGACAGGGTGCCCGGACAGGTACACCACGAGCGGCACGGCCGTGACCCCGATGAGGAAGACGGCCAGGTAGGTGGGCGAGAACGCCGAGAAATCGGTGTGGGCCGGCAGGACGGTGAGGTTGCCGACGAGAACCTGGGGCAGCACGTTGACCCCCGTCGCGTTCTGCACGGCACGAGCGAGGGCGGTGATGACGAGCGGCGCCCCGAGGCCCAGGAAGACGCTTGCTGCGGCCAGCAGGGTCGGTCCGGCCCATGGCTGGCTGTCCTCGTTGGCGACCGCGGCCTGGTGGGTGCGGGGCATCCCGAGGAACGGAATGCCGTAGGCGCGGACGAAGGCGTTGATCGCCAGGCCACCGGTCAGACCGAGGCAGGCGGCGGCGGTGACGATCAGGATGCCGACCAGGTGGCTGGGGATCCGGAAGCCCTGGAAGAGGCCCTGGAAGATCAGCCATTCGCTGACGAAGCCGTTGAGTGGCGGCAGTGCGGCGATGCCGATTGTGCCGATCAGGGTGATGACCGCGTGGCGGGGCAGCCGGTGGGCAAGGCCGCCGAGGCGGTCCATGTTGCGGGTACCGGTGGCGTGCTCGATCACGCCGGCCTCGAGGAACAACAGCGTCTTGTAGCTGCCGTGGTTCGCAGTGTGGTAGAGCCCGGCGAGCAGCAGGAAGCCGCCCAAGGTGGCCTTGCCATAGGCGGCGAAGGTCATCGCAGCGCCGACAGCGATCAGGATCACGCCGATGTTCTCGATGGTGGAGTAGGCCAGGAACCGCTTGAGGTCGCGCTCGGTGAGGGCGTAGAGGATGCCCAGCACCGCAGAGGCGGCGCCCAGGCCCATGGTCAGGACGCCCCACCATGCTGGTCCGGTGCCGAGCAGGTCGAAGGCGACGAGCACGATGCCATAGATGCCGAGCTTGACCACCAGCCCGGAGAGGAAGGCCGAGCCGTCGGCCGGCGCCACGGGGTGGGCTTCGGGCAGCCACACGTGCAGGGGTACGATGCCGGCCTTGAAGCCGAAGCCGAGCAGTGACAAAACGAACACCGCCGAGCGCAACCCCAGCGGCAGAGTGGGTGCGCGGTGGGCGATGACGGTGAAGTCCATGCTGCCGGTGCGCACCGCGAGCAGCGCGAAGGCGGCCACGATCAGAACGAACCCGGCCTCGGACAGGGCCAGGAACCAGAACGCTCCGGTCGCGACCTGGTCGCGCTGGTGGTGGCGCAGAACCAACAGGTAGGAGAACAGCGCCATCGACTCCCAGCCGACCAGGAACACGGTCACGTTCCCGGCCACCAACAGCGCCAACGAGGCGAGTTCGGCGAGCTGCACAGCGGCCAGGTAGCCGCCGATACTCCCGTCGCCATGGTGGTAGCGCGGCGCGTACAGGGCCATGCTCAGCGAGACCAGACCCAGCAGGCAGACGAACACCGCCGCCAGCGGTGTCGCCCGCAGCACCATCGCACCGACCGGGTTGGCCGCGCCAAGGCGCCAGTGCAGCACCGATCCGCCGAGAAGTGTGGAGAGGCCTCCGACGAGGCAGGCCAGGCCGCCGGCGCCGCCGATCAGCGACGTCAGCCTCAGACGCAGCGCGTGGTTACCGGTCGCGGACACACAGGCGGCCAGCACCCAGAGCCCGGCTGCGACGGCCAGCGCGAGACCGGTCAGCATGGTGATGCCGCCGCGGGGCCGGTGGTCGTGGTGGTGAACGGCTGGGCGCCGACGCGGTCGACGAGCCTGCCCACCGCCACGAGCAGGCCGTGCAGCAGCGCGATCGGGGAAGGCGGACAACCGGGGATGTAGACGTCAACGGGCAGCACCTTGTCGATCGCGCCATGGGTGAACGCGTCGGTCGGGTAGACCCCGCCGAGGGCACAGGCGCCGACCGCCACCACGACCTTGGGCTCAGGCATGGCGGTCCAGGTCTTGGTCAAGGCGGGGTCCATGGCCCGCACGCCTGGTCCGGTGACCATCAGCAGGTCGGCATGCCGGGGCGCGGGGGTGAAGAAGAACCCGAGGCGATGCAGGTCGTAGTGCGGGGCGCCCAACAGTCGGATCTCGGATTCGCAGGCGGCACACGAACCGGTGTCGATCGTGCGGATGTGCAGGCTCCGGCCGAACCAGCGCTGGACGTTGCGGGACAGTTCGTCCGCGAGCCGCTCCGGATCGGCGGAATGCGACGACGTGGTGGACAAGCCTGCCGGGCCGTGCACTGGGCTGGTCACTGGACTCCTCCTTCGATCGCGACGCGTTTGACAAGGTCTTCCCGGCGTTGGGTCGCGAGCTCGATCTGCCCGCTGGGCACGGCTGCGCCGTCGGCCACGACGAGGCAGCGTCCGCAGGCAGTGCAGGCGCCGACGTCGTAGACCAGCTCGAGACCCTCGCGGCGCAGTGCCGCCGGTGGGCAGACCGCGACGAGCGCGTCGGCCGTCGCGATGTCGAGACGGTCTGTAACGAAGGACGGGGGTGTCGGCAGCGTTGCTGTCCAGGGATCCGGCGGAGTTTTCGGGTAGCGGGTGGTGACCACGCCGCGACGCAGTCCGCGCAGAAACCACAGGCTCATCAGCGTGCCGTCCCGGCGACCGTGAGCCAGAAGCTGGCTTCGATGATGGGGATGTCGGTGAAGACGTTCTGGGAGCGGCAGGCGTCGTCGAAGGCCCTCCAGTTGCGCGCCGAGGCTGGGCGCAGTCGAGCCCGGCGGATGGAGCCGTCGCCGTCGAGCTCGACGTAGGCCAGTGACTCGCCGCGTGGTGACTCCGCCCAGCCCAGGCCCGAGCCGGCCTTCCGGGGCGATGTCGTGCCGCCCGCGGTGGCCCCTCGCCTGGCGAGTTCGCTGATCAGCCGCGCTGACTCGTCGATCTCGGCAAGAAAGGTCTGGTACCGGGCCAGGACGTCACCGGTCGTACCCTGCGCCGGGTGGACCGCCACGTCGTCGTAGGGCGGCTGCAGGTGCTGGTTGCGCGCGTCGATCGCCACCCCCGCGGCACGGGCGACGGGCCCGACGAGGCCGAGCCGGACGGCCTGCTCGGTGGTGAGGATGCCAGTGGCCTCGAGCCGGTCGAGAAAGGAGTTGGTGCCCGACAACAGGCGGCAGACGGCTCGCAGCTCGGCGACCGCCTCGGGAAGCTCGGTCTGCAATGGGCCAAGATCTGGTGCCCGCTGGGCTCCGCCGATTCCGACCACACCGAACAGGTACCGGTGCCCGAACACCGCCGCATTGACCCGCAGAAGTCGCTCGAGGGCGATCTCGGCGCCGGCCTGACCGACGGACAGGCCGGTGGCTTGGCACAGCGCAGCGATGGCTGCGGCGTGGTTGTAGAGCCGCTCCAGCTCCAGGGCCAGCGCCCGGGTCCGGGACGCTCCTGGGTCCGGTCGCAGGCCGGTGGCGTGCTCGACGGCTGCGGCGAAGGCCCAGGCTTGCGCGACGGCGGAGAGGCCTTCGGCGCGTTCGACGTAGAACAGCGCGGCGTCTGGCAGCATGCCCTGCAGTCGCCACTCCAGGCCGCGGTACTTGTGCCAGGTGAGCAGGTACAAGTCGACGACCTCCTCCCCGCTGGTCACCAGCCCGTAGTACAGCGACTCCTGGGCGCTGGCCCGGACCGGGCCGAAGGGGAACTCGAACGCGTGCCCGCCCACGGCGTGGGGCGCGTGCACCTCACCGTCCACGTGTCGGGGCGCCGCGCCCAGTCGAGGGATGTCGTGGTCAGCCTGGGGCGGCACGGCGACCCGGTTGAGCGGCTTGTCGCCCGCGGGCCGGACGCCGAACTGCTCGAAGATCTCGCACTCCTCGACGAACGCAGCAGGCGCGATGTCGGACAGTGCGGGATAGTTCTCCCCCCTGAGCTGGGTCTGGATGAGAAGGTAGGCGTCGTCGGCATCCAGGGCCCACAGCATGTTCAGCACGACCTGGTCGGGCGGGTCACCGGTGGCGGCGAACAGGTCGGCCAGTCGGGCACCCGCTGTTTCCGCGAGCCGGTGGGTGAAGTGTTCGAGGTCTGCGGCCGTGACCGTGAAGTGCAGCGTCCCGCTGTCGTGCCCGAGTGGCTGCGGTGAACCGATCCCGGTGGCCAGTTCCGCGAGGACCGGGTTGTGTCGCGGTCCGGCTGTCGTCCGGCTGGTCACGTGGCGGCTCCGATCGAGGCGAGGATCGCCTGGTTCAGGCCGCTGGGGATCCACAGGCCCAGCAGCAGCAGGACGCCGATGCCCAGCACCAGGGGAGCAACAGCTAGGACTCGTTCCGCGCCGGAGTAGGTGGCCTGCGGGGAGGTGTCGGCTCGACCGAGAACCATCCCGGTGGTGGTCCGGGCGAACGCGATGAAGGCGATGGCCAGGAAGAGCAGCAGCAGCGCGGGCAGCCAGCCGCTGCCGGAGGCGAAGCCGGCGCGGATGATGGTGAACTCGGAGAGGAACAGTCCAAACGGTGGCGATCCCAAGATGGCCAAGGAACCCAGCAGGAGTACGCCGCCGGTCAGTGGCAGCGAGCCGAGTAGACCGTGGAGGCGCCGGGCGTCGCGGGTGCGGTAGCCGAGCACCACGTCGCCGCTGGAGATGAACAGCACCGACTTGCCGACCGCGTGGTTGAGGGTGTGCAGGAGGGCGCCGTACATCCCCAGCGGGCCGCCGAACCCCAATGCGATGGCGATGATGCCCATGTGCTCGACCGAGGAGTAGGCGAATAGGCGCTTGAAGTTGCCGCGGTGGACCATGAACAGCACGCCGATGATCACCGAACCGAAGCCGAAGACGAGCATGACACGTTGAACGTAGGCATCGCCGAGGCCGACGCGGGCTAGCGCCAGGAACCGGATGATTGCGTACATGCCGGTGTTGAGCAGCGCAGCGGACAGCATCGCACTGGCCGGGCTGGGCGCCTCGGAGTGGGCGTCGGGTAGCCAGGTGTGCATCGGCGCGAGACCGACCTTGGTGCCGTAGCCGATGACGGCGAGCAGGAAGGCCAGTCGCAGGCTCGCCGGCGCGAGAGCACCTGCGTGGTGGAACAGGTACGGCCAGGTCAGGCCCTGGTTCGCGCTCAGGTGCAGTCCGGTGGCGGAGTAGAACAAGAACAAGGTCCCGACCAGGGCGATGGTCACTCCCAGTGAGCTGATGATGATGTATTTCCACGCCGCCTCCAGCGAGGTGGACCTCGCTTCCAGGCCGACCAGGGCGGCGCTGGCCAGGGTGCTGGCCTCGATGAGCACGAACAGCATGCCCAGGTTCCCGGTGGTCAGTGAGGCGAGCATCAGGGAGGCGAAGGCGCCGAAGAACCCGAAGTACAGCCGCACCTGGAATCTGCTCAAGGTGCCGGTGTGCTCCTCCACTCGCAGGTAGGCCGCCGATCCCAGCGAGGCGAGCAGGACCACCAGGGCGACGGTGAACAGGAAGAAGCCGCTGAGCTCGTCGACGTAGATGAAGCCGGCCAGGGCCTGGGACGGCCCCTCGGTGGTGGTCCGCACCAGTACATAGGTCGCCAGGGCAAGCGCGGCGACCGCTCCGGCCACGGCGGCGTAGCCCGCGGCACGTGCTGCCGCGCCGAGGACGGCCGCCACGGTGCCGGCCAGCGGCAGGACCGCAAGGAGGATCAGGATCGTCGTCATCCGCGCAGCTCCCTGAGCTCACTGGCGTTGGCGTGCGCCAGCTCCCGGGTGAGCCCGGAGACGAAGACCACCATGATCAGCACCCCGGCGACGAGGTCGAGGAAGATGCCCGCCTCCACGATGAACGGGAAGGTCGCCACCAAGGTGATCGCGCCGAGGAAGACGCCGTTCTCGACGATCAGCCAGCCGATCAGCTGGGCGATGGTGTGTCGCCGCAGGACCATCTCCAGCGCGCCGAGCAACACGATGGCGGTCGACAGCGGCACCACGGCCGAGGCCACCACGCCGTGAGGCAACAGGTCCGGACGAATGACGAGGTAGGCGAATGCTGTCAGTCCGCCACCCAGGATCAGGGCGGTGGACAGGCCGGTCGAGACCGCCACGTCACGCTTCAGCTCGAGTGCGATCAGCAGCCGCCGGGTGGCGGTCGGTATGGCGATCCCCTTGATCAGCAGGGTCAACACGCACAGCACCCACAGCTCGATGCGAGCGAAGTGGAAGGCGACCACCCCGGTGGCCGCTGACAGGACCACCGACTGCAACCCGTAGTAGACGACGTAGCGATTGAACAGCTTCGACCCCAGGCAGGCGAACGCGCCGAGCAGCATCAGCACCCCGCACAGGTCGAGCAGCACTCCGGCGGCAGAGGTGGCGTTCAGGCTCTCCATGCTCAGGCTCCGATCACATAGGAGGTCACGATCCCGACCAGCGCCAGCAGGAACGAGGCGCCGAGGAACTCCGCGATCCGGAAGAACCGGAGCTTGGCGAACGAGCTGTCGATGATCACGATCGCCAAGGCACAGACCGCGAGCTTGCCCAGCAGCACCGGGATCGCGAGCAGCCCGCCGGTGATCGAGGTCGCGTCCCCCAGCCCCCACGGGACGACGAAGATGTTCATCAAGATCGCCGAGAGCACGAACAGCTTCATCCAGCTGGCCCACTTGACCAACGCGTACTCGCGGCCGGAGAACTCCAGGACCCTGGTCTCTTCGATCATCGAGATCTCGATCGACCCGGTCGGGTTGTCGATAGGGATGCGTCCGCCCTCGACCAGGACCAGCATGAAGAACGCAACCAGACCCAGCAGGTGCGTGGGCAGCACGATCACGTACGGCGATCCGGCCACTGCCTGATTCATCAGGTAGGGGTTGTCCGAGGCCGAGACGGCGCCCACGGTGAAGAACACCAGGATCAGGGCCGGCTCGGCCAGGCTGCCGATCCAGCTGGCCCGGCTTGCGCCCAGCCCGCCGAGCGGGCTGGCGGTGTCCAGCGCGGCCAGCGACATCGCGAAGCTGGCCAGGCTCAGCACGAACGCCCCACCGATGAGATCGCCGAGGAATGCCAGCGGCAGCGGCTGATCGGTGATGATCGGGACGATCGCCGCGACGGTCAGGTAGCAGGCGAACGCGACGAACGGCGCCCCCCGGAACACGAATGACGCCTGGTCGCTGATCACCGTCGACTTGTGCAGCCACTTCGCCAGGTCGCGGTAGGGCTGCCAGATACTGGGGCCGCGCTTGGACGCGACGATGGCCGAGGCACGGGCCATGACACCGGCGTACAGCGGTGCGAACGCCAGCACGACCAGGCCCTGGATCACCTGGAGCGCGATGCCGGGCGTCACGATCCGAGCCCTGCGAACAGAGGGGACACGGCGTCTCCTACCAGTCGTACTGCCTGGCAGGGACCGTTGGCCTGGATGCGTTCTCCAGCTGATGCTGGACGGCGAGCCCCTCCGCCGACCCCTCCGGGGGGTTCTCAGATTAGCAGCGGCGTCGCCGGGCCGCATCTGTCTCGATGGATCGTCAGGAGTCCGCCGGCGTGGCTTCGTCGACGTCGGCGCTATGGAGAGGTTCGCCGAAGACTTCCTGGTACAGGTCGGCGCCGAAGCTGGTGCGCAGCGGTTCGCCGGGGAGCACTCGGAACGATCGGCTGCCGTCGTCGCGTCGGTCCGCGCGGAGGAAGGTGACGTCGGCGACGTCGCGGCCGAGCCGGTGGGCGAGCTCGTAGAGGTGGGTCACGAGGTGGACCCGCACCCCGGCGTCGATCAGGGCTCCGATGACGTCGCCGCCGACCGCCGCGGCTTCGCGCTCGTTCGTGGAGGAGAAGGACTCGTTGCACAGCAGCAGGGCGCCGGACGCGATCTGGTCGACCACAGTGCTCATCCGGGCAAGTTCCTCGTCGAACTTGCCGCTGGTCATCGACTCGTCCTCTTCACGCTTGAAGTGGGTGAAGATACCGGTGGCCACGCTCGCCCGGAAGGATCTGGCCGGCACGAACAGGCCGCACTGCATCATCAGCTGGGCCAGGCCGAGTGCGCGCAGCAACGTCGACTTGCCGCCCTGGTTGGCCCCGGTCATCAGCAGTAGCCCGCCGCCGTGGGTCTTGACGTCATTGGGCACCGGGTGCGGTTGCCCGTGCAGCGGCAGGAGAGGGTCGTAGAGCTCGGCTGCCTCGAGCTCGGTCCCGTGTGCCAGCACCTCGGGGAGGCAGGCAGCGTTGTTGGCCTCGGTCAGGACGTGGTGCAGGTTGATCGCGCCCAGGTAGAAGCCGAGCTCGCGGCGCAGTGCGCGGAAGAACGACAAGACGTGGTCGGCGCTCTCCGACACGGCGTCGGCGGCGACCGCCAGGCCCCATTCCTGCAACTCGTTCAGCTGCTCCATGCCAGCGATGTCACGGTCGGCGACGGTGACCGTATGGCGGGTGAAGTCCTGGGCCGGCAGGAACCGGCGCAACCCTGCGCGTTGTTCAAGGGTTCGCAGGACATGGTCGGTGCTGCGGTTGGTCTTGCCGAGACGGACACTTTGCAGCGTGCCACGTGGAAAGCCCAGCAGTTTGAGGTATCCCT
This sequence comes from Nocardioidaceae bacterium, assembly GCA_025980475.1. Taxonomy (GTDB): domain Bacteria; phylum Actinomycetota; class Actinomycetes; order Propionibacteriales; family Nocardioidaceae; genus Marmoricola. Next base: position 10,577 of record JAICXL010000001.1, on the reverse strand, counting down.
CGACCTCGTCGAGGTAGTCGTAAGGCAGCTGCTCCTGCACGGTGGCGCAGAGCTGGCGCAGGCCCGGTGAGGAGAAGTCTCCGGCGTGGGCGTCGATCTCCGCGCGGAGGCGGCGCAGGATGGCGAAATAGGCGACCAGGCATTGTCGGGCCTTGCGCAGCTTCGGTCCGGGCCGATCGTGGAAGAGGCCGAGATGGATGTGCCGGTCGGCCTGGACGCCTTCGACCGCCAGGTCGTAGAAGCCGCGAACTACTGCCGGGTGTTCCAGGCAATCGGAGAGCACCTGCTGGCGGTAGTCGATGGTGGCGATGTCGGTCAGCGACTGGAACACCGCGGCGCGGCACATGGTGAACAGGAACTCATCGCCCGCCGCCATGGTCTGCAGGAGCAGTGGGATGCCGAGGTCGGCGGCCAGCGCTTCGGCATGTGCAGGCAGGGGCAGCTCCGCATCGAAGTCGGCGTCGGAGAACATCAACCTCACCTTCATGACGCCACCCGCTCCCGGATCAGCTGGGGAGTCAGCCCGTACTTGCGGGCGATCGAGGCCGCGTAGGCCTTCCCGTCGGCGGGCCGCCGGTTGAGGAGGAAGGTGCGCACGCTCGGGTCGTCGGGGTCGACCTCGGCGACCATGCTCACGATGCGCGGGTTGTCGTCGGCGAGCTCGTCGAGGAAGGTCACGCACACGCCGAAGCAGTCGAGGTCGAGCAGCCGGTCGAGCACCCGTTGCGCCAGCGCCAGCGCGTCGTCGGTTGCGGTCGAGCTGAACACCTCGTTCAGCACGACCAGGCTCTGCGGTGTCGCCGCTTCGAGCAGCTGGCGCATCCGGATCAGGTCGTCCTTGAGCTTGCCGCGGTCGCTGTCGGGGATCTCCTGTCTCTCGAACTGGGCCAGCACTCGATCCACCACGGGGATCCGTGCGCGGCTGCCCGGAACCGGGCACCCGAGCGCGGTGAGGTAGTGGATCTGTCCGATGGCGCGGGCGAAGGTGGTCTTGCCGCCCTGGTTGGGCCCGGTCACCACGATGATCCGGTCCTCACCCTCCAGTCGCACGTCGTTGGTGACCACCGGCGCGCCCTCGAGGGTCGCGGCCAGGGCTGCGTCGTAGGTGTCTTCCACCTGGAGCTCGCGTTCGGTGGAGAGCTCGGGATAGCAGGTCGACAGCCCCGCGGTATCGAGCCGGTCGGTGAAGTCCAGCCACGCGATCACGAAGTGGACTTCGCGGCCGAGCCTGCCGAGGGCGCGTTCCACGAACCGCTGGTGCTTCTCACAGAAGTTCGCGAGCAATCCGAACTGCTCGGGGAAGAGCTGGGCCACGTGGCCCAGGACAGCGGCCTCGACATGACCGAACCCGCTGGTCCACCGGCGAGGCCGCTGCTCCAGCCGGTCCTGGGTTTCCCTGAAGCGGTCGAACAACTCCGCCACCTCGCGGCTCAGGTCGGGGTGCTCCTCGTAGTGGCGCACCCGGATCCGGTTGGCCCGGATCTGCAGCAGGTAGGTCACCTGCGCGAGGGCGGCCGAGACGCGGTGGGCGTCGGCTTCGAGCTCACCGAAGGCATCGGAGGCCACATAGTCGGTGACGTGCGCGCGCAGCGAGTCGAAGGCCTCCGATTCCAGTGCCACACCGCTGAGCTGCTCGGCGAAGGACTTCACGGTGGCGCAGTAGTCGAGCGCGGTGTCCAGGTGGACGCGCTGGCGTTGCAGGTCGTAGCGCAGGTGCTTCTCCTCGGACTGGCCGATGCGGACGTTCGTGAAGCCCTCGGCGAAGGCGGTGACCGCCTCGCGGACGGCCGGCTGAGCCGCCTGCCGGAGAGCGTCCTGGCGGTAGCGGATCGCCTCGATGCTGCCCGGCAGTAGCCAGAAGAAGTGCTCCAGGTTGGTGCGCTGGTGGTTGGCGCACACGTTGTCGACCAGCTGGTCGAGGTTCAGGTCGTGGAAACACTCCGGCTGCGTGGCTGCGTCGACGTCTTCGAGGCTGACGTCGCCGCGGAAGATGAGGCTGGTGAACGGAGCGGCAGGCATGCGAAGACTCCTGACCTTGCGGTGCAGGAGCCATCAGCTGGTGCAGTTCGGGCCGGACCCCGGCCGGGCGAGCTCCATCGCCGTCTCCAGTGTGCCAGATCCCACCCGGAGTCCGCGAGGACGACGATGCGCGGGGACGATGCGGAGTCGTGGGTCAGTAGTCGTGGTCGGCGAGAATCAGCCCCCCTCGGTCGCCATCGGGGGTCAGGTACTGCATGGCGGGGACCATCTCGGAGGTGACCAGCCCGTGTTCGGTGGTGAGAGCGTCGACGACGTCGAAGGAGTGCGCGATGCCCGCGGGAGTGTCCACCACGACGGTGACCACCGGCACCCTCCGGCCGAGCTGGAAGAGCCGGTCGCCGTGGGGTGCATGGTCGCCGTGGAACCCCCAGATCCCTCGCAGCGAGGTGACGCCGCGTGCACGAGTGGCGCGCAGTTGCCGGATGATGCCGCGGTGGATCGGCTCTCCCCCGCTGCGATGGTGCTCGGAGGTGTAGATCGTCAGCTTCTGCCACAGCCCGAGGCCGCCAGGAGTGGTCTCGGGCAGCTCGTGCGGGCGTGCGAGCAGATGACCGTCGCGCTTGCAGACCCGGACCCGCTCCACGGTGGTTATCGGTCTGTCCACGATGGTGTGCAGCTCGGGCAGCACCCGCCGGATCCGGTGTCCGTCCCCGACGGCGAGCACCATGGTGGGGACGTCGCGGTTGGCGCTGAAGAAGCTGGCTCGTTCCCTTGCGCCGTGACTGGTGCCGTCCACCCCGATGAGCACCGAGGCGCCGGCGATGCCACGACGGTGCAGCACGTCGCACAGGGCCAGGTATGCCGGCTGCCGACCGATCCGCTCGTGCCGTCCCACGTAGATGGTCAGCTTGGTCGCCTCGTGCAGTTCCTCGGGGAACTCCTCGATCGGCCGGTCGTCGCGGATCAGGCGAGCTCGTTCGAGGGTCACCATGCCTCGGCCCTGCAGCTCCAGCAGCCGGGGGAGCACCGCCTCGACCTGGGAGCGGCTGTCGGCGGCGATGGCCATCAGCGAGGGATCCTCGGACATCGTCAGCGTTTGGTCGGTGCGCAGGTGGTGGTGGAGCCCGAAGCCTCCGGTGGCGCGCAGCAGGATGCTGGTGGCCAGGTCGTAGTCCTCGAAGGCGTCCAGCAGTGCGTCGGACAGCAACCGTCCCTGGTGGTGTTGTCGTTCGCCGAAGTAGCTGGTGACCTTCAGGCAGTCCCCGATCATGGTTGCCCATCCTTGTCTTGTCGGCCTGGTGTCGTTGGTTCCCCCCGGGGCGGCGGCCCGGGGACTGTGCGGCCGTGGACCGCGAGCGCGAGAACTGCCAGCAGCATCCATCCGGCGGCGTAGCCGAAGGCGACGATCGCACCGACAGCGGCCCAGAGCGCTCCGGCGACGACGGTCGCGCCGAGGTCTCCGGCGGCCTGGACCAGGCCGAGAAGGCCGAACCCTTGGGAGCGCAGCTCGGTGGGCAGGGCGAGCGCAACCAATGCCGTCTGCGCGGTCTCGCCCAGGCCGATGCCGAGGCCGGCAAGCAAGAAGCCGGCGCCGAGGAGAGCCGACGACGAATGGACGGCGGCGAGTAGTCCGTAGCCGGCCAGGTAGCTGGTGGCCCCGGCGGCGAGCACCGGTCGGGGCCCGAACCGGTCGACCGTGCTGCCGGCGAGCAGCGAGCTGCCGGCGGCGACAGCGTTGTGGGCGGCGTAGAGGAAGATCGCCAGGCTGGCCGCCCGGGTCGCGCCGGTGCCGGCGTGTTCCAGGACGCGGGTGGCGCGCAGGATCAGCAGGGTGGTGGCCAGGTTGCCCAGCTCGAAGAACGCGATCGGCACCAGCTGGGGGGTCAGTCCGGCACGGTGCAGCTCGCGGATCCGAACCTGCAGGCCGGGCTTGGTGTTGGGTGTGGTCACGGCGCGGCGTCGGGCCTCGCGGACCGCGAGGGTGATCGCGACCGCGGCGAGCACGCCCGGGATGAACGACACGCCGATTGAGGCGCGGACCCCGAGCACGCCGACCAAGGCGGCGGCGAGCACCGGGCCGAGGATGGCGCCGGCGTTGTCGCCGGCGCGCTCGATCCCGGCGGCCCGGCCGTACTGTTCGCGTTCGACCAGCGAGGTCAAGGTCATGTCTCGTGCCGGTCCGCGTAGTCCGCGTGAGATCCAGGCGAAGGCGCGCAGCAGCGCGATCTGCCAGACGGCCGTGCAGGCACCGATGGCGGCGGTGGCGACCGCGGTGCCGAGGTACCCGCCCGAGGCGAGTCGGCCGCGTCGCTCCGGATCCGCGGCAAGCGGCCCGCCAGTCAGCTTGCTGAGGCCGGTGAGGGCGTCGGAGACGCCGTCGATGATGCCCAGTGCGCCGGGGCCTGCCCCGAGTGTGGTGACCAGTGACGGCAGCAGCGAGGTGGTCAGCTCGTGGCCGGAGTCGCTGAAGAACGAGGCCGCCCCGACACCGACGACGCCTCGGCTGAGCCAGCTGCGGCGGTCCGCGGCAGCCGGCGGTTCAGTCACGGAAGTTCGCTTGGGCTGCGTTCAGGCACTTTTCGGCGTCGGCGGCGTGGCCCCAGCCGCGGGTGTCGCTGGACTTCAGTGGCTCGAGGTCCTTGTAGACGTCGAAGAAGTGCCAGATCTCCTTCAGCAGCGCTTCGGGGAGGTCGTCGATGTCGTGGTACTCGGCGTATCGCGGGTCGCGGTCGGGCACGCAGAGCAGCTTGGCGTCCGGGCCGGCCTCGTCGTGCATCCAGAACACCCCAACCGGCCGGGCGCGGATCGTGCAGCCGGGGAAGGTGGGTTGGCTGACCAGCACCATGGCGTCGATCGGGTCGCCGTCGTCGGCCAGGGTGCGGGGCACGAACCCGTAGTCGGCGGGGTAGGAGGTCGAGGTGAACAGGGTGCGGTCCAGGCGGATCCTTCCGCGGGCGTGGTCCATTTCGTACTTGTTGCGAGATCCGCGCGGGATCTCGATGATCACGTCCACGACCGTCATCGCCGTCTCCTTCCCGGTCGACTCTTTCTCAGTGGCGGGTGTCGGCATCGCACAACCCGTAGGGCATCCCGGTGCGGTGCTCGATCTCCAGCAGCCGGTTGTACTTCGCCACCCGTTCGCCTCGCGCCGGCGCGCCGCTCTTGAGCTGGCCGCACCCGATGCCGACAGCCAGGTCGGCGATGAACGCATCGACGGTCTCCCCGGAGCGGTGGGAGACCATCTGGGCATAGCCGACGTCGCGGCAGGTGGTCACGGTTCGAAGCGTGCCGTCCAGGCTGCCGATCTGGTTGAGCTTGATCAGGCAGGCATTGCCGATCTTCCCGATGGCCGCTGCCTCGACCCGGGCGGCGTCGGTGACGAAGATGTCATCGCCGACGACCTGCACCCGATCACCGACGACGGCCGTCAGCTGCCGCCAACCGTCGTCGTCCTCCGCGAGGCCGTCCTCGATGCTCCAGATCGGGAACGCCCTGCAGAGCTCGTCGTACCAGGCCGCCATGTCGGCTGCGGAGTGCTGGCTGCCTGCCACCGTGTAGCCATCGCCATCGTGGAATCCGTTGGCGGCCGGGTCCAGCGCGATCGCCACCCCGTCCCGTGCCGGGCGATAGCCGGCCTCCTCGATGGCCCCGACCAGCAGGCTCAGCACGTCCTCGACCCCGGACATCTGTACGGCGAAGCCGCCCTCGTCGCCCAGGCCGCAGTCCATGCCCAGCGAGGTCAGTCGGCGACGCAAGGCCGCGTAGCACTCAGCGCCCGCGCGCAGCCCCTCGGCGAACGACGGCGCCCCCACCGGGGCGATCATGAACTCCTGGAAGTCCAGGTCGTTCGCAGCGTGCGCGCCGCCGTTGACCACGTTGAAGTGCGGCACCGGCAGCCGCGGCTCCCAGCCGAGATGTCGGCGAGCAGCTCCCACACCGGGAGCTCGCGGCAGGCCGCGGCCGCCCGCGTCACCGCCATCGAGACGCCCACGGCCGCGTTCGCGCCGAGCCGTGAGTAGTCGGGGTTGCCGTCGAGCTCGCGGACTTGCTGGTCGATGCCCAGCACATCGGCCAGGTTCGTCACCGTGTGGCCCCGCAGCAGGTCGTTGATCTGGCGGCGCACCGATCCCACGGCCGCCAGCGTGCCCCTGCCCAGGTAGCGGTCGGGTTCGCTGTCGCGGAGCTCGACAGCCTCATGCCGGCCTGTCGAGGCCCCGGACGGCACGCCGGCGACACCGCGGATGCCGTTGTCCAGGCCGACTGTCACTTGCAGCGTCGGGTTCCCGCGGGAGTCGAGGATCTCCAGGGCATCGACAAACGAGATCGCGGGCACGCCATTCCTCCAGACGTCGCGTCTGCAGGAGCCATCGGCGGATGCGGTTCGCGATCCCGACTCATCAGACCCGGGCTCGCCGGCGGGCTCCACCGCCGCACCGCAGTCAAGCGTACGCCGCCCCGTCGCTGTCAAGCAGGGCGGAGGTGGCCGCATCGAGCGCGATCGCCAGCAGTACTCCGCCGACGACGTCGCTGGGCCAGTGCACGCCGAGCCGGACCCGGCTGTGGGCCTCGACTGCGATGAGCACAACGCAGACAATGCTGGTCATCGGGGACGGCGGCAGCGACCGCCGCAGGGCCAGCATGCCGAGTGCGCCAGCCGTGGCATGGCGGGACGGGTAGCTGGCGCCCTCCGGTTGCACCAGCCAGCGCTCGGAAGCCGGTCGCGGCCGGTCGACTGTCCGCATCACAGCGACGCGCAGCGGCACTCCGACGAGGACGGGGAGCACCGCTGGCGCCGCAGAGTGGCCACGCGCAATCGTGATGGCGGCGGCGATCGAGGTCATCGTGGCCAGTGCGGGGCGACCGCCGAGGCGGGTGATCACCGGCCAGGGCTCCGGGTCGGTTGTAGCAGCTGCGGGGGGTCGACGTTCGATGAGCCGGCGCTCCAGGCAGTCGATGCGTCCGTTTCGCGACACGTCCACGGTGAGCGCGGCAAACGCCGCGGTCGCGAGGGCGGCCATCCATCGCGTTCCCCGATCAGCCACGCATCGCCTCCACCGGGTCGTCCTTGCGAAGTCGGGCTGTCCGTTGCTGCAACTGTTGGCCGATCTCGAGCAGAGCTCGGTGGCGGGTGGTCACGCTGGCGATCGCCTCGTACAACTCCCTTTGAGACTTTGCCTGCAGGATGCGTGCAGCCTCCTGCGCCTGCGTCAAATCCTGGGTGGACTCGGCGAACGCGCGTTGCAGCGCGGACCGCAGCTGACGCCCGCCTTCGTCGAGGCGCCGTTGCATCTCAGCCCGTGCCCGGCCCACATGCTTGTCCGCCAACCGCGAGCACTCCTGGCGAAGGAACCGCACCGTGCGCTTCCGCGCTCCGGGCCCGGCGTGTCGGACGAATGCGGTCGCGGCCTGGTTCCAGCCGGGATCGGGGGAGGCGTCGTAGACCAGCGCACCGAAGTCGGGTGGGTCGAACTCGGGAACTCCTGTTGTCAGCTCAACTCCGAGGTTCTCACGGGCCGAGATGCGCAGGTCTGCCACGGCCTGACCCAACAGCTCTGTGGCCCGCGCACGTTGGGCGGCAAGCTCCGCCGACAACCTCTGTTGCCATTCGGCGCGCCACTGCTCGACCTCGATCCGCAAATGGTCCTCGATGCGGGCGCGTGCTCCGGCTTCGAGCTCGCTGGCCGCCAAGCCGGCAGCCGGGGAGGGCAGGCAGTCATCGAGCTCGGCACGCAGCCTTCGACGCAGGCGAGGCACGGCCTGCTCGGCAGCGTGGGCGAGATCGCTTCTGTGCCTCGCCAGCGCGCTCTCGAGCAGGGCGATGGCTGCAGAGCCGAGTCTGGTGGTTTCGGTGATCGAGGCCTCGAACGCGTTCAGTTCCTGGTTCCGGTCCTCGCGCAGGGAACGCATCGTGCTCATTTGGACGTTGCACCGGTCGAGTTGCCGCGCCGCAAGCTGTCCTGCGCGCTTGGCGATGCTCCGCTCCAGGATCTGCTCCACTCTGGAGTCGGCCCGGATGCTGAGCAGCGCGTGGAGTTCGTCGACACCACTGGCGCGCCAGGCGTCGCCGTCACCGCTGATCCGGGCTTCCAGAGCCGCGCGGCCCGAGCAGAGCAGGACGCTGACCGGGCGTTGGAGTTCCGCGGCCGCCGCGTCGGCGACGTAGGCGCGAACCTCGTCACGTTGGCTCTCCTCGACCAGGTCGATCTTGTTCAGCGCAACAACGACCTCGACGGACAGTTCTGCGAGGCGGCTCAACAGTGCTGCTTCGCTGGCGGACATCGGCGCATCGGCGGAGAGCACCAGGACCGCGATGTCCATCTGTTCCAGGGCGATGGCTGCCTGCCGGGAGTTGTCTTCCACGGTCGAGCCGAACCCGGGGCTGTCGATGAGCAAGAGGCTGGGATGAGGGAGCCCCTCGGCGAGCACGGCACGCACCTCGCGGACGCCGTGCCGGTTTCCGGGGTTCCCCCGCTGAGTGACGTACTGCGGTAGCTGGTCGAGGGGAAGGCGCTGCGTGCTGCCGTCGGCCAGATCGACCTCGAGCCGCTCGGGTTGGCCGGGGACGACGGTAGTCTGAAAGGCGGTCACCGGCACGACCCCGCACGGCAGAAGTGGCCTGCCCAGCAGGGCGTTGGTCAGCGTGGACTTCCCCCGCTTGGCCTCACCAGCCACCAACACGGTGAGATTGCCCGAGGCGAGGCGCCGGCCCAACGCGTGCACATCAACGGCCAGATCGGCGTCGACGTGCTCAAGAAGTTCAGCCACCAGCACGGCCGTGCTCAGCGGCGACGGTGTTCCCAGGGACGTCACGGCGACAGCCTCCTACCTCATCAGGCAGGGACCGTTGGCGGCCATCGTTGCTCCGCAGTCATCGGCGGGCCCCTCCGCCGGCGCGTGGAACCACGTTAGCGCATCCGCGACCCAGCTCGGCTGCGCAGCTTCAGGGCCGGGAAGCAGGGGACCGTCAGACCCGCTGGTCGTGTCACGGCGGAGGCGCTCTTTCGTCTCAGGTCCGACGCGGCGCCCATGGGCGCAAGCGATGACTGCTCCGCCGATGGCGGGCCTCAGCGGATCGAGTGCAACCAGGGCAGTGCACGCTCGATTGCTGCGGTGTGCCCATCTGCAACCGTGGGCAACCGCGCTGCGATCAGATCGGCGTTCACGAGGTTGGCTTCGAGGAGAGCGGCGACGAAGTTGCGGTCCTTCTTGCGGAAGGCGGCCAGCTTCGCGACGCAGAGGTCTTCCTTGTCGAGACACCAGCCGGTGTAGCGCAGCTCGCCAGCAGGGGCGGCGTGTTGGCGTTCTGCACTTTGACCAGGCGATGGCGCCAGCCGTCGGGGAGGACAGCGGTCTCGAGGTCGACGCCGTCGATGCTGAAGCCGTGGAGTCCCTCGAAAGAGGAGAACTCGCCTGCGACACCCTCGATGAGATCGGCGAGGCGGGCGGTCTCCTCGTTGGTGTCGGCGATCGGGAGGATGTCGATCTCGATCGACATGGTGGCGGCCGCGGGGAGCTGCGACTCGTCGTAGGTGCCGAGGATGGCCTGCGAGCCGACCACGATCACCTCTGGCTTATCGATGATCTGGCAGGCCGTGCGGATCGCGTGCTCGAGCTGGTCGCGCCGCATCAGCCGGCCAGCCGCAGGACTTCGCGGCGCTGCTCGTCGGAGAGTAGCCCGGACATGGGGGAGACTTCGCGCATCTGGATCGAGTCGCGGTCGAGGCCGGTCAGAACTCGGTGGATGCCCGGGAGGTCTCGGTCCTCGACGAGCTGTCGCCAGCGGCCGACGTTACGCTCGTGCGGCTGGCCGGTGACCCGCTCGCGGAGGTGGCCGAGGTTGCGTTCGATCGGTGCCGTCCAGTCCTCGAACGTCTCGCGGTTGAGCAATGTCGAGAGCTGCCGATGCAGTTGCCAGGACCTGCGTTCAGAGCGGGTGAGCTTGGGGACGACGGGACGCCTGACGACTTCGAGGCGGAAGCCCATGCAGGAGAGCAGCCGGTCGAGCTGGTCGTCGCTGAGGTCGACCTTCCCGGAGAGGAAGCCGCTGATGCTCGGCTGGCGCACACCGCTGAGCCGGGACAGCTCGGACTGCGTGGTGCCCGTCTCGATCATCACGTCGCGCAGCACGCCACTCCGCCCGGTCATGGCATCAATATAGCAGTCGTTGCTATATCGCCTGTCGTCCTCGGCCACGCTCCGGGGCAACACTGGGGCAACACCAGGATCAGAAACTGCTCTAAATGTCCAACAAGAGCAAGTTAGAAAAAAGGCCTCTGACCTGCGGTTTCATCGAGTTTCGACGGCACTCAATCACCATCTGGACGCACTCTCAAGGCGGTAGCGCCGGTTCGAATCCGGTCGGGGGTACCACGCGAATGGTCAGGCGGCGCGTTGTGGACGACCCAGCTTCGCCGGTCGACCGACCAGCAGTTCCGGTCGAAAAAGGTCGAGACCGATCTCGAGAACGACGGTAGCTCGCGGCTACCGGCTGTCGCGTCCCCATCACGTGGCACAACGTCGCTTCACGCGGATCAGGTGCTCAGGTGCCGTGTGAAGCAACGTTGTGTCGTGGCCGGGGACCAGAGATCGGGGAGCGT